>SXSI01000026.1 GCA_005792285.1 Bacteroidota bacterium
AAAAGAAGTAAACAAACTAAAATCAAAATCTGAAAAAGATTATTCATCAAAGGAGTAACAAATGTAAAACACAATATTAATTAATAATTTAACCCAAGGAGGATTTATGTATAGATTCATATTTGTATTTTTATTTTTAATAAATATTTCTTTTTCTCAAGTTGGCATAGGTACAACAACTCCAGCTTCTACATCGCTACTTGATGTAACCAGTACAACAAAAGGAGTTCTTGTGCCAAGAATGACAGCAACTCAAAAAGATGCAATTAGTTCACCTGCAACAGGTTTATTAATTTACCAAACAGATGGAACATCAGGATTTTATTATTACACAGGTAGTGCGTGGATTTTACTTACGAATAATTTAACAACAAAAGTTGGTGGCACATATTTTACAAATAGTTTTTTGTTAGGTCACAACACAACCGGGACGCTACATTCAAGTGGTGCAGATTATAATATTGGTGTCGGAATTGGCTCACTGCAATCTATTACGTCTGGTGACAGTAATACTGCTATTGGATATAATTCATTATACTCTAATACTCAAGGGTTTTCCAATATTGCATTAGGATCTGAAGCAATGAGATCGAATACTTCAGGTGAATATAATGTAGCTTTAGGTCATCAGGCACTTTATCAAAACAGCACAACTAAATATAATGTTGCTATTGGCTTTCGAGCAATTAAGAATAACACAGCAAATTCTAATAATATTGCAATTGGAAAAAATTCAATGTATAACAGTAGTAACACTACAAATTCAATTGGTATAGGAGAAAATGCATTTTATAATTCTAGTGGTGGAACCACAAATATTGGAATTGGACCAAGTACACTTTATAACAATACTTCAGGTCAAATTAATATTGCAATTGGCCAAAACGCAATGAATGCAAATACTACTGGAGTTGAAAATATTGCATTGGGTTCTTATTCTTTAAGTGCTAATACAACAGGATCTAGAAACCTTGCATTAGGACATAATGCAGGTAATCAGATTACATCGGGCTCATTCAATATTTGTATTGGTGAATACGCAAATCCTAGTAGTGCTACAGCAAGTAATGAAGTTACAATATCTGGAGATACATACAGAATGTTTGGTAGTTGGACAAATGTATCAGATCTGAAAATTAAACATGCAATCAAAAATATACCTATTGGTCTTAATTTTATTAATAAATTAAGACCTGTTGAATTTATTTATAACAGATCTAAAACTAAAGAAAAGACATTTGGATTTATTGCTCAAGAAGTTAAAAAAGTTGTTGAAGAAAATAAGTTGGTAAATTATGATTTAGTAACAAATATGGATAAAGATCATTTGGGATTAAATACAACAGAAATAATACCAATTTTGGTAAAAGCAATACAAGAGCAACAAGAACAAATGCAAAAGCAGGAAGTAATTATTTCAAAATTGGAAAAGAAAATAAACAAACTTGAATCAAAATCTGAAAAAGATTATTCATCAAAGGAGTAACAAATGAAAAACATAATATTATATTTTATATTTTTAATTGCATTAAATTTAAATGCACAAGTATTTACTATTCCCAGCGGAACGAATTTATTTATTACAGCCAATACAACATTTAACGCACTTAATTTAACGATAGTTCCATCATCAGATTTTACATTATCTAATTTAAGTTTATCAAAAAATACAACTGTTACAAACTCAACCTCTGGAACTTATGTCGCAAGAGTTTATCAATTCTCTCCAACCACAAATGCTTTTAGTGGAACAATACAAGTAAATTACGAAGATGCTGAACTAAGTGGATTAACCGAATCAACCTTGCAGGTTAATTATCATGATGGGACTGCATGGTATCCAATTACAAGCACAACAAATGAAACAACAAGTAATTATGTTGTAAGTAATTCAATTTCGAGTAAAACAATAAATGAAATTTCTTTGGCAGGATCGGTTGCACCACTACCAGTGGAATTAACCAATTTTAAAGTAAACATTTTTAATGGAGATGTGGTATTAACATGGGAAACAATAACCGAGACAAACAATTATGGATTTGATATTGAGAAAAAAATAATTCAAGGGAATGATAATAGTATAAATAATTGGACAAAGATAGGATTTGTAAAAGGAAATGGAACAAGCAACATAATTCGAAATTATAAATTTACAGATAATGGAATAAGAAAAGGAAGATACTCATACAGATTAAAACAAATAGATAGAGATGGAAAGTTTGAGTATAACAAAGAGGAAGAAATAACATTAGGATTAAACCCAAACAAAATAGTAATAGATGGAAACTATCCAAATCCATTTAACAATGAGACAGTGATTAGTTTTCAATTACCAGTTAGTGGAGTTGCAAATATAAAATTATATAATTTAACCGGAAAAGAAGTTGTAGAGATATTAAACAAACCAATGGAGGCAGGATTCCACGAAGTTAGATTTAACTTTGGAAGTTTACCAAGTGGAGTTTATTATTACAAAATCATCCAAAACGATAAATCGGAATTTAAAAAGTTGCTATTTTTGAAATAAAAAATAAAATTAAATACCCACTTTTACTTGACAATAGGCACAAATTTATTTACTCTTAGGTCAAGTCACACCTTTAAAAAAATTGTTATTCAAACAAAAAAAGATTTATGAAAAAAACATTTTTACTATTTTTCTTTTTAACAAACATTGCATTTTCTCAAGTTGGCATAGGTACAACAACTCCAGCTGCTACATCGCTACTTGATGTAACCAGTACAACAAAAGGATTTCTTGTGCCAAGAATGACTACAACTCAAAAAGATGCAATAAGTTCACCTGCAACCGGTTTATTAATTTACCAAACCGATGGAACTGCGGGGTTTTATTATTACACAGGCAGTGCTTGGATATTGATTACTACAGAACTAATATCTAAAACCGAAGGAACTGATTTTACTGGAGGCTTGCTGGTAGGGCACAAAACTACAGGAACTTTGAGTGCTGCAACTTACAATACAGGCGTTGGGATAGGTGCATTGAGTTCAATTACAAGCGGAGACTACAATACAGCAAGTGGCTATCAGGCATTTATTTCCAACACCACAGGAAGTAACAACACTGCAATAGGTGTCGCTGCTATAGATAGAAATACTGCAGGTAATTACAATGCAGTTCTTGGTGCTTTTTCAGGAAGATATATTGCCGATAATGCAACATATAATACAGCAATTAATAATTCCGTTTTAGTTGGAGCATTATCTAGGCCATTAGCAAATGATGCAGTTAATGAAATTGTTATCGGGTATAACGCAATTGGAAATGGGTCAAATACTGTAACACTTGGCAATAGTAGTATAACAAATGTAAAAACCAGCGGTACTATTACGGCTGGTGCAGTAACTTATCCAAATTCACATGGGACCGCTAATCAAGTATTGAGCACCACAGGTAGCGGAACTTTAACTTGGACTACACCCGCAGCTGGTGGAGCAGTAGCTGCGAATGAACTAACTGGCACAACCTTAACATCAACAGTAACAGGGTCTAGTTTAACAAGTGTAGGTACTTTGGCAAACTTAACGGTAACCAATCCTATAGTTGGTAGTGTGTCTGGTAATGCTGGAACAGTAACCACGAATGCGAACTTAACAGGCCCTGTTACCAGTGTAGGGAATACTACGGCTATAGCAGATGGTGCTTTATCGATTGCTAAGACGAGTGGGTTGCAAACGGCCTTAGATGCAAAAGCACCTTTAGCAAGTCCAACATTTACCGGAGTACCGCTAGCACCTACCGCTACTGCAGGAAACAATACAACACAAGTTGCAACAACTGCGTTTGTTACTAATGCGGTTACCTCTGGTAGTGCTACTAATGTTACGGGCGTAGTTGTTGGCGCTAATGGAGGTACTGGAGTGGCTAATACGGGTAAAACGATCACCTTAGGGGGCAATTTAACTACGTCTGGAGATTTTGCCACTACGTTAATATCAACTGCTACCACTTCAGTTACCTTACCTACTACTGGAACCCTGTCTACGTTGGGTGGGACAGAGACACTAACTAGTAAAACATTAACGAGTCCAGTACTTACGACACCTGCTTTAGGCACTCCTGCTTCAGGTGTTGCAACAAATCTAACTGGGCTTCCATTAACAACCGGTGTTACTGGCACATTAGCTGTTGCCAATGGTGGGACAGGTTTAACCGCAGTGGGAACGAGTGGTCAGGTATTGTCCACCAATTCCGGTGGAACTTTAACTTGGACCACACCCTCAGCTGGAGCAGTCACGCATACTATTGGAGAATCTTATGGTGGAGGTATAGTATTTTATGTCTATGACAATGGTAAACATGGTTTAATTGCAGCAACATCAGATCAAAAAGCCGATCCCGGAAGGAGGTGGTATGGTGGTACATATGTAAATACAAGAGCAAGAGCAGATGGGGTTGGCGCAGGAATAAAAAATACTGCAATAATTATTGCAAATCAAGGAGTAGTAGATGGCGAAACTTTTGCTGCAACGATTTGTAATGAGTATTCTGTAACTGTTAATGGAGTAACTTACGGTGATTGGTACTTACCTTCAAAGCATGAACTTAATTTACTTTATTTACAAAAGAGTATCGTTGGCGGTTTTGCGAATTACCCCTATTGGAGTTCTACGGAGTACAGCTATGTAGAGGCAAATGCTCAGGATTTCACCCAAGGCACTACTAGCCTCCCCGGTAAGAACAGCCCCTACCATGTTCGCGCCATTAGGGCTTTTTAACTATTTAACTATTTTACAATTTACTTGTCCCCCCGACCATTCGGGGGGACAAAAATATAGAAAATACAAAATGGTATTTTAACTTCCACAGTAGTAAACATTTTACACGAATTAGCAATTTTAATAATACAAAACAATACCACTTATCTGGGGGGGTAATTTGATAAAACACCTAATTAATTAACCTCTAATAGCGGCTTTTGTAGTATCTCTTTTTGTGGATGTTTAGTAACATAACATGAAGAAAAAAGAAAATTACTAAAATACATACCATCCAACAGTAGAAGAAATAGTAGTTTTGATTTTAAAAATAAATATTCGCAGCAAATTCAATCTGAACTAAAAGACGAAGTAAGTAAACTGAAATTAAGATCTGAAAAAAATATACTTTGAAGGAATAAAAAATCAAAATTAAATATAAAAAAAGCCACGAGAAGTGGCCTTTTAATTTATTAAAGATAGTTTATTAAATTATTATCCTTCGATCTCGCTCACTAATTCTTTAGCATCGTAAATATTTTTTAGGGCTTCCATCATTCCACCTGTATGAACCGAAACCGCTCGGTTTGCAAAATCGTCGTAAACAAATCTTCCAACTAAACTTTCAATATTTCCATCGAAAATTAATCCAACAATTTCGCCGTTTGCGTTAATAACAGGCGAGCCGGAATTGCCACCAATAATATCGCACGATGAGACAAAATTTAATGGTGCATAAGGATTGATTTTATTTTTCTTATCCCAATAATTTTTTGGAAGTTCGAAATCACCTTTATTATCAAATTCCATAGCGCGTGTAAATAATCCACCGTAAACAGTTTTATACGGTGCAATTGTTCCATTCATCGGATAACCTTTAACAGAACCATAAGCAAGTCGTAATGTAAAAGTTGCATCGGGAGATTTATCGCTTCCATAAACTGCAAAAAGAGCTTTGCCAATTTTTTCACCAGATGGCGTTACAACACTCGAAATATTTTCTTCTTGCCAAGTTATCATTTCGCGACTCATTGCGTCGTACTCGCGCATTAAAACAATCATCGGATCGGTTGATTTATTTAGTGCACTAATTCCGCCATCAGAAAGTTTTTTTCTAAAATCAGGATTTATTAATTCCGAAGTTGAAAGAGCTTTTGCAGTTTGCTCAATTGATTTATTTTTTAGCACCATTTTTACAAATTGATCATTTTCTCCGAGTACTGAAATAATTTCATTTAATCTTGCCGAGATTACAAATTCTTCCATATCTGAATAAATTGGTGCAGGACTGAAGAGTTGCATTTTTAAAGATGCAAGTTGTGCTTCATGGTAACCATCAAATCGTTTGGAATCTTCTTTTGCAGTTTCATTTATATATCTAACTAATGTTAAACCACGAGATGCAAGTGTTGAACCGGCGAGAGATCGATAAAAAAGTTCATTATATCTGGAAATTAATTTTTTATAAGCAATTTCAATATCGCTCCAAGAAGAAGAATATTTTGAATTCAACTCGCTTTGTAGTGATAATCTGCTTCGTAATTCATTTTCTTCTTTTTGTTTAGTTGCGGTAATTGCCGGATTTTTTAAACCATCATATTCTCCAATTGAGGCCTTTAAAGAATTTTCTAAACTAAAAATTTGTTCCTTTGCTTTTCTTGCATTTTCCGGATTTAATACTGAGAATTTTTTTAAGGCTGCAATTCTTACTTTAAAAGTTTTTAATCTTGCAGGATAACTATAATCTCTGTTAAAATTAAATTGCGCCATTGTTTGTAATCTATTTGTTGAACCGGGATGACCGCTAACAAATACAAGTTCATTCTCACTTGCGCCAGCACTATTCCATTTTAAAAAATTAGTCGATTGAAGTGGTTTATCGTTTTCATAAATTCTAAAAATTGTCATGTCCAAATCATATCTTGGGAAAGTAAAATTATCTGGATCACCACCGTAAAATGCAATTTGTTGCTCGGGGGCAAAAACCAAACGGACATCGGTATATTTTTTGTAACGATAAATCCAATATTCGCCACCATTATAAAGAGTTACAATATCAGATCGAAGTTTAGTTTTTTCTGTACTTTCTTTTTCAAGTGAAGCAAATATTTTTTTCCGTGCTTCAAGTGCATCTTTGGGATTCATATCGCTTTTAACTGTAGAATTAATTTTAGCGGTTACATTTTCCATTGAGATTAAAACATTTAATTCTAAATCGGTGCATTTAATTTCTTTAGAATTCGAGTTTGCATAAAATCCAACTTTCACATAATCAATTTCAGGTGATGACATTTTTTGTAATTGTCCCAATGCAACATGATGATTTGTTAAAACTAATCCGGTTGAGCTAATAAAAGATCCACTTCCGCCATCGTTAAAGCGAACTGAAGAAAGTTGAATTTTTTCCAACCATTCTTTAGTTGGTGTAAAATTATATCTCTCTTTTAATAATTTATAAGGTGGATTGTTGAAAGTCCACATTCCTTCATCACCAAAGAGTGATGTTATTGAAATTGTAAAAATAATTACAAGAAGTTTTATTTGTTTCATTTTGTTTCCTTTTTTAATCCGATTAATGGTAAAGATTTTTCGTGAATCATTGAATTTAATTTTGCGACATCTTCATTTAAAATAATTTTTAATTTACCAAGTTCTGTATCAACTGATTGTGCAAGTTCCTGATACGCATCATAAACTTGTTTTGCTGGTGCAGTATAACCAGTAGCAGCTGCATCATAAACTCCGGACAATTTATCATCTAATCTTATGGGGAAGTTCAGTACATCTTGTCCACTTTTAGCTTTTGTTTGATGAAGTGCTTCTTCAACTAAAGTTATTTGTTTATTAATTGTATCGACTTGTTGCTTAATTTCTTTTGGTAAATCTTTTCCAACTCTTGCTTCAAAATCAGTTAATTGTTGTCGAACATCACGAATATTTTTTATTCCTTTAATTATTTCAGAAAATTTATCTCTTGCAGTTAAAAGGAAATTAAATTGTTCGTCGTATTCAGTTTGAGTTGTTTTGTAATTTGGATCGGATAGTATTGTAAAAGAAGTTTCAGATGAGTCTTTATCTAATTTAAATTTTGCGGTATAATTTCCCGGAGATGCTTTTGGACCACCAATTGATCCGTTCCAAATTATTAATCCTTCAAGTTTTTCTGCTTCCGGATAATTCATATCCCAAACAAATTGATTCATTCCTTTTGAAATATCAAGTTTATTTTCTTTTGAAGAAGTTGAAAAAGTTTTTATAGATTTTTTATTTTTGTCGAAAATTTCAACTGAAAGTTTAGTTGAGTCGTCAACATTCTTCAGAAAATAATTTAGTATAACTCCATTTGGTGGATTTGTGCCGACATTTTTTAAGTTGATATTGAAATTTCCAAATCTGCCACCCATTCCCATCATTCTGTAAGATGGATTTACATCAAAAAGAAAAAGATTTTTATTCACGATATCTGCATTTTTATTTTGAACAACAGTTAAATCGTCGAGGATGTAAATACTTCTGCCTTGAGTTCCGACAATGAGATCATTGTTTTTAATTGCAAGATCGGTAATTGGTACTATTGGTAAATTAAGTTGAAATGATTTCCAGTTTTCGCCGTTGTCGTAAGAAATATACATTCCATATTCAGTACCTGCATAAAGAAGTCCGGCTTTTTTATGATCTGCGCGTAACGCTCTTGTAAAATGTAATTTATTAATTCCATTATCAATTCGATCCCAATTTTTACCGTAATCATCTGTTTTATAAATGTATGGTGAAAAGTCATCGAGTTTGTATCTTGTTCCAACAAAATATGCAGTTCCTTTTTTAAAAGGATCAACTTCAACACAATTCCACATCATAAATTTTGGAAGATCTTTTGGAGTTACATTTACCCAATTTTTTCCACCATCTTTACTTACATGAATTAACCCATCATCACTTCCACTCCATAATAAATCTTTTTCAAGTTGACTCTCTGTTGCAGTAAAAATTGTACAATAATATTCTACCGAAGTATTATCTTTTGTAATTGGTCCGCCACTTGATGCTTGTTTTGATTTATCGTTTGTAGTTAAATCGGGACTGATTGATTCCCAACTTTTCCCTTCATTTTCAGAAACAAATAAATGGTTTCCGGCAGCATATAATTTTTTTGGATTATGCGGTGAAAAGAAAATAGGGAAGTTCCATTGAAATCTATATTTAGCAGCTTCAGCTCCGGCTCCCATATTATCAATTGGCCAAACATTTATTTGGCGAAGTTCGCCAGTTTTATGATCGAGGCGTTGCAAAGTTCCCATGTAATTTCCGCCATAAGTTATTTCAGGATTAGTTGGATCAGCGACAACATACCCACTTTCATTTCCAGCAGTAATATCCATGTCTTGCATTGTTATCGATGAACCATAAGTTCTGCTTTTAATTCTGAAAGCAGAATTATCTTGTTGGCCACCCATTACACGATACGGGAATGCATTATCTGTACTCACACGATAAATTTGAACTGTTGGTTGATTTAAATAAGTACTCCAATTTTTTCCGGCATCAAAAGAAATTTGTGCACCACCATCATCAGCAACAATCATTCTATTTCCATCTTCAGGGTCAATCCATAAATCATGATGATCACCATGTGGAGTTTGCAAACTTTGAAAAGTTTTTCCTGCATCGTTACTGTACATAAAACCAACATTCGGGCAATAAACTTTATTTTCATTTTTTGGATCGACAAAAACTTTTGTATAATACCAAGCACGTTGACGAATATTATTATCGTTTCCGGCGAGAGTCCAAGTTTCTCCAGCATCTGAACTCATGTACAAACCACCATCTTTATTTTCAATTATAGAATAAATTTTTTCTGAATTTGAAGGAGCAACTGCAACACCAACAATTCCCCAAATTCCTTTTGGTAATCCTTTTTTTGTGGAAATATTTGTCCAAGTTTCTCCGCCATCTATACTTTTATATAATCCACTTCCATCGCCGCCACTTTCGAGACTGTAAGGAGTTCTAATTAATCTCCACATTCCGGCATAAAAAACATTTGGATTTCCTGGCTCCATAACTAAATCACTACAACCAGTTTGATTATTTACGAATAAAGTTTTTTCCCAAGTTTTTCCGCCATTTGTGGTTTTAAAAATTCCGCGTTCTTCATTTGGACCAAATAAATGTCCCATCGCTGCCACCCAAACTACATCTGGATTTTTCGGGTGAATAATAATTCTCAAAATATGTCGGGTATCTTTTAGTCCAAGATTTTTCCAAGTTTTTCCGCCATCATCAGTTCTCCAAATTCCGCCGAGACCTTCGCTAACATTTCCTCGCATTGTATTTTCCCCTTCGCCGACGTAAAGAATTGTCTCATCACTTGGTGCAATTGCAACTGCGCCAATTGAACCACCGAAAAATTTATCGGAAATATTTAACCAATTACTTCCGCCATCTGTAGTTTTCCAAACACCACCACCAGTTGCGCCAAAATAAAATGTATTTTTATTTTTGTAACTGCCAACTGCGGCTGCACTTCTACCACCACGAAATGGGCCAATTAAACGATATTTTGTTTTAGAAAATAATTGCTCATCAACACTTTTAGTTAGTTTTGATGTTTGTCCGATTATAAAGTTTTGGTTAAAACTTAAAATTAAACAGAGACAAATAACTAAAACTTTAGTTGAATTAAGTTTGAAGATGTTAATCATTGTAGCTCCTTTTAAAAATTAATTATTTCATTCGTTGGCCTTGTTCCTCAGTCGAGAAAATCCAGCCAACAAGTTTTCCGGGTTCAATTGATTGAAGATTATTCCAATATTCCTTGTCGTAAAAGTGACGTGAACTTGTTTCGTTTTTATTTAATTTTGCAACATTGTTTTTCAAAGTATTAAATCGTGCAATCCATTTTTTAATATTACTTTCTCTCAAATCAACCCAACCACTTTCTGCCCAAACATCAATATTTTTGTTTGTAATCTTAATTTCATTTTCTCCTTGAAATGGAGGAATTTTAATTGTTTCGCCTCTTACTAATCTTTTTCCATCGGGTAATAAAATTGGAATTCCAATTGAAATAATTTGTGAACGCAAGTTTATATTTGTTGAAATATATTGTAAAAGTTTGGCAGAAATATTTTTTGGATTTTCTGAAATTACATTTTCGAAAGATACATAATTAATTTTTAAAAGGAATGCTTCATATAAAAGTTTAGAAAGGCGAGGAGGACCAAGCATTTCGAAAGCAACACTTTCTACATTGTTCAACTTTTCAAGCTTCTTCATTTTCTGTAAAGCTTTATCAAACATAAATCCTGCGCGATAAGTTGGTTCGAGAGTTGCATTATCGAGTGCATTAATAATATCTCGGCCAGTATTTCCACCTTTTATTTCATAAACAACGCTATCTGCAATTTCTTCCGGAGTAATAAATTCCATTTGTCCGGGAGTTGCAATTGCTTCAAATTCACCACGTGAAAAAATTCCATTTTCACCAGTATTAATAAAAACTGATTTTAAATTTTTCTTCAAATTATTTATTTTTAAAGATTTATCTTTTAAGAGTAGTGAGTTTGTTAGTTCAACGGTTTCATTAATTGGAAGATCAACTAACGGAATTGATTTTCCTTTTTTCTTAATTTCTCCAAAACCAATTTGTTTCCACGCAATTGCGCCAGTTGGTTTTATTTCTTTTGTAATTGGTGCGTCGGGAGTTCTTCCCATTAAAAAAAGTAAAAGTGTATGCGCTCCTGCAACTGCAGATTTACTAAGTAAAACTCTCGAAGGACGTTCCTCACTATGCGTGTATGGAATATTCAAACCCATTCCACCGGTTCCGCTAGTTCCAATTTTTAAATATACTTTAGTATTTAAATGGTTCATTGAACGATAAAATAATTGAACATGCCTTATAACTTGTGGGATGTATAAAGTTGCGAGTAAAAGTTCGGAAGTATTTCGAAGTTGTTCGAATGATTTATTGTTAATTGCATGCCTAACAGCTCTTGCTGATTGGAAAATATCTTGATATGCAATTGCAGTTGCTGAATTAACACAATCGATTATAACATCGGGTTTATGTAGTGAAAGTAGATTAAAGATGGAAGAAGATTTCAACAAATCAGTTGTGAGTTCGTCAAGAATGTCACTAATAAAAACATTTCTATTTTTTTGATTTGCGAAAATTTGCTTTTTACTTAAATCTTTAAATTTATTTCGATGGAAAATATTTCCCCACCATGGAATAAAATAATTTTTTGGAAGTGACGGGAATTCAGCTTGAAAATCTTTTACAGCTTTGATTGCTTCTTTTTTAAGAAGGGAAGTTATAATTATTTGTTTTGGTTTTTCTTCTATTAATTTTCTGCAAACGGCAGAGCCAACTAAGCCCCATCCACCGAGTATGAGAACTTTTTTATTTTTAATATCCATTTAGCAATTTATAACAGATACATCAAAGAAGTTAATATTCTTAAGTTCTCATCCGATTGTGTCCCGTTTAAATTTTTATAAATCGGAAATTGTCCATTAACTTCAAAGATTATATTTTCATAAACCAAAAATGAAGTTCCAACAACTCCAAAAATATATGTGCCACCGGAATCTTCTATTTTGATATTATTATATTTTTCAATTCCAATGTTTTTTCCAAGGAAGCCCATATTAGTTGTAATAAAACTTTCAGAAGAAAGAAAAGTAGGTTTAAATTGATGTCGATAAATTAAGTCGTATGTAATTCCAAGACCTTCTTGATATTTATTTTTTGAGTTTAACGGTTTGCCAATCATAATACTTGCAGTTACAGAACGATTCTCTTCACTTAAAAATCCATTAACATTAAATAATAAAGTAGAAGTTCCGGTTCCATTTTGTAAATGAGGATGTAATAAATATTTAAATTCGTCGCGCGAATCTATCGAGCCAGTCGGAATTGTTGAACCAGCTTGAATATTTACTTTATAGAATAATGAAGACATCTCTTGCAAAATTGTATAACGAGCCAAAATTACCATATCGCCAATTCCATTTGAAGAATATTTTTCTATGTAAGAATCAGTTAAATTATTTGTACCGGCAAGTTCCGATCTATCTCCATGATGAAAATGAAGAAAACTCGAAGCATCCAATGTAAATTTATTTTCCTGAATTTTACTTGTAAATGGAACAGTTGCAGAAATTCCAAATTGTTGGAAAGAATAATTGTATGTAAGATAGGAAGTTGAGTATGATGCTTTTAAATTATCTCGCGACTGTATTGGATTTGAACCACGAATTAATCCATCAAATTGTTGAAATCGAAAATCAATCCGAATACTTGATTGATTTTCACTTGAGTAATATTGTTGTAATCCAACTACACAATAGTCGCATGGAAAAAGTGGATTTATAAACAGAAAGGTCAAAATAATTAATTGTTTAAGTTTCATAAGTTCGAAAATACCTTGCAAAAAATGTAGAAGCAAGATAAAGAATATTATTTTTAGTCTATAATATCTTATATTTATAATACTTTTATGAAGTACTCACCCTCACAATTTATTTTTTATTTATCTCTTTTATTTTGCAATTCCTGCAGTCAAAATAATCCTATTGATATAAATTGTGATGAAACAAAAGATTTAGAATATATTTATGTCGTTAACGGAAATGCTTCGGCAACAATAGTTTGGAGTGGATCAGAAGTATTTAATCAATATTCAATTTATCGGGATACAATTCAAAATGTTCGAATTCAAAATTCTACATTCAGAAAATCATTTCAGTCAATATTGCGTGGTGGTTTTGTAGATACTCCATTAGTAGATGGAAGAGATTATTATTATAAAATTCTTCTTGAAAAAAATTGCAACAACGAACAAAGTAATATTATTTCATCTTTAGTTGCTGAAGCTCGTCCAAATAATTATAAAATAATTGATTCTTCTTCAGTTACTTTTTCAAATCATATTAAACCAATTTTAAATAGCAGTTGTGGAGTTAGTGGTTGTCACAGTTCATCTGAGGAATCTTCTTTTTCAAATTGGAATGATTTAATGAAAGAAGATAATGGTGTCTCATGGGTAATTCCTTTTAAGTCAACTAAAAGTCATCTCGTTTATCATTTGAATATTGATTCGACGGTTGCTCCAATTTCAAAACCAACAATGCCTTCTGCAGAAATTCAGTTACCAAAAGAACAGATAAAAGTTTTAATGAATTGGATTGATAAAGGTGCGAAAGATGAAAATGGAAATATTCCTTTTACAGAAATTCCGAGTGAAGGAATTGCAATTGTTACAAATCAAGGTGAAGATTTAGCGGCAATAATTGATCTCTCTTTAAAAAGAGTAACTCGATTTATTACAACTGGAGTTTTAGATACAAAATTACAACCACCACTTGCACCACATAATGTTACGATTGATAGCAAAAATCAATTTTATTATGTGAACTTAATTTCCGGAAATAAAATTTTAAAATTTAATATTTCTGATAATAAAAAAGTGGCTGAATTGAGTTCTGGAATTATTTCTCCATCGCAAGTTGCGTTATCAATTACAAACGATACCGGCTACGTTGCAAATTTCAGTTCATCGCAAACCGGGATTTCTACAATTAATACAAAGACGATGAGTTTAATCGGAAATTTTTTAGATCCCAGAATGATTGCTCCTCATGGAATTTCGATAACGCCAAATGGTAAATATGCAATTTCTGCAAATCAATTTTCGGACAATATTACTTTAATAGATTGTGATCAGCAAACAATTCTGGATGTAATTCCATTATCGGCAAAAGTTTCTTCGCCACCGACTGCTTCGAAAAATTTCGAACCATATCAATCTGTAATTACAAAAGATAGCAAGTTTGCATTTATTACCTGTGCGCAGTCGAATGAAGTGCGTGTTTTAGATATTAATCAGCGAAAAATTGTTGATTCGATAAATGTTGGTTTACGGCCGTTAATTCTCGATATAACTCCAAATGGGGAATATATTTATGTCGCGAATAGAAATTCCAATTCGGTTTCTGTAATAAATGTAAGTCAACGGAAAGTTGTTTCAACAATTCAAAATGTTGGTCAACAACCACATGGAATTGCAATTTCAAAAAATGGAAATATTGCGGTAGTTTCATGCGAAAATTTATTAACTTCTGAAGCGCCACATCATCCGACTACTGGAAGTAAAAATATTGGAATTGTAATATTGATTAATACTTCAACAAATAGTATAATTAAGAAAATAGAAGTTGGAAATTTTGCTGCAGGAGTTGCAGTGTCACATTAAAATAAAAGTTTTATGATTGAATATTTAGATTTAGTTGATCGTGTTTTAACAAAGGGTGTTAGAAAAACAAACAGAACCGGAATGAATACCATTTCCTGTTTTTCGGAACATTATAAAATTGATTTGAGTGAAGGCTATCCACTTTGCACAACAAAGAAAATGAATTTCAAATCTATGTTGTACGAAGTTTTGTGGTATTTATCGGGAGATGATCATATTAGAAATCTGCGCAAGCATACAAAAATTTGGGATGCGTGGGCAGATGAAAATGGAAATCTCGACACAGCTTATGGAAGATATTGGAGAAAATTTCCGAGTGCGCAAATAAATCCTGCAACAGGAAAATATGAAGTTGTAGAATTTGATCAGATTGCTGAAATTATTAAACTTTTAAAAACGCAACCGAATTCGAGAAGAATGGTTGTTTCAGCATGGGAACCGGGAAATGCGCATAATAGTAAACTGCCACCATGTCATTATACTTTTGCATTTAATGTAATTGGAGAAAATTTAAATTGTCATCTCACTCAACGCTCGGGTGATATTGCGCTCGGGATTCCATTTAATATTGCAGCGTATTCATTGCTTACACAAATTATTGCAAACGAAGTTGGAATGAAATCCGGATATTTTAGTCACACAATTATAGATGCACATATTTATTTAAATCATGTTGATGGATTGAAAGAGCAATTAAAAAGAAAACCAAAACCAAGACCGAAATTAGAAATTCTTAAAAAACCAATTGACCAATTACAGTTTGAAGATTTTAATTTAATTGGTTACGAAAGTTGTGAGTCAATAAAATTTGAGGTTGCGGTTTGAAGTTGTATATAATTGCTGCTCTGAATAGTAAAAGAGTAATTGGTAAAGATGGAAAACTTCCTTGGCACATTTCAGAGGATTTAAAAAGATTTAAGAAGCTAACAACAGGCAATACAATTTTAATGGGAAGAAAAACTTTTGATTCACTTGGCAAAAAACTACCCGACAGAAAAAATATTGTTATCTCTTCAAAAAAAATTGATGATGTAGAAACTTATAGTTCTATTGATGAAGCACTTGAAATTTTAAAAAACGAAGAGAAAGTTTTTATAATTGGTGGTGGCGAAATTTTTCAGCAAACTATAAATCGAGTTGATGGTTTATTTCTAACTTTAGTTGAAAATGAAACTGATGGTGATATATTTTTTCCACCTTACGAACATTTGATTGAAATTTTATATCATCTTGAAGAAGAAGAAATTCATGATGGCTTTATTTTTAAAAACTACTTAAGAAACAATTAATTTTCATTATCAATTGTTAATCTAGCAATTCTTATTTTCTCCAATTTATTAATCCAATCCGATTTTTCTTTTTGAGTTAATTTCTTCCATAAGTTATTTAATTCTTTTGGATCGGATTTGGTATTGAATAATTCTTGTGAAATGTGAGAGCCATCTTTTGTTTCGATATATTTAAAATTTCCTTCAATTAATCCTTCACTGTTTGAAATATCCAACACAAACATTGGAATATTACGCTGTTTATTAATTGGTTGAAGTAATGAATTTCCGGTTTGCAGATATTTTAATTTTATTGAGTCTGAGTTGCCAAGAAATTCTAAAACTGTTGGGAAAATATCAAGATGTGATGTATTCGTATAAATGTTTTGCATTAACCTTTCTTTTAGTTTTTTCGGAAATGAAGTGGGAGTGTAAATTAATAAAGGAATATTTATTTCTTCTTCGTATAAAGATTTTAAATGACCAGAATGATTATGTTCTCCAAATGCTTCACCATGATCCGAAGTAAATATTACTATCGTAGAATCGAGTAATTTATTTTGCTGGAGTGTAATAAATATTTTTTTTATTATCTCATCCTGTTCAAGAATTGTATTATCGTAAGCATTTACAGAGCGAAGTGTTGAAGGATTAAATTCTAAATTACTCATTGCTGAAGTTGTGTATGGATAGTGTGTATTATTAAATCCGATGACTCCGAAAAATTTATTTATTTTGATTTTAGAAAGTTCGTTTTTAAAAAGGGGAAGCAACCCATTATCGTTGAAAGCCATGTCGTTATAAATTGGTAATCCACTTCTTTCCTGACAAATAAAAGTATCAAATGATGTATTGTAAACTTTTTCAATTGAATTACGAGCCATTAATTGTGAGGAGATTAGAAAATTTGTAGTGCCAAACCAATGTTTTGAAAAATCTTGTAAATAAGGAGTATTTACTCTTCTAAAACTAAAAATCCCAGACATCATTATTGGAACAGAAAATTGTGTTGATACAGCGTTGCTCGTATGATTTTCGAATTTAATTAATTTATTTTCTTTTAAGAGTGAGTCGAGAAATGGAGTTGTTCCTCTTTCATATCCATAGCAATGTAAATTCTTTTTACGTAAACTTTCGCTAAGTAAAATTAGAACGTTATATTTTGGTGGAATAATTATTTTTTCTTCGATCTCAAATTTCCTCTGAATGAATCCACGATTCCCTAAAATTGATTTTCCAAAAAATAACTCGGAAGTAAAATATTTAATTGCAAAGATTGTTGCAGGAGTAACTGAGTAACTTTGTGTATAAAACTTCACATTGTTATTAAAAAATAGGATGACTACAAAACTGGCAATAATTAAAACCAAACCCTTTCTAAATTTCCAATTTGTAATTTTGCGAACACTCTTAAGAATTATTAATCCATAAAAAATTGTAAGAAAAACTAAAACAATGAAATGCCACCATTCGATAGAATTTAAAAGTAAACTAATTGTATTAACAAACTGATTTGCCAGAAACCAAAGTGAATAGTTGTTTGGTAAAACTCCGAAATAAAGATAATGACTATAGACGATTAGTTGTAAAAGGGCAATCATCAAACCAAAAGAGATTGATAATAATTTTGGGTAAGAGGTTCTACTTATTAAAAAGAAAATAGAGATATAAAAAACTAATTCGAATATTATAGAAATTGAAAAATTAAGTATCCCATTTGAGTCAATTAAGCTTAGAGATTTCCAACGAATTAGAAAATCAGTAAGATAAAATAATGCTGGAAGTAAATAAATTATATATGAAGTTTTCGGTCTAATCATTAAATAAAGTGCTTTTATTCATTTGAAATTCTAACCATATTAGCTTACTTTTAAACTATAAAAAATAGAAATTAATATAAGTTTTGGTTAACCAATTGTGAAATCACGCGTTAAAGCTACAGGGAAAGATAAAGATTTACAAGATAATCTTCTGCTTTCGGGTCCTATTCCAAAGCACATTGCAATTATTATGGATGGCAATGGACGATGGGCAAAGAAAAAAGGATTACCCCGAATTGCTGGACATCGCGAAGGCGTAAATTCTGTTCGCGATATTGTTGAAGTTTGTGGTCAACTTGGTGTTAAATATTTAACTCTTTATGCATTTTCTACAGAAAATTGGAAGAGACCAAAAGAAGAAGTTTCTTTATTAATGAGATTGTTGTTAAGTGCTATTCGTGATGAAAAAGATAGATTGCATTCCAATGGCGTGATTTTAAAAACTATTGGTGAAATTTCAGAACTTCCGAATGCAATTCAAGATGAACTTATTGATGCAATTGAAACTACGAAAAATAACGACGGACTGACTTTAATACTTGCTCTTAGTTACAGCGGACGTTGGGATATTACAAATGCTGTAAAGGAAATTTCTAAAAAAGTTAGTGAAGGTACAATTAGTGTAGATTCAATTACAGAAGAGACAATTAAAAATTCATTATCAACAAAAAAATATCCGGATCCTGATTTATTGGTTCGAACAAGCGGCGAGTTACGTGTGAGTAATTTTCTTTTATGGCAGATTGCTTACAGCGAAATTTATATTACACAACTTCACTGGCCAGATTTTAGAAGAAATGCTTTATATGAATCGATCGACTCTTTTCAAAAAAGAGAAAGAAGATTTGGATTAATAAGTGAACAAGTTAAAAAAAACGGAAAAGAAAAACAGAGCCTTGTCAGTAAAATATTTAAAAGAGTTTCAAATCATTAAAACCAATTTCACATATAAGATTTTTATTATTCTATTTCTAATAATAGGAGTAGAATATTCTGCCTTTTCGCAAGAGGGTTTAAAGGGAATGAAGTCTTATAAAATTGTTGGTATCTCAGTTGAAGGAAATAAAACAGCCGATCAAATTGCAATTATTGCAAATTCAGGTTTAAAAGTAAATGAAGAAATTTCAATTCCAAGTGAGCAAACAAGGAATGCAATTGCAAGAATTTGGGCGCTTCGAATATTTTCTGATGTTCAAATTGAAATTGAAAAACTAGTTGGCACTGACGCATATCTTCTTATTAAAGTAAGTGAACATCCACGATTAGGAAAAGTTATTTTTAATGGAAATGACGAAGTTGGTGAATCGGATTTCAATAAAAAAATTACTGCTTTGAAAGGACAAATAATTTCGCCACAGGAAATAAATAAAATTTCTAAACAAATTAAAAATGTTTATGAGGAAGCTGGATTTCTTCAGGCAAATATAACTTCTAGTTTAATAAAATCGACTGATACTACTACAAAGGATTATTTAGATTTGAAATTTGAAATTGTTGAAGGGGCCGAAGTTAAAATTGAAAAAATAGAGTTTTTTGGAAATAATGATATAGACGAAGGGGATTTAAAAGGGGCAATGGCGGATACTCATGAAAAAATTTGGTGGAAATTTTGGCAAAGTTCTAAATTTGAAAAAAAGAAATATATAGATGATAAAAAGAAAGTCGTCCAATTTTTAAAGAAAAAAGGTTATAGAGACGCTGAAATAATTTCTGATTCAACTAATTATGATGATTCAAAAGAAAATTTAACTTTAACAATTTATCTTTATACAGGTCCACAATATCGGATTCGAAATATAACTTGGGAAGGAAATACAATCTTTCCATCATCACTTCTTGATTTCAGATTAGGTTTTTCAAAAGGTGATCTTTATGATTTTGAAAAATTTGAACAAAACTTAAGAGGCAATCAGGAACAAACAGATGTCTCATCACTTTTTCTTGATGCTGGATATTTAACTGTTATGATTGATCCACTTGAAAAAAAATTGACCGGTGATAGTATTGATATTCAAATAAGTGTGAGAGAAAGAAATCAATTTCGAGTTGGCAAAGTAGAAATTCGTGGCAATACAAAAACTTTTGAAAAAGTAGTTCGTCGAGAATTAAGAATTAGACCGGGAGATTATTTTAGTCGTTCTGATATTATTAGAAGTATTCGTCAACTTTCAGTTTTAAATTATTTCAATCCTGAAAAAATAAAACCGGATACACGTTTTGTAAGTGATAGTACTGTTGATGTTATTTTTGAAGTTGAAGAAAAATCTAGCGACACATTTAATATGTCTGTTGGTTATAGCGAAGCTTGGGGACCAACAGGAATGATTGGTTTAACTTTTAATAATTTTTCAATCAGCGATCCAATGCGTGGCGGAGAAGGACAAATTTTTAATATCGATTGGCAATTTGGTGAATTGAGTCGTTATCAAACTTTTCAAATTTCTTTTAGAGAACCTTGGATGTTTGATTCACCAACTTCATTTGGATTTAGTTTATACGACACAAAACAAAATTTGTATTATAATTTACAGCAAACCGGTGGAACAATAAGTATCGGTCGACAATTCAGATGGCCGGATGATTTTTTTAGAGGTGATTGGATTTTCAAAGGTCAACGAATAGATTTAAAACAAGTTGGATATTTATACGATCGAGTTGGAGTTTCAAGTCAATTTAGTTTAACTCAAATCATTTCTCGAAACAGTATTAACAATCCATTATTTCCATCTGATGGAAGTAATATTTCACTTTCAACAGAAGTTTCAGGAGCCCCATTGTTATTGGGAACTTCGGAATATTTAAAAAATCAATTTTCAATAGATTGGTACACACCAGTTGCAAATAATGTAAAAATTGCTTTTTATATGGGGTCATCCGTTGGAATTATTTCTCCATATAGAAAATCTTCATATATTCCTCCGATAGAATATTTCTTCATGGGTGGTACAGGAATTAATTATATTGCGACTACACCATTAAGAGGTTATGAAGATAGATCAGTTGGACCATTAGATCCAACAAATAATAGTAGAGTTATCCCCGGAACTGTGATGGCGAAGCATACTGCAGAACTTAGATATAATGTTGCACTGAACCCAATTCCGATTTATATTTTGGCATTTGCAGAAGCTGGAAATGTTTGGGATGGGTTAGCAAACACAAATTTTTATAATTTAAGACGATCTGCTGGACTTGGTGCTCGTTTACACATTAATCCAATTGGAATGGTTGGCTTTGATTACGGATATGGTTTTGATGGAGTTCTTGGAAGTCGAACACCATCAGGGTGGAAATTCCACTTTCAATTTGGACGAGGATTTTAAAAAAGTATAATTCAATTAATATTCATAAATAAAAAAGAGGTTCATGTGAAAAAAATAATCATTTCAATTTTTCTTTTCTGCTTACTTATTGCTAATAGCACATCATTAGTAAGTCAAACAAAATTTGGATATGTCAATTCCGATACAATTATAAAAGAACTTCCAGAAGCAGTTGAAGCATCTAAAAAATTGGAAGCAAGTGTAAAAGATTGGCAAGATGAAGTAGAAAAAAGAGCAAAACAACTTCAAGTGAAGTATGAAGAATATCAAAAACAACAATTAACAATGAAGGATGATATTAAACAACAACGCCAGAAAGCGTTAATTGAAGAAGAACAAAAAATAAATGAATTCCGCCAACAAAAATTTGGCCAACAAGGTGAATTAGCTGTTCAACGTGAACGATTAATGGCACCAATAAAAGAAAAAATTTTTAAGGCAATCGATAAAGTTTCAAAAGATCAAAAAATTGATATTGTTTTTGATAAAGCAGGAGACGTTTTGATACTTTATGCAGATGCAAAATTAGATCTTACTTATAAAGTTTTAGATTTTTTAAAACGTGGCGAAGTAAAGTAATTCAATGAAAGCAAAATTTTTTCTCGTTTGCATACTTCTATTTCCGGTATTAATATTTTCACAACAGAAGATCGGTTACGTTGTTACAGAAAATATAATGGAGGAATTAACAGAAGCAGTTGATGCCCAAAAACAATTGGATAATATTACTTCTCAATGGCAAGAACAATTGAAGAAAATGCAAGATGATTCCAAAAAGAAATTTGAAGAATACGATCAGCGTAAATTATTTCTTTCTGATAGACGCCGTGATGAAATGGAAAAAGAATTACAGGATTTAGATTCAAAAATTATTGAATTCCGTACACAGAAATTTGGAAATAAAGGTGAGTTGTTTACTAAACAGAACGATCTTATGAAACCGATTCAGGAAAAAATATTGAAGGCGATAAAATCTGTGGCGGATACCGATGGATATGAATATATTTTTGATAAAAGTAGTTCGACGTTGCTTTTATATTCGAACGAAAAAAATGATGTTACTCAAAAAGTTATTAGTTATCTAAAAGCAAAATAAATTATGAAAGTTGAAGAAATAGCTGCATTAGTTAACGGTAATGTTATTGGAGATGCTTCGCTTGAAATAACAGGTACAGCAAAAATTGAACAAGCACAAAAAAACGATTTGTCTTTTATTTCAAATCAAAAATATGAAAAGTTTTTAACTACTTCTCAATGTGGTGCAGTAATAATAAGTAAAACAATTAATATCTCAGAATTATCCCCACTTCCACCTGCAGTAATTCAAGTTGACGAACCGTATGTAAGTTTTATTATTGCAATGGAAAAACTTCAACCAGTTTCAGAAAAATTTGTACCTGGAATTCATGCAACTGCAATAATCCCAGATTCAACAAAAATCGGCGAGAATTGTTCCATTGGAGCTTATGTAGTTTTAGGTGAGAATGTAACAATTGCTAGTAATGTAGTTATTCAACATAATTGCGTAATTGAAAATAATTGCGAAATTGGATCTAATTCTATTATTTATTCAAATGTAACAATTAGAGATAAATCAATTATTGGAGAACGAGTAATTTTACATCCGGGAATTGTAATTGGCGCAGATGGTTTTGGATTTCTTCCACAAAAAGATGGCACTTATAAAAAAATTCCTCAATTGGGAAGAGTAATAATTGAAGACGATGTAGAAATTGGTGCAAATTCTTGCATCGATAGAGCAACACTTGGCGAAACTATTATTAAACGTGGAACCAAAATTGATAACTTAGTACAAGTTGCACATAATGTTGTAATTGGTGAACATACTGGAATTGCCGCGCAAACTGGAATTTCAGGGAGTACAAAAATTGGAAATTTTGTAAAAATAGCTGGGCAAGTTGGAATTACTGGCCACTTAGTAATAGGAAATAATATTACTATCGGAGCACAATCGTTAGCATCACACGATTTAAGAAAAGAAGGAGAAACCTACTGGGGTTATCCTGCAAAAGAGTCGGCAAGAATGAAACGAATTGAAGCATCATTAAGAAATTTACCTGAAGCATTAAAATTAATTTATGAATTAGAAAAAGTAGTAGCTACTCTAAAAACAAAAATGACTGCTCCTAAAAAAATTAGAAGAGAACATCAACCACAAAGTAACTCAAGTACATATTCATCAGGTTATCCAAACTATAATAGATAAATGTTAGTCCAGCAACGAACTATAAAAAAACCGATTTCATTATCTGGGGTCGGACTTCATACCGGAACAAGTTGTAAAATGACTTTTCGTCCGGCTGCAGAAAATTATGGAATTCGATTTCGAAGAGTTGATATTGGTGGAATGCCTGAAGTTCCTGCAGATGTTGATCATGTAATTGACACATCAAGAGGAACAACAATTGCAGTTGGTGAAGCTAAAATTCACACAGTGGAACATGTTTTAGCCGCAGTTGCTGGATTGCAAATTGATAATATTATTATTGACTTAGATAGTTTTGAGCCACCAATTCTTGATGGAAGTGCAAAACTTTATGTTGAAGCACTTCTCACTTCTGGAATTGAAACTCAACATGCACCAAAAGATTATTTAGTGATTGATTCTACAGTTCATTATCAAAATGATAAAATGGGAGTTGATATAGTTGCACTTCCATCGAACGATTATCGACTTTCTGTTATGATTGATTATAATAATCCAGCATTGGGAAGTCAACACAGTGGATTATTTGATCTTGAAAAAGAATTTATTTCAGAATTTGCAATGTGCAGAACTTTTTGTTTTCTAAATGAAGTAGAAACTTTGCATAAACAAGGTTTAATAAAAGGTGGAAATGTTGATAATGCAATTGTAATTGTTGATCGTGATTATTCGCCTAAGGAACTTGAACAACTCGGGAAAAAATTTGGTCTTTCACATTCAATATTTTTAGGTACTACTGGAGTTCTAAATAATGGTTCATTACTTTTTAAAAATGAACCGGCCCGACATAAACTTTTAGATATGATTGGAGATTTAGCTTTAATTGGAGTTCCATTAAAAGCACAAATTTTAGCAGCGCGTCCTGGACATGCGAACAATATTGAGTTTGCAAAAAAAATCAGAAAATTATATCAACAGAAAAAAATAATTAAAAAATATCAATACGAGAAAAAAGAGGGAGTTGTATTTGATATAAATGCACTTCATAGAATTCTTCCTCATCGATATCCATTTTTATTAATTGATAAAGTTGTAGATTTCCAATTAAATGAAAAAATAGTTGCAATTAAAAATGTATCCATCAACGAAAATTATTTTCAGGGACATTTTCCAGGTTCACCAATTATGCCGGGAGTTTTAATTATTGAAGGAATGGCACAAGCTGGAGGAGTTCTATTATTAGATGGTTCTACTGACCAGCAATCTAAACTTGTTTATTTTCTTGGAATTAATAATGCAAAATTCAGAAAAACTGTAATTCCTGGAGATCAACTTAGATTTGAAGTTACAATGGTTAATCGTAAACAAAAGATATGCGTTTTAAGAGGTGAAGCATATGTTGGTTCCGAACTCGTTGCCGAAGCAGAAATGATGGCGAGTTTAATGGATCGTCCAAAAATTTAATTTTTAAATGAGTACTTCAGTACACTCATCTGCAATAGTAAATCCAAAAGCAAAATTAGGTAACAATGTTTCAATCGGAGCATATTCAATAATTGAAGCAGATGTAATTATTGATGACAACACTTCGATTTCTTCAAATGTATTAATTGATAACGGTGCGAGAATTGGAAAAGAATGTATCATTCACAAAGGAGCTGTAGTTTCTACTCCACCCCAAGATTTAAAATATGCAAATGAAAAAACAATTTTTACACTTGGTGATAAAACTGTAGTTCGGGAATTTTGTACTTTAAATCGCGGAACAAAAGAAACCGGTTCTTCTTCAGTTGGAAGTAATTGTTTGTTGATGGCTTATGTTCATGTTGCACACGATTGTGTAGTTGGAAATAATGTAATTCTCGCGAATGCAGTTCAACTTGGTGGTCATGTAACTGTGGAAGATTGGGTAATTATTGGCGGAACTTCTCCCATTCATCAATTTTGTAAAATCGCTCAGCATGTTATGATTGGTGGAAATTTTCGTGCGGTAAAAGATGTTCCTCCATATATAGTTGCCGGTGGTGAACCACTTTGTTTTGAAGGATTAAATAATATTGGACTTCGTCGTCGTGGTTTTAGTCGGGAATCAATTGATGCAATTGCTGAAGCATATCGATTACTTTACAATTCTTCTATGAATGTTACTCAAGCATCGAAAGTTATTGAAGAAAAATTAGGAAGTTTTAATGAAGTTCAAAATATTTTAAAATTTATTAAAGAAAGTACACGCGGAATAATCGGTACACGCAGAAGGATTTAAAATTGGTTTTTCCAAAAATTTGGAATTTAATTGATTCTGGTCCTCAAAAAGGGGAAATAAATATGTCAACTGATTTAGAATTAGTTGAACAATCTCTGCAAAATAAAATTCTACCAACAATTCGCTTTTATTCTTGGCAGCCAAATGCAATTTCTTTAGGATTTCATCAGCCGACTAAAACAATTGATATTACAAAATGTGAACTAAATGGAATTGATGTTGTTAGGCGTCCAACCGGCGGGAGTGCAGTTTTTCATTCTGAGGAATTAACTTATTCTGTAATTTTTCCAAATGATAATATTTCTGTTCAGGAAATATATTCTAAAATAAGTAAAGTGTTAATTTCTACTTTACAGGAAATTGGAATCGAAGCAGAGTGTATCAATTCTAAAAATGGATTCAGTTCACATTTTGAAGATAAAAAAAATATTTCATGTTTCAGTTCTGCATCCAAATATGAAATTCAATTTAATGGAAAGAAAATTATAGGGAGTGCTCAGCGTTTATTTAGAAATAGTTCCGGACAAAATGTAATTTTACAGCATGGTTCAATTTTACTTGGTTCAAAGTATTTGGAAATATCAGAGTATTTCAACTATTCTACTTCGACTGATAAAATTGAAATGGAAAATAAAATGATTGAGAATACAAATAATATATCTTCAATCTGTGGACGAAATATTTCTTATGAAGAAGTAAAAGATAGACTAATTAATTCCTTTAAGAAGGGATGGTCAATAAATTTTGAGACCGAATCAGAGGGGATAACCGATAGACAAATAAACTTGTAGTTGTCCTAATACGAGTGGTTTTCCAATTTCTGAAGGGATATAAAAACTTCTACCCAAAATTAATGAGGCTGGACCAATTGGAGAATCAATTGAAAGTCCTCCTCCAAATCCGTGATAGAAATCTTTTAATTTAAGTGACTCACGTGTTGGCCAAACTTTTCCTAAATCATATCGTGCCAATAAATATGTGTCAAAAAGTATTGTAAATGGAAGTTTAACGGAAAGTTTATTTCTTAAAGAGAAAAGTTGTCTTCCTCTTGAATCATTTTCTCGTAAACCAATAAATGAAATTTCCCCACCTAAATAAAATTGTTTATTGTAAGGAAGAGTTTTATCAGCTGATCCAAAAATTAAATGAGGATGATATACAATTGATTTATAAATTTTTTGAATTTGCTCAAACTCAAAAAATATTCTTGAGTAACCTTTTCCTTCGCTATTAATTCTATGTGAAGTTTCATATGTAAAATTAAATACAGATCCTTCAGTTGAGTATGGATATTTATCTCTGTTGTCTATAAATGAACTTATATGAAACACACCATATTGCGCATCTTCTTCAGTTTTAGCATTGGGCAAAAAGTTATATTTATTGTTTTCAATTGTATAACCAACATTCACATTTCCAAATTTTTCCATTTGCCTGCCAAATTTAAAAGATATTCCTTGATTTATAGTTCGTAATTCTTTCTCTTTAATTCTACTGAATTGATTTTCAATTTTAAAAGTTGAATCGTTTGAGTAAGTGTAGAAATCCTGTTGTTCATAAAAACCGCGAATTGAAAAATTATAATAGCTATCTAAAAATCGATGAGATTTAATTTCTAAGATTGTATTAAAATCACGTTGACCAAGTATCGTAGTTCCACCGATTTCTAGAGCCGCACCTAAAAAATTTTCATCTCGAATATCAATTAGTGGTCGAAGTTGACGTTCATTATCCATTCTGATAGAAAGATTTATTCTTTGACTTTCTTTTTCGGTAGTAGTTACAATAATTTTTGAAGTCGTTCCTTCATAATAAGCATCTATAAAAACTTGATTAAAATAATTTGTGGCGTACAGGTTTGAAATTCCCTGAAGTGCTTTATCGTAAGTAAACATATCGCCACTTTTAAAAGGGAGTTCTCTATTAATTACCCAAGAACGAGTATTTCTTTTACCAACTAAAATTATTTCATCAACAGTTCCTTCGTCAAGAATTATATTTAAAGTATTTGTTGTTTCATTGAAGTATGAAGAATCAATCATTGCAAGAGTTAATCCTTTTTTTCTGCAAAGATTAAGTAATTTTTCGATATAAAATGTTAATTTATCTTTATCGTAAGGGGTGTTTATAATGGAGTTAAAAATGGAATACACTTCTAAATTAGTAATTAAATTATTTCCTTGAATAGAATAATTTTTAATAATTTGTTGGCTTGAATTATTATTTGTAATAGATTCTTTATTTAGAAAAGTCTCAGATAATAAAAGTGATTTTATAAGTTGAATTTTTTCTTCAGTAGCAATTGCACCACTTTCAACAATTTTATTTACATCACGTGATTCCCAAGAAATAAAATTATCAAGATTAGGTTTAATAACAACTGAAGCTTTTGAAAGTGAAATACTGTTTGCTTGCTGAACCATTATCCCAATTAATTGATCGGCAACTTCCCACGGAGCATTTAGTTGATTTTTATTTCGAAGTGGACTTGTTGCATCAACTGCAATAATAATATCCATTCTTGAATCTTTTGCAACTTCAACAGGAATATTGGAAAGTAATCCACCGTCAGTTAATTCAAATGAATCAAGTTTGACTGTTGTATAAAGTAATGGAACAGAAATACTTGCACGAATCGCTTCGGATAAATTCCCTTTATCAATTACAACTCTTTTTCCGGAAATTAAATCTGTTGCAACAGTTTTGAATGGAATTTTTAAATTATCAAATGAAGGACTTGGCCGATAAATACTATTTAAAACTAATCTGTTTATAAAAGTACTCATTCGTTGACCACTTGTAAATGAAGAAGGAATAACCGGAGCCAAACCATCGAACCGAATTGTAAGTTGTTTTCTGTCAAAATTTTGTTTTTGGTCAAAGAAAACACTTCTTCGATCTGTGATATCTGTAAAAGAAAGTATTTCATTCCAATTTGTTGTATTCAAAATATTATGCAGTTCATCAACCGAATATCCTGCAGAATAAAGTCCACCAATAACACTTCCCATACTTGTTCCAATAATAAGATCAATGGGAATATTATTTTCTTCTAAAACTTTCAAAACTCCTAAATGACTAAAACCTCTTGTTCCTCCACCGCTTAAAACAAGTCCAATCTTTAATTTATTTTTTGAAGAATTATTTTGCAATTTATTTTCTTGGGAAATGGAATAATTATGATTCAATAAAAAG
Organism: Bacteroidota bacterium; assembly: GCA_005792285.1. GTDB lineage: Bacteria > Bacteroidota > Ignavibacteria > UBA10030 > UBA8401 > SXSI01. The sequence continues at coordinate 29,018 of SXSI01000026.1, forward strand.
CTTATAAACAATAGTAAATATTTGTATTTATTCATCGCGCTAAATTACGAAAACAAAGGTTCAACTCACAAAGAGAATTAAACTTTTCCACGTGATATTTGTCACTACTATGAGGAAAATAAGTAGTTATCATCACACAAAATAAAAATATGAAACCTACTATTAGTTTACTGATATTATTCGTCGCTTTCTTATCTGCAATTCTATTTTTGCCTTTTAACTATTTAATATTATTTAGTTTTTTAGTGCTTATCGGTATAAATTTTATTGACAGAAATTTAATTTCAAGTTCCCAAAACAAAAATAAAATTAAATTTAATTTCTTTAATAAAACAATTTTGGGGGAAGAAGAAGCCGAGATTGAAAACTAGAAATGTGTAACTTATTTTAATTTAGTACTTAATGGGGATTAAGAAGTAATAAAAAATAAATTTTGAACATTTTTAAGAAGTTTATTTTTCGTAAATTTAACAAATGAATTATCCTTTTATCCTTAAATTATCTGCAGAGTTATTAAATCAGATAAATCCTTTATATCCTCCCGACAAAATAGTTGCAAGCTATTTTCGTGAAAAAAAATTTCTTGGCTCACATGATAGAAAATTTATCTCTGAGACTATTTTCGGTGCAATTCGTTGGAAAAGATTAATCGAATATTATTTAAACACAATATCAAAAAATCTTAATAATCCTGAAATTCAGCAAAATTGGAATTTATTAAAATGTTATAGTTACCAGATATCATGTTTAAAAGATGAAAATTGTATTAATTATTCTTTCACAGAGGAATTGGCATTTCTTGATTTAATTAAAAATGAATTACTAAAAATAACTGAAACTGAAATAGTGGCATCAAATGAAATTGAAAAATATGGAATCAAATATTCCTATCCTGATTGGTTAATAAGTGAATGGTTTAATAATTATTCAAAGGCAGAATTCGAAAATATTTGTAATTCAAATAACCTGCAAGCTCCGATTACTTTACGAGTGAATACAATAAAAGTTACTCGAGAGGAATGCCAAAAAGAATTATTACTAGAAAACGTATCAACAACATTTACAAAATATTCTCCATTCGGATTAAATCTTGAAAAACGAATAAATGTTTTTTCATTAAATAGTTTTCAAAAGGGATATTTTGAAGTTCAGGACGAAGGAAGTCAGCTTTTAACTTTATTACTAAAACCAAAACCTGGCGCCAAAATAATAGATGCTTGTTGTGGTGCTGGTGGAAAATCTCTCGCGTTGGCTGCGTTAATGAAAAATAAAGGTGAAATATTTGGATTTGATATTTATGAAAGGAAACATGAGGAATTCAAAAAACGAATTCGCAGAGCTGGCGTTGACATTGTTCGCCTCCAAATAATAACCGATAATATAATTCCTGATAAGTATAAAAATATTGCTGATATACTTTTAGTTGACGCACCTTGCAGCGGAATTGGAACTTTACGCAGAAATCCCGGAATGAAATGGAGTGTTACACCAAAATCGATTGAAGAAATTTCAATTAAACAACTTGCAATTTTACAAAACTATACCGAAACTCTTAAAGTTGGTGGTAAATTAATTTACGCTACTTGCAGTACAATTAAACAGGAAAATGAAGATGTGGTTGATAAATTTTTAGAATCAAGAAATGATTTTATTTTGGAATCAGCAGAAAATTCATTTGCGTTTTATGGAATTGAAGGATTAGCAGCAGAAAAATATTTTAAATTACATCCACATATTCACAATACAGATGGATTTTTTGGAGCTATTCTTAAAAAAATAAATTAATGAATGACAAGCTGCAATATTTAAATCCGGAAATATTATCAAAAGTTTCTTCAATGGAACTTCGTGCTAAATTTGTAGTTGAGGGATTTCTTACTGGAATTCATAAAAGTCCGTATCACGGTTTTAGTGTAGAATTTACTGAGCATCGACCATATATGCCAGGAGATGATTTAAGAAAATTAGATTGGAAAATTCTTGCAAAGACAAACCGATATTATATTAAACAGTTCGAACAAGAAACAAATTTATCGGCTCATATTTTTATTGATACAAGTGCTTCAATGGGATTTTCTTCAGAGCAAAAAAATATTTCAAAATTAAAATATTCATCATACCTTGCTGCTTCATTAAGTTATTTAATGATAAAACAAAAAGATGCTGTTGGACTTGGATTATACGATTCGACTCTTTATAATTATTTATCTCCCAGAACTTCACCTTCACATTTGCACAGATTGTTAGTGGCTTTAGAAAATATGAAACCAAGCAGCAATACAAGTATATCAGATGCTATTGGACCATTTATAGAAAAAATTAAACGTAAAGGATTAATTATTTTAATAAGCGATTTATTTGATTCGATTGAAAATATACTTCGCTTAATTAAACAATTCCGATATAACGGACATGAAGTAATTATTTTTCATATAATGGATGAACAGGAAGTTCAGTTTAATTATTCAAATAATCTTCAGTTCGTTGATGTAGAATCGAATGAAAGTATTAATACAATTCCGGCACAAATTAAAAAACAATATAAAATTGCAGTTGAAGAGTTCATTTTAAAGATTAAAAACTCCTGCCACCAACACAAAATTGATTATACATTGTTGACTACTTCTACAAAATATGATATTGCGCTTCTTCAATATTTGAATAAACGCCAGCAATTATTTTAATCAGATAAAACGTTCTAGTTGTTTTCTCCTCATCTCTGTAATAATTTACATGACTAATTTTTATGCCTAAGCAAATAAAAGAAAGCTCACTTAATTCTATAATTATTAAGGGGGCTAAAATTCATAATCTAAAAAATATTGACGTTGAAATTCCGCATCAAAAATTAACTGTAATTACCGGTTTATCCGGTTCGGGAAAATCAAGTTTGGCTTTCGATACAATTTATGCAGAAGGTCAACGCAGATATGTTGAAAGTTTATCTCCATACGCACGACAATTTTTAGGTTTAATGGAACGACCCGATGTCGATTTGATAGATGGTTTAAGTCCTGCAATTTCAATTGAACAAAAATCTGTAAGTCACAATCCCCGATCGACCGTTGGAACAGTTACAGAAATTTATGATTATCTCAGATTATTATTTTCAAAAATTGGTGTTCAGTATTGTACCAAGTGTAATATTAAGGTGGAAAAACAAGCAGTTGATCAAATTATTGATTCAATATTTTCTCTTCCTGAGAAATCTAAAATAATAATTCTTGCACCTGTTATTAAAGCGAGAAAAGGACAATACCGAGAATTATTTTTGGAAATGTTAAAAGATGGTTTTGTTCGAACCAGAATCGATGGAGAAATAATTAATCTCGAAAAGGGAATGACTGCCGATCGATACAAAACTCACAATATTGAAATCGTAATTGATCGGTTGATTATTAATTCTAAAATTCTTTCCAGATTAGCAAGTTCAATTGAATTAGGATTAAAATATGGATCTAATACAATTATTGTTTCTGATGGTGAGGAAGATAAATTTTATAGTACTTCAAATTCCTGCCCAAAATGTAATCAAAGTTTTGAAGAGCCAGCACCAAATTCATTTTCATTTAACACTCCGTATGGTGCGTGTAAAGATTGTGAAGGACTTGGTGAAAAAAAAGAATTTTCTACTTCATTAATAATTCCTTCGATGGAAAAAACAATTAATGAAGGTGGAATTGCAACACTTGGTTTTCCCAGAGGGACTTATATTTATAGCCAAGTGAAAGCACTTCTTCAATCTTATAATTTTACATTTGATCTTCCCATTAATCAACTTCCTGAAATTGCTTATGATGAATTAATGAATGGAACAGGGAGCAGAAAAATCGAAATAGAATTTCAGAAAAGCAGTGGAAGAAAAGTAATTTATAAACATCGCTTTGTTGGAGTTTTGGGAATGCTTAAACATTATTATAAAAAAACTTCCTCACCACGAATTAGAGAGTGGGTTGAAAGTTTTATGTCAAGAACTCCTTGCTCGGATTGTAACGGAGGAAGATTAAAAAAGGAAAGTCTTGCAATTAAAATTGTTGATATTAAAACAGATAAAAATTATTCAATTCACGAAATTGTTAAGTTGCCGCTTGATAAATCTTTTGAACTTTTATCCAGTTTAACTTTTGGAAAAAGGGAAGAAATTATTTCAAAGCAAATATTGAAAGAGATAAATCAAAGAATAAATTTTTTAATTCAAGTTGGACTCCAATATGTAACATTAGATAGAACTACGCGCACACTTTCCGGAGGTGAATCGCAAAGAATTCGTTTGGCAACTCAAATTGGAACGCAACTTGTTGGAGTGCTTTATATTTTGGATGAGCCGAGTATCGGTTTACATCAGCGTGATAATCAGAAATTAATTCATTCACTTCAAGAATTACGCGATTTAGGAAATACAGTAATTGTAGTTGAACATGATAAAGAAATTATGATTCAGTCCGATTATATAATTGATATGGGTCCCGGCGCCGGTGAACATGGCGGTAAAATTGTTGCTGCAGATTCTCCTTCGAAACTAATAAGTTCAGCACTTAAGAAAAATGGAATTTCAAAATCGAGTACATTTGAATATTTAACAGGAAAGAAAAAAATTCCAATTCCAAAAAAGCGAAGAAGCGGAGAATCAAAATATATTTCAATTAATGGTGCTCGCGGAAATAATTTGAAAAAAATATCTCTGAAAATTCCTTTAAATAAATTTGTTTGTATTACTGGAGTAAGTGGTTCTGGAAAATCTACATTAATAAATGAAACGCTCGTTCCCGTACTTCAAAAACATTTGTACGAATCAAAAGTAACTCCACTTCAATACGATTCGATAAAAGGAATTGAAAATGTAGATAAAATTATCGAAGTCGATCAAACACCAATCGGTCGAACTCCGAGATCAAATCCTGCAACTTATACAGGATTATTTTCCCACATCAGAGATTTATTTACATTATTGCCCGAAGCTCAAATTCGTGGATATAAATCCGGAAGATTTAGTTTCAACGTTAAAGGGGGAAGATGTGAAGATTGCGAAGGTGGAGGTTTGAAAAGAATTGAAATGAATTTTATTCCCGACGTTTATGTTAATTGTGAAACTTGTAACGGAAAAAGATATAATAGAGAAACTCTCGAAGTTCATTATCGCGGAAAGTCGATAGCAGATGTTTTGCAGATGAATGTTGAAGATGCTTTGGAATTTTTCAAAGACCTTCCACGAATTCATCATTTTTTAGAAACTTTAAACGACGTTGGACTTGGATATATTCGATTAGGACAGCAAGCAACAACTTTGTCTGGTGG
>SXSI01000027.1 GCA_005792285.1 Bacteroidota bacterium
TTTCTTTCATTTCAACTTCTGTTGATGCACCAATTTTTAATACGGCAACTCCACCGGAAAGTTTAGCTAATCTCTCTTGAAGTTTTTCTTTGTCATAATCGGAAGTAGTTTTTTCAATTTGCATTTTAATTTCTGAAATGCGTTTTTTGATTTCTTCTTTTGTTCCAGCACCTTCAACAATTGTCGTATTATCTTTATCAACAACTATTTTCTTTGCAGTTCCAAGGTAGCTGATTGTTGCGTTATCAAGTTTATATCCTTTTTCTTCAGAAATAACTGTTCCGTTTGTTAATGTTGCAATATCTTCAAGCATTGCTTTTCTGCGATCACCAAAACCTGGAGCTTTAACAGCTATAACTTTCAAAGTTCCACGAATTTTATTAACCACCAAAGTTGCAAGAGCTTCTCCTTCAACTTCTTCAGCAATAATTAACATCGAACGACCTGTTTGTGCAGCTTTTTCAAGAATTGGAAGTAAATCTTTCATTGCACTTATTTTTTTGTCGTGAATTAGAATAAATGGATCTTCAAGAACTGCTTCCATTGTATCTGCATCAGTTACAAAATAAGGTGAAAGATATCCACGATCGAATTGCATTCCTTCAACAACATCAACTAAAGTTTCAGTTCCTTTTGCTTCTTCAACTGTGATAACACCATCTTTTCCAACTTTTTCCATTGCATCGGAAATTAAATTACCAATTGTAGAATCGTTGTTTGCAGAAATAGTTCCGACTTGCGCAATTTCTTTTTTACCGGAAACTGGTTTGCTCATCTTTTTTAACTCGGCAACAACTGTTTTAACTGCCAAGTCAACTCCTCTTTTTAAATCCATTGGATTTGCACCGGCTGTAACATTTTTCAATCCTTCTCTAACAATTGCTTGCGCGAGAACTGTTGCAGTTGTAGTTCCGTCACCAGCTACATCAGAAGTTTTAGATGCAACTTCACGAACCATTTGAGCTCCCATATTTTCGATCGGGTTTTCAAGTTCGATTTCTTTTGCAACTGTTACGCCATCTTTTGTAATTGTTGGCGCACCAAATTTTTTATCGATTACAACATTACGACCTTTTGGCCCTAATGTTACTTTTACAGCATTAGCAAGTTGATCGACACCACGTTTTAATGCGGCTCTTGCGTCAGAATTATAACTTATAATTTTAGCACTCATTTTTTTTTCTCCTAGATTAATTTTTTATTTATTTACCCATAATCGCGAATACATCACTCTCGCGCATGATTAAAAGTTCTTCACTATTAACTGTTACTTCAGTTCCGGAATATTTTCCATAAAGAACTGTATCTCCAACTTTTACTTCCATTAAAACTTTTTTTCCATCGTCAGATGTTTTTCCTGGTCCTACTGCGATAACTTCACCAAGAACTGGTTTTTCTTTTGCGGTATCCGGAAGAAATATTCCTCCTTTAGTAACTTCTTCTGCTTCAGCCGGTCTTATGACTATACGGTCAGAAAGTGGTTTTAGATTCATTTTTTGCTCCTTTTGTTTTGAATTATTAATAAAAATATTTTAGCACTCTTAATTTCGGAGTGCTAATCTACCACAATAACTCAACTAAGTCAAGGTTTTTTTTGAATACCCTTCTACAACTAAAACAATTTCCCCTTTAATTTCTTTTAATTCTAATGTCTTTTCAATTGAACTTAATGTTCCTCGAAAAACTTCTTCAAATTTTTTAGAAATTTCACGAACTAAAACTGCATTTCTATCTCCCCAAATTTCAAGTAATTGGTGAATTGTTTTATTAATTCTGTGTGGAGATTCATATAAAATTATTGTTGCCTCTTCCAATTTTAAATTTTCAATTAAAGTTTTCCTTCCTTTTTTATGTGGAAGAAAGCCGATGAATTTAAAAAAATGTGAAGGCAATCCACTAATTACAAGTGCAGGGATTAATGCAGTTGCTCCAGGCAAAACTTCTATTGGAATATTATTTTCGATTGCTAATTTTACAATTGAATATGCAGGATCAGAAATTCCGGGAGTTCCAGCATCAGAAATTAGTGCAATATTTTCTCCACTTTTCAATCTTGAAATTAATTGTGGAGCACGACTTACTTCATTATGCGAATGAAAACTAATAATCGGTGTAATTATTTTATAATGTTTTAATAATACAATTGAAACTCGAGTATCTTCAGCTGCAATTAATGAAACTTCAGAAAGAATTCGAATTGCTCGTAAAGTTATATCTTCTAAATTTCCAATTGGTGTTGGAACTATGTAAAGTTTTCCCGAAATATTTTGCTCCATAAATATTTTTCAATTTCCCCAATCACGAACATATCTGAAATCTACATTTATTGTTCTATTAGAAATTTTCGCAATCACAGGTAATTTTCTTTTAAACTGATTTTTTTGAACAAGAGTTCTAACTTTTGTAATAAATGGTTTTTCAAATCCCATTTCAATTAATTCTTCAGTGTTTCTTCTATCATCGATCATCGCGTACAAAAGTTTATCGACATCTTTATAATTGAATCCCATTTCAGATTCATCAGTTTGTCCCGGCCATAAATCGGCAGTTGGTTTTTTTGAAATTATTTCTTTCGGAACACCAAGATATTCTGCTAAAGATAAGAGTTGCGTTTTATACAAATCTCCAATAGGATTTATTGCACATGCGGAATCACCAAAAATTGTACTGTATCCAAGTAAATATTCTGTTTTATTCGATGTCCCAATCACAAGTGAGTTGTCCCTCTGAGAAATATCGAATAACACAACCATTCTCATTCGAGCCATAATATTTCCGGCGCGAATGTTACTTTCAACTTTATTTTTTTTTAAAAGTGGCGAAACCAATTCCGAGATATCAATCTCTTCATATTTAATTCCGAGTTTGGAAATAACTTTTTTAGAATGAGTTATACTTTCGGTACTGCTTGTTTTATAAGGCATCAAAACTGCAGTTACATTTTTTGGAGAAAATGCTTCAGCTGCAAGAAATGCAACAACAGAAGAATCAATTCCCCCGGATAATCCTAAAGTAACTTTTGAGAATCCAACATTTCGACTTTCATCTCTGATAAAATTAACTAATAATTTTTTTACAGTTTTATTATCGAGTAAAAGTGAGTGCGATAAATCATTCGAAGTTGATTCCACTATATTTCTTTTATCGATCTTCGAACTGCATCGATTCCTTGTTTTATTTCTTCTTTTGTAACAATTAAACTTGGTCTGAATCTTAATGATCTTTCACCACAAGTTAAAACTAGAACTCCATTATCAAAAAGTTTCTTTTTAAGTTTTTCGCAATATTCATCTGATGGTAAATCGATCGCACAAAATAATCCACGTCCACGAACGTTTGAAATTCTATCAGGAAATTCTCTTTGTAATGAAATTAATTCTTTCAATAAATATTCGCCTACTTTTTCAGCATTTTGAAGTAACCTCTCTTCTTTAATTACTTCAAGAATTTTTGTGAATCTTAACATGTCAACTAAATTTCCTCCCCAAGTAGAATTGATTCGACTTTTTTTAGTGAAGACATTATCCTGAACTTCATCAATTCTGTTACTTGCAAAAAAACCACAAGTTTGGGTTTTCTTTCCAAATGAAATCATATCGGGTTTTACAAAATGTTCATGCGCCCACATTTTTCCAGTTATTCCAATTCCAGTTTGCACTTCATCAAAAATTAGCATGATATCTTTTTCATCTGCAATTGTACGAAGTTCTTTAAAGAATTCTTTTCTAAAATGATTATCTCCCCCTTCACCTTGAATTGGTTCAATTAAAATAGCAGCGATATCATCCGGATTATTTATTATTGCATTTTTTATTTGGTGAATTGCAATTTTTTCTTTTTGAATAACATCTGATAAAGATCTATCATTTAATGGAAAATAAATTGACGGGTTATCAATTCTCGGCCAATTAAATTTTGGAAAATAATCTGTTTTTGCAGGATCAGTATTTGTAAGTGAAAGTGTATATCCACTTCTACCATGGAATGCCTGTTTAAAATGAATTACTTGATGTCCTCTTTCTTGAGTATAACCTTTTTTAAAATTTTTTCTAACTTTCCAATCGAATGCTGCTTTCAAAGCATTTTCAACTGCTAAAGTTCCACCATCAATAAAAAATCCATGTGGTAAATATTTTGGTTGAGCAATTCGTCGAAAGGTATCTGTAAAATTCGCCATGACTTCAGTATATGAATCTGGGTTTGATGGTTTATTTACAGCTGTAGTTCCAAGTTCTTTAATAAATTCATCATTGTTTAATTTCGGATGATTTAATCCTAAAGCGCTCGAAGCAAAAAATGAGAAGAAGTCTAAATATTCTTTTCCCGTTTTTGAATCGACAAGAATTGAACCTTTACTTTTTTTGAGATCTAAAACTAAATCCAAACCGATTAACAACATAGTTCTGCTTAGAACTTTGTGTACGTTTTGCGGAGTTATTTTTGTTTTAGAGAATTTGGGTTGTAAAAATAATTTTGAAATATTTTGATAGATTTTCATTTTGCACCGTTAAATTGTTTTCATGAATAATTGATTTGTTCATTTAATATTTACAAATAATTAATCAGAAAAACTCTTGATGCTCGAATAATGATAAAATGAAAAACGTATCTTTCATATTTAAATATACTAATAATTGTCTATTTGGGCACGTTGCAGCTTACCACTATAATCTATGTAAATAGCCTTCCATTCTGTGAAGAAATCATAAACAGTCCAGCCCCCTTCTCTATGTCCATTTCCCGTTTGTTTTACTCCACCAAATGGCATGTGTGCTTCTGCGCCAATTGTCGGAACATTTATGTAAGTGATTCCAGCTTGAATATCTCGGATTGCTTTAAATGCATCATTAATATTTTTTGTATAAAGTGAAGATGACAATCCATAAATAGTTTTATTAAGAAGCGTAATTCCATCTTCTAATGAATTGCATTTTAATACAGATAAAACTGGTCCAAATATTTCTTCAGTAGCAATTCTCATATTTGGTTTAACTTCAGAAAAAATTGTTGGCTCATGGAACCATCCATTTTTTAATTCTTCACCGGTTGCAATATTTCCACCACAAACTAATTTTGCACCTTCCTTTATTCCTATTTTTACATAATTCTGAGTATTTTTTCTTTGTGATTCGTTTATGATCGGACCAACTTCTGCGTTTGATAATAATCCATCACCAAGTCGAAGTTTGGAAGTTCTTTCAACTAACATTTCTAAAAATTTATCATAAATCTTTTCGTGTAAAATTAATCTGCTTGTTGCTGTGCATCGTTGACCAGTTGTTCCAAACGCACCCCAAAGAACTCCCTCCAATGCAAGATCAAGATCTGCATCATCCATAACTACTTGTGCATTTTTTCCACCTAATTCTAAAGAGACACGTTTAAGTGTGTCGCTCGCATCTTTCGATAATTGTTTTCCAACTCCAGTTGAACCAGTAAAAGAAATTAAATCTACATCTGTGTGAGTAACAATTGCATTTCCAACATCTGAACCTTTTCCATGAACAAGATTTACAACTCCATCAGGAAGTCCAGCTTCCATCATTACTTCAACTAAAGTAGCTGCGGTTTTCGGTGTATCAACTGCAGGTTTAAAGACGCAAGTATTTCCGGAAAGTATCGCAGGAAACATTTTCCAAGTTGGAATTGCAAGTGGAAAATTCCATGGTGTAATAATTCCAGCAACACCAATTGGTACACGAATTGCCATTGCAAATTTATTTGGAAGTTCTGATGGAACTGTATTTCCAAATAATCTTCTTCCTTCAGTTGCAGCATAATAAGCTGTATCAATTCCTTCTTGAACATCGCCACGAGTTTCTGTAAGAACTTTTCCCATTTCGCGAGTCATTTCTCTTGCAATTTCTTCTTTCCGTTTTGAAAGTAAATCACCAATTTTTCGCATTATATCACCACGAGCTGGAGCAGGAACCAATCTCCATTTTTCAAATGCAGCACGTGCAGAAATTACTGCAAGATTTACATCTTCAACTGATGATGATGGAAATAATCCAATTACTTCATTCCAATTTGCAGGATTTCTATTCTCAAAAGTTTTTCCTGAAAGTGAATCAACCCATTTACCGTTTATTAAATTTTGAAATTTAGTTATCATATTTTATTTTTAGCATTCTGTTGAACTTAATGCAAGTCCGGCTTCGGATGTCTCTTTATATTTTTTTGACATATCGTTACCAGTTGCCTTCATAACTTTAATTACACTATCGAGAGAAATTTTTTGATACGCTTGATTTCCAGAGGATGCCAATAAATAAGCATTGTAAGCTTTAACAGCTCCCATCGCATTTCGTTCAATACAAGGAATTTGAACATAACCGCCAATCGGATCACAAGTCATTCCTAGATGATGCTCAATTGCAATTTCAGCTGCAGCTTCGATAACATTAATTGAATATCCTGCACAATAACAAAGCATCGAAGCACTCATCGCAGAAGCTGTTCCAATTTCACCCATGCAACCCATTTCTGCTCCGGAAATACTTGCATTATGTTTTACAAGAAATCCAATTAATGCTGCAACTAACATTCCTTCACGAATTTTTTGTTCGTCGTATTGAAAATGTTTTTTCATTAAATATGTTACTCCGGGAATTACTCCCGACGCTCCTGAAGTTGGTGCAGTTACAACAATATTACCTGCTGCATTTTCTTCGGATGCTGCTTCACAGTATGAATTTAAAAACATTAAAAATCCTTCTTGCGAATTTTTACGTTGTTCTGCTTGCGAATACAAATATTTTGCTTTTCTATGTAACTGAATTGAACCGGGTAGAATTTCATCACTTAAAATTCCGCGATCAATTGCTTTATGCATAAAAGAAAGTATGTTGTCAATTTTTTGATCGATTTCTTCTTTTGACAATCCAGAAATATTTTTTTCATTTTCAATCATTAGATCAATGATGCTAATTTTTTTATTTTCCAAAATACTTTTTACATCTTCCATTGTTGAATAAGGATATTTTGGAATTTTGTTTTTTTTGTCGACCACTTCCCCTTTACGTACAATAAATCCTCCGCCAATGGAATAATATTCTTCTTCGTGTAAAATATTATTTTCATTCATTAATTTTAGAATTAATGTATTTGCATGTGGAAAATCAAATTTTCCTCTTTCAAAATGAATATTTAAAAGTTGAAAGGAAAAAATTTTTTCATTTACAATTATAGAATATTTTTTATTTGCATCAGTTAATAAGGATGAGAATTCAATTGGATCGCAATTTTCAGGAACCCAACCAAGTAATCCAGCGACTATCGCTCTATCAGTTCCATGCGCTTTTCCTGTTGCACTTAATGAGCCGTATAAATAAACTTCGATTGAAGTTGCAGTTGCTATTTTCTCTGTTGGAAGTTTTAAACAAATGTTTAAAAAATTCAATGCTGCTTTCATAGGACCAATCGTGTGTGAGCTTGAAGGACCCGGCCCAATTTTAAACAACTCGAAAATTGAAGTTGTTATGTGTTCTTTTGTATTCATTTAATTAATCCTACTCTCTGAAAAATATAATCTACATTTTTTAAACTTTTAAAAATATCGAATGCACTATCGAGTTCGTGATCAACAAGAATTTTTGATACTTCTGGATCTTTTTGTAATATTTTTTTGAAATCTTTTTTTGATTCCCAAACTTGCATTGCATTTTTTTGAACTAACTTGTATGCATCTTCTCTTTTCATCCCCTTTTTAGTTAGTGCAAGTAAAACTGGTTGTGAAAAAACTAATCCATTAGTTAAGTTAATATTTTTTTTCATGTTTTCGGGGTAAATAATTAATTTATCCAAAACATTTGTCATTTGAGAAATCATGTAATCGAGTAAAATACAGCTGTCCGGTACAACAATTCGTTCAACACTTGAATGTGTAATATCTCGCTCATGCCAAAGTGCAACATTTTCCAAAGCAGCTTGTGCGTTGCCACGAAGAACTCTTGAAAGTCCGGCAATTCTTTCGCTAGTAATTGGATTTCTTGTTTGTGGCATTGCAGATGAACCTTTTTGGTTTTTTGAAAAATATTCTTCTGCTTCGAGAACTTCGGTTTTTTGGAGATGACGAATTTCCGTTGAAAATTTTTCTAAAGAAGCTCCAATAATTGCAATTGTACACATAAATTCTGCATGTCGATCGCGTTGTAAAACTTGTGTTGAAACTGGTGCTGGTTGTAATCCAAGTTTTTCACAAACATATTCTTCAACTTTTGGACTTAAATGTTCAAATGTTCCAACTGCTCCGGAAATTTGTCCAAATGAAATTGTATTAATTCCATTTTTTAAACGCTGAATATTCCTTTTTGTTTCCTCAAACCAAAGTGCAAGTTTTAATCCAAATGTTGTTGGCTCAGCATGAATGCCATGTGAACGACCAATCATAATTGTATTTTTAAATTCCAACGCACGGCGAGAAAGAACACTTTTTAATTCTTCTAAATCTTTCAAAAGTAATTCACCGGATTGTTTCATTTGAATCGCTAAACAAGTATCGAGCACATCCGATGAAGTCATTCCTAAATGAATAAATCTTGAACTTGGTCCAACATATTCTGCAACATTTGTTAAAAATGCGATTACGTCGTGTTTCACTTCATCTTCAATTTCGTTAATTCGATTTATGTCAAAATTTGCTTTTGATTGGATTTCTTTGAGATCTTCATTTGGAATTATTCCAAGTTGATTTTGAGATTCACAAGCGAGTATTTCAATTTTTAACCAAATGGAAAATTTATTTTGTTCTTCCCAAATATTTCCCATTTCTTTTCTTGTATATCGCGTAATCATATTTAGGTTTTTGATCTTTCAATGGTGAGTGGAACTTTAATTAATTTTTTATCGCGATAAACTGACAATGTTACTGTCTCACCAACACGCGAATCTCGAAAAATTCCAATAATACTATTTTCATCATTTATTTTTTCGTTATTAACCAAAACAATAATATCTCCAACTTGTAATCCTGCTTTCGAGCCGGGACTATCAATTTCAATATCACTAATAATTACACCTTCAGTTTTCGTTAATCCAAAATATCTTGCAATTCTTGCATCAACAGTATTTACTTCCAATCCAGTCCAAAAACTACGACTAATTTTTCCTTGAGTTTTTAATTCTTCAACAATTCTTTTAACTTTATTTACAGGAATTGCAAATCCATAACCAATGTAACTATTACTCATTCCACCTGTATAAATTAAAGTGTTGATTCCGATAACTTCACCGATTGCATTTACAAGTGGACCGCCACTATTTCCGGAATTAATTACTGCGTCAGTTTGAATCATTCCACGATAAGTTCGATCTTCAATTGAAAAATTCATTCCCTTTGCACTTACAACTCCAACTGTTACGATTGGTTTATCAATATTTTCGAAAAGCCCAAATGGATTTCCAAAAGCAATCGCCCATTCTCCAATTAAAACATCATCAGAGTTTCCTAATTTTACAAATTGAAGTTTTTGAGTTTCAATTTTTAATAATGCAACATCAGAAATTTTATCTGTTCCAATTAATTTTGCTTTCAGTTTTTCACCATTTGAAAGTGTAACAATAATTTCTTTTGCATTTCCCGCAACGTGATCGTTTGTAACTATGTATCCATCTTCAGAAATAATAACGCCCGAACCAAGTCCTTTGACTTCCTGTTTGTAACCTCGATTTCCAAAAAATTGTCGGAAAAATGGATCGTTGTTGAAAAATGGATCTCGATATTCTCGAACTTCTGTAACTGTAATCCCAACAACGGTTGAGCTAATTAATTCAATAGTTTTTGTAATTGCATTTTGCCGAGATTTTGAAATTTCATCATTATTCTGTGCAATTAATTGCCAATTTTTATCGGCATTTGCCAGTAATAGGAGACTACAATAAAGAAATATTTTTTTACACATATAATCAAATTTACAAAAATGAAGCATGTTAAACAATTAATGTTAAAAGAGTATTTGGTTGTATAAAAGTTAAATGTTAATTTTATTCGCTAAATTAAACTATGAGAGACATATCGAAAATTCAATATGCAGCAAATATTCTTGAAACAATTGGCAATACACCACTTGTTAAACTAAATAAAATTACAAAAGGATTAAAACCATATGTTTTTGTAAAGGTTGAATTTTTTAATCCTGGTGGATCTATAAAAGATCGGATTGGAGTTTCAATAATTGATGATGCAGAAAAAAGTGGAAGATTAAAACCTGGCGGAACAATTGTTGAATCAACTTCAGGAAATACGGGAATGGGACTTGCCTTAGTTGCGGCAATAAAAGGATATAAAACAATTTTTACAATGCCCGATAAAATGAGTATGGAAAAAATTCGTGTGTTGCGGGCTTTCGGTGCTGAAGTTATTATTACACCAACTGCAGTTCCTCACGATTCACCCGAAAGTTATGCAGAAGTTGCAAAAAAAATTGCTGCCGAAACTCCAAATGCGATTCTTGCAAATCAATATTACAATCCAAAAAATATTGAAACTCATTACAAATCAACAGGACCGGAAATTTGGGAACAAACAAATGGATTAATAACACACTTTGTTTGTGGAGTTGGAACTGGCGGAACAATTACTGGAACTGGAAAATATTTAAAAGAGAAAAATCCAAATATTAAAATTGTCGGTATTGATCCAAAAGGTTCAATCTTAAAAGAGTACTTCGACACTAAAAAATATCAACACACAACCAAAACTTATAAGGTTGAAGGAATTGGACAGGATTTTTTACCGGGAACCCTCGACTTCACTTACATCGACGAGATGATTCAATGTGATGATAAAGAATCATTTCTTGCAAGTCGCAGACTTACACGTGAAGAAGGAATTTTTACCGGTGGTTCTGCAGGAACGGCATTAGCAGGCGCACTTAAACTTTGCGAGAAACTTACTGAAGATGATATTGTTGTAGTTCTTCTTCCAGATAATGGAAATAAATATTTATCGAAAATTTATAATGACGACTGGATGCGTGAAAATGGATTTCTCGTACCTGAAAGAATTAATTTAAAATATATTCTCGAAGCAAAATCATCTGTAATACCAAGAATAGTTTTTGTTGATTTAAATGCAACAATAAGAAAAGCTTTCGATATAATTAAACAATATAATATTTCTCATCTTCCAATTTTTTCAGATGGAAAAAATATTGGCACGTTGAGTGAGAGTAAAGTTCTTTCAAATATTTTGGATCACACTGTAAGCTTTGATGATTCAGTAAAAAAAATAATTGATTCCCCACTTCCCGAAACTCATTTCAATCAAGACATCTCAGTTGCAATTGAATTATTAACAAGAAAAGAACCTGCAGTTTTAGTTACAGATGGTTCAATTCCAATCGGGATTATAACTCGGTTTGATATTTTAGAATATTTAAAAAAATAGAATATTATGGCAAAACATAAATTTTCAACAAAAGCAATTCACGCTGGACAATTTCCGGATCCAAGTACAGGGGCAATTATGACTCCTGTTTATTTAACTTCAACTTATGTGCAAGAAGAACTTGGGAAAAATAAAGGATACGAATACGGAAGAGTTTCAAATCCAACAAGGACTGCTTTAGAAAAAAATATTGCAGCACTTGAAAATGGAAAAGAAGGACTTGCATTCGCATCTGGAATGGCTGCGATTGATGCAGTATTTCATTTGCTTCCATCGGGCAGCCACATAATTGCATCTAAAAATGTTTATGGTGGAACTTTTAGAATTGCCAAAATGATTTTAGAAAATTATGGTTTGCAGTTTGACTTTATCGACACCTCGGATATTTCTTTAGTTAAAAAATATTTAAAGCCGAATACAAAAATGATTTACATCGAGACTCCGACAAATCCAACAATGCAATTAACAGATTTATCAGCAATAACAAAATTTGCGAAGAAGAATAAATTAATTTCTGTTGTCGATAATACTTTTGCAAGTCCATATTTACAACAACCACTTTTATTAGGAATTGATATTACACTTCATAGCACAACAAAATATTTAAATGGCCACAGTGATATGCTAGGCGGAATGGTTGTTACAAATAATTCTAAAATAATTGAGAAACTTAGATTTCTTCAAAAATCATTTGGAGGAATTTTAGGCGCATTTGATGCGTGGTTATGTTTACGTGGTACAAAAACCCTTTCTGTTAGAATGGAACGGCATTGTAAAAATGCAGCTATAATTGCCAATTGGCTTTCGAAACAGAAGAAAATAAAAATATTAAATTATCCCGGCTTGAAAAGTCATCTACAATATAAATTAGCTAAAAAACAAATGAAACATCCCGGGGCGATGATCTCATTTGATTTGGGAAGTTTAACAGCTGCAAAAAAATTTTTGAAGAATGTTAAACTATGTGCTCTTGCCGAAAGTTTGGGTGGAGTTGAAACATTAATTTCTCATCCGGCTACAATGACACACGCGAGTTTTCCAAAAAATATTCGTATCGAAAATGGAGTTACAGATGGATTAGTCCGGCTTTCAGTTGGAATTGAGGATGTTGAAGATATTATTGCTGATCTAAAATTTGCGCTTTCGAAAGTTTAAATCTTTTTTCTGCACTTATAAATAAATGCTGGGGGAAAGTTATTCCAAACCAATTTTGTGCGAGTTGTGTAAGGAAAATATTCTTCTAGTAATTGTTCAAACCGTTGTCCTGATTTAATAAACTTACTAACAATATACATGTACATTACAAATTCACCATTTGGTGATAAGTTTTTAATTATACAGTCCAAAATTTCTCGTTGTTCGTTTTCTTTTAATAATGTAACAGGAATACTTGAAATAATAATATCAGCATATTTTAATTTATGCAATCGTAAATATTTTTCAATTGTAACGGCAGTATCATTGTAAACTATTAATTTCGGAAATCGTTGATTGAGTTCAACTACGAGTTCAGAATTTAATTCCATAGTAAAAAATATATTTTTATCGTTAATTAATTTAAGAACTTCCGATGTTACTGGACCAGTTCCCGGACCGAATTCAACTATAGTTTTATTTTTTATGAAATCTACTTGTGATACAATTTCTTTTGCTAAAGTTTCTGAGGAAGGTAAAAGTGAACCTGTTCGAAAAGGATTCTTTAAAAACTGTTTAAATAATTTACTCAAAATATTTTTTTATTAAATCAAATAGGAGCAAAGTGTGCTGTAAAATGTCTTAAAAATTTTGGCTCTTTAACAATCTTATAACCACCTAATTCTTTACTTTTTCTGTAAACTTCCTCACTAACTTCTATAACATAATCCATATGGCTTTGCGTATAAACTCTACGAGGAATTGCCATTCGAACATATTCGTAAGGAGCCGGAATAAATTCTTGAAGTTCATCATTATATTTTCCAAACATCACACTTCCAATTTCACATGACCGAATTCCACCTTCAAGAAAAAATGAACATACTAGCGATTGTCCTGGAAATTGGTCTCTTGGAATTTGTGATAAAAGTTTTTGTGCATCAATAAAAATTGCATGTCCGCCAATTGGTTGAATTATTGGAATTCCAATTTTTAGCATTCGTTCGCCAACATATTCAATCGAGCGAATTCTATATGTGAGATAATCTTCATCAACAATTTCATTTAGACCTTGCGCAATAGCTTCAAGATCTCTGCCATTTAATCCGCCATAAGTTGGAAAACCTTCCGTTATGATAAGTTGGTTCCTTGCCTCTTCGGCTAAATTTGAATCATTAAGTGCGAGAAATCCTCCCATATTAACAAGCGCATCTTTTTTTGCGCTCATTGTACAACCATCTGCATAACTAAACATTTCTTGAGAAATAGATTTTACAGTCCGCTCTGAAAATCCTTTTTCATATTTTTTTATGAAGAATGCATTTTCCGCAAATCGGCAAGCATCAAGAAAAAAAGGAATATTATTTTTCTTTGCGATTGAACTTGCTTGTTTAATATTTTCCATAGAAACTGGAAGTCCACCGACCGCATTATTTGTAATCGTAATCATTATTAACGCAACATTTTCAGAACCGACTTCTTTTATTTTTTCAACTAAACTATCACAATCCATATTTCCTTTAAAACGTAACTCGGAATTATTATGAGCTGGCAAATCAACAGCTGTTAAATGGTTCACAGTTACATTTGCGCGAGTTGTATCAAAGTGTGTATTGTTGATTGTAATTTTTCCTTTATCTCGGAAAATTTTAAATAAAATACTTTCTGCAGCTCTTCCCTGATGTGTTGGAATTATATTTTCATAACCTGTTAAATCTTTTACAGCACTTTCGAATCGATAAAAACTTTTCGCGCCGGCATAAGATTCATCACCTTCCATCAATCTTCCCCATTGTTTCGAACTCATTGCAGAAGTGCCACTATCAGTTAGTAAATCAATAATTATATCTTCAGCTTTGATTTTAAATGGATTATAAAATGCTTCTTTAAGGATTTGTTTCCGTTGTTCGCGAGTTGTAAAAGTTATCTGTTCAACGGATTTAATTCTAAATGGCTCAATTATAGTTTTCACACATTTAAATTACGGAAATTAATTTCGGAAACAATAAACATTATTAAACTAGCATCTTTACTATTTGTTTTATATTTCTTTATTCATAGTTTCTAAAAATGAAAAATATAATTGACTCTCAGGACATTTCCGAAATCACTTCTTTTTATACTTACGGAACTTGGCGATTTCAAAAAGGATGGAAACCACTTCAAATTGTAGATGCAGAAGGTTGCCATTTTACAGATGCAAATGGAAAAACATATCTCGATTTTTCTTCTCAATTAATGTGTGTGAATCTCGGTCATAAAAATAAAGCCATAATTGATGCAATTGAAAAACAGGCAAAAAAATTATCTTATGTCGCTCCCGGATTTACAACTGATGTCCGTGCAGAGTTAAGTAAACTTTTAGTTGAAATTCTTCCCGACGGACTGGATAAATTTTTCTTTACAACTTCCGGAACTGAAGCAAATGAAGCAGCAATTAAAATTGCCAAAATGTATACTGGAAAATCGAAAATAATTGCACGCTATCGTTCCTATCACGGTTCAACAATGGGATCAATTGCTGCAACTGGAGATCCGCGAAGATGGTCAGCAGAACCTTCGGGAAAAATTTCTGCAGTTATTTTTGCGCCAGAAGTTAATTGTTATGACTGTCCAATAAATCATACTTATCCAACTTGTGAAATTGCTTGTGTAGAATATATCGAGCATATGATTGAAAATGAAAGTGATGTTGCTGCAATAATTATTGAACCTGTTGTCGGAACAAACGGAGTTTTAATTCCACCAAAAGAATATCTTCCACGATTGCGAAAAATTTGCGACGATAATAATGTTTTACTTATTGCCGATGAAGTAATGTCCGGTTGGTGCCGAACTGGAAAATGGTTCGCAGTTGATAATTGGAATGTTATTCCTGATATTCTTGTTACAGCAAAAGGAATTACAAACGCTGCAATTCCGCTCGGCTTGTGTGCAACTTCCAGAAATATTGCAAATTATTTCGACGATCATTTTTTCTCACACGGACATACTTACGAAGCTCATCCATTAACTCTTGCTCCTGCAATTGCTGCAATAAATGAAATGAAAAGATTAAATTTAAATGATCGAGCAAATAAAATTGGAAAATTTCTTGGTGAAAAACTCTCTGAATTAAAATCGAAACATATTTCAGTTGGTGATGTTCGTGGTATCGGATTATTTTGGTGTGTTGAATTAGTCAAAAATCAAATTACAAAAGAACCATTTAATTCTAAATTGGATAAAGTTTCCGGCAAACAATTATTAGTTGATAAAGTTGCTGGCGAAATGATGAAAAATGGAGTTTTCATTCAGCCTTGGTTAAGCCATTTTGTAATTGCACCACCATTAATTATTTCAGAAGAAGAAATTTTAGTTGGAATTAAAGCGCTCGATAATGCTCTTACAATTGCTGATAACGAAATTAAATCATAAAAGGAAATAAAATGAAATACTTAAAAAATGTTATTAATATTTTACTACTCTTAATTTTAATAATTAATTTTGGAGAAGCGCAAACAAAAAAACGTGCTCGCGATCTTGGAGTTCCGTTCGATGGAGTTACAGGAAAGTGGAATGCAATTACAGATGTTGTCGGAGTTGAAGTTGGTTATTCAACAATAATTTCTGGTGAAGGAAAATTAGTTGTTGGAAAAGGACCAGTTCGAACAGGAGTAACTGCAATTTTCCCAAAAGGAAAAAATTTTCGCGACCGAGTTTTTGGCGCTTGGTACACTTTAAATGGAAATGGTGAAATGACAGGAACTACTTGGCTTGAAGAATCCGGTTCACTTGGTTGCCCGATTTTAATTACAAATACTCACAGTGTCGGAATTGTTCGTGATGCAGTTGTTGAATGGAATGCTCTAAAAGGAACAAGTGGAGATTATTCCGGAGATTTTAGTTTACCAATTGTTGCAGAAACTTGGGATGGACGATTAAATGATATTAATGGATTCCATGTAAAAAAAGAACACGCATTCGAAGCTATGAATTCTGCAACTGCCGGTTCAATTGCTGAAGGAAATATTGGAGGCGGAACTGGAATGGTTGCACATTCTTTCAAAGGTGGAACTGGAACTTCATCAAGAAAATTAAATGAGAAAGATGGAAATTATACAGTTGGTGTTCTTGTTCAAGCGAATTATGGCTCGAGAGAATTACTTCGCATTGCAGGAGTTCCAGTTGGAAAAGAAATTTCAGATCTTTTACCAGAACGTGGAAAATTAGATGATGGCACAGGTTCAATAATTGTTGTAGTTGCAACCGACGCTCCACTTCTTCCACATCAATTAAAAAGATTATTAAAACGTGTTTCAATTGGAATTGGAATAATGGGTGGAAGAGGAGAAAATTCTTCGGGCGATATTTTTGTTGCATTCTCAACAGCAAATCCCGAACAATCCAGCTCTAAAGAAATTGCTAATCTTAAAATGTTACCAAATGAAAAAATTGGTCCACTTTTTCGAGCGACAGTTGATGCAACTGAAGAAGCAATTGTAAATGCACTTATTGCAGCTGAAACTATGACTGGAATAAATGGAAATAAGGTTCATGCTCTTCCCCACGATCGTTTGCGCGAAGTTTTAAAAAAATATAACCGACTTGTAAATTAATTTAGGTTATTTTTATTTATAGGTTTTTAGAGAAATTGTTGGAAATCTTATAAACTAAATTGCTTAATTCATCCAGTTTGATTTATTAACCGGATTCCATTTTACAGTTGTCTTTTTTAATTTTGTAAAAAATTCAATTGAACTTTTTCCTGTAATATCCCCAACACCAAATTTTGAAGAATTCCATCCACCGAAAGAAAATGGTTCGCGAGGAACAGGAACTCCAATATTCACACCAACCATTCCGGCACTTACATTTTGCATTATGTAATTTGCAACTCCACCATCTTGTGTATAAACCGAAGCAGCATTTCCATATTCAGATTTTTGTTGAATTGAAATTGCGTCGTCAATATTTTTTGTTCTCATTATAGCAATCACTGGTCCGAAAACTTCATCAGCTGCAATTTTCATTTCCGGTTGAACAAAATCGATAACAGTTGGTCCGACATAAAATCCATTTTCATTTCCTTCAACTTTAATATTGCGACCATCAACTAAAATTTTAGCACCATTTTTTTCTGCTTCAGAAATATAATTTTCAATTCTATCTTTCGCTTCCCTTGAAATAACCGCACCGAGATTTTTACCAGGAATAAATTTTTTAACTTCCGCACAAAGTTGTGAAATAATATTATCAACATTTCCAACTGCAACAATTGCAGAAGCCGCCATACATCTTTGTCCCGCACAACCGGACATTGAAGCAGCAATATTTGTTGAAGCCATTTCAACATTTGCATCTGGCAAAACAAATAAATGATTTTTTGCACCACCGAGACACAATGCACGTTTTAAATTACTTGTAGCTTTTTTATAAACTATTTTTGCAACTCGAGTTGAACCAACAAAAGTAATTCCCTCAATTTCAGGATGAGAACAAATTGCATCTACAACTTCGTTTGCTCCCTGAACAATATTAAAAACACCCTTTGGTAATTCAGCTTCTTTTAATAATTCTGCAATCCGTAACGAACTTAATGGGACTTGCTGAGATGGTTTCAGAATCATAGTGTTCCCTAAAACAATTGCGTTTGGAATTGTCCAATGCGGAACCATACTTGGAAAATTAAATGGAACGATACTTGCCACAACTCCAATTGGAAATTTGTCAATTCTGCATTCAACGCCTTTACTTACTTCAAGAATTTCGCCAACAACAAACTGTGGCAATGCACAAGCAAATTCAGTTAGTTCAATTGCTTTCTCAATTTCAGCAATTGCTTCACTCATTACTTTTCCATTTTCTTCGTGAATTAATTCTGCGAGATCATTAATATTTTTTTCAAGTAAATTTTTATATCTGAAGAAAACCTGAGCTCGTTCTTTAATTGGAATTTGCGACCAACTTTTAAATGCACTTTTTGCAGAAGTAACCGTGGAGTTTAAATCATCTGAATTAGAAAGTGGAACTATTCCTATTTGTTCTCCATTTGATGGATTGATTATTGGAAGAAAATTATTTGAGCTGGAATTTACAAATTCACCATTTATAAAATTCATTGCAATATTATTATCACCGGAATTATTTATTCCAACAGAAATTTTTGATTTAACTTTCAAAGAAAGTATAGAGAAGTATTTGTCCAGTAAGTATTAAAATTTTTAGGAGAATTTTTAACTAATTTTATATGCGCAAATAATATTGGTTCTTTTTTATCTGATTTAAATGTTAATTCGCCATTTTTATTTGTGTAAAGAAGTTTAGTTTTTCCATTTGTAAGAACTCTGACTGCACCATTTGAAACTATATTCCCATTTTCGAACAATTGTACAGTAATATTTGTCTTCCCTTTTTTAAAGTTTACTTCTTTAATTAATATTTCATTTTGAAATCCAAGAAGTTTATCGCCAACAATATCATTAACAGCAACAACTGTTTTTAAAGTTCTTTCATAAACTTCATAAACAGAATCAACTCCCTTTTTTAAAGTTTCTTCCAATTTTTTCCCGGTTATTCCAAGTTCATGTTTAAAATAATCAGCTGCACTTTTACGAGGCAATGTAATATCTCTCGGTTGAACTCTGACTGCTGAAACTAATGGTGAAGTTGTTTCAACTAAACACAAAATTAAACTGTCCGGAGAAATTTTATAATTTGGAATTTCATTTGTTGAAGTTGAAACTACTTTTATATCGAATAATCTAGAATGATTTTTGATTGGTTGAACTTCTTTCTTCTCAAAGTAAGAAGCTACAATTGGTTGAATCTCAATTGCAGTTTTTGAATTATTCCACTTGGCTTTCAAATAAGCATCATGTGCAAATAAAGTAATTGAAAATATAATTGTTAAAATAATTTGTCTCATAATTAATACCTCCAACTTTTTAGATCTGCACCTTTTGGAGCAGATTCTTCAATTCGTTTTAAAATTTTTGGAACATACATTGAATTATATCGCAATCTTGAAATATAATTTGGGTTATTTTGATCTCCATTCCAACAATGTTCTGCGCGATCACCATAATCAATATCCCCACCATAATATGGATCAGTGGTTTTTTCTAAAAAATCTTCAGTAAGATAAACTGCATTATTCAAATAATAATTATCCATGTCGCCGCAATAAATATTAATTTTCCCTTTTAACTTTGGACCTAATTTTTTCCAATCTCTTTCCAAAATATATCGAAGGTCGTAATTCTCCTTCCAATATTGTGCAACTGTAGAATCAATCTTACCAGTATATTTATCCCAAATTCTTTTTGGATAACCATCAACATCTTGCGGAGAATAAGTTGCTTCCCAAATATCAAATTGATCACCACTTCTTGATTTTGTACCAAGCGCAAGTTCGCGATGATTCATTTGTTTTACAGTTGCACTTATTTGACCAAGATAGTTTCTATGGCCGGGACGATCCAATTTTTTAAATTGACTTTCGTATTCGTAAGCATTTTTATTTTGATAAATATCTACAGTTGTGAACGCTCTGAAATCAATTGGATCGGGACAAGCTGCAAAGCAACCATTATATTCATCGGGATAAAAAACTTGAGCTGCAAGTGCTTCCCATCCACCAGTTGAACCACCATATAAAAATCTTGCCCAACCTTCGCCAATTCCTCTAAATTTTTTTTCGATAAATGGAATTAGTTCATAAGTAATTGCATCGCCATAAGGTCCCTGACTTGCAGAGTTTACTGCATATGAATCGTCATAATATGGAGTTGCATGCTGAATTTCAATAATCAGAAATCTTGGATAATTTTTACTCGTCCAAGTTTTATAAAAATTATGTGCCTCTTCTTGTACAATTTTATTGTAACCATAAATTTTAAATCTATCGCTATAATCATTTGTAGGCAAATTTGGATCGGGAGGATTTTCTCTAAATCCACCAAAGTCGGATGGAAAATGACCATGAAATATCATCAATGGATATTTTGCTTCTGTGTGCTCTTCAAATCCTTCTGGTAATAAAATATGTGCGCCAATAAAAGTTGGCCTTCCCCAAAATTCTGTTAAAAGTTTACTTTCCATTTTAATATGTTTTATATATTTCGTCTCTTTTGGTTCTTGTATTGGTGGAATTTCATTTTCCATAGAAATTGAAATTGTTTGATTATTTGAAGAATTAAAATTTATTTTTAGAGGTTTGCTAAAATAATTTCCAGGTTTTGTATTCCAATGTTGCCCTTCCCATTTATCTGGTGGAAGTTTAACTATGTGTCCGGTTTTTAAATTAAAAGTTTCATATCTATTTATAATTGCTTGTACAAAATATTCTCCCGCAGGAATATTTTTTAACGATTCAATTGGATACCCGAATGCGTTTTCATCGATTATTATTTCTTCTCCCGGTTTCATCCCATCAATATCAATTCCAAAAACTAATTGCGTTGAAAGTGCATCGCTTATTTGGAATCGTGGCTCTGATTTGTCGTTAGTTGCGAGAAGTAGTAATAATCTTCCATCTTGAGCTTCGTTTGTTAATTTTTTTGGGAATGAAATTTTAAATTTAACAGAAGAGAATAACGGAATTGATATAATGATAAATAGTAATATTATTTTTTTCATACTTATTCCTTTTTTTGTTTAGATGAATTTTCGCTTCTTAATTTATGGTCTCAATATTAAACCAAGCCACCAGTTAAATTGAATACCATTCATATTTCCATAATAATTATCTCTTGAAATAGTTGGTGAAAAGAGAAGGCGTAATGTAAATGATTCTTGAGAAGAAAATTCACCTCCAATTAATATTGAAGTTGTGAGTGTTGAAATATTCTCTTCGGGAGTTGTATATCTTTCACCATAATTTTCTTTTTTTGTATTCTTCCCATTTAGAGTCTCATCTTTGTAATTAAAATTTGCGAGAACATTATCGTTAATTACCCAAGCCGAAAGTTGTCGGTTGAATCCGAATAAATAAGAATATTTTTCCCCTTCGTTAAAATGAAAAATAATTGGAATATGAATATTAGTTCTGTCATATTTAAAATCCCAATTAAGTATTTTTGACTCAGAAATATTTTGTCTTGAAGTAGTTGTACTGTTATTATAAGTTGAAGAAGAATAAGAATTCCGTAACGCACTAACAGGTTCGGTAGTTGAAGTTGTTGAGTTTGTTTCCTCATAATTCATACCAATTTCAATTCTGGTTACGTCATTAACTTTCCAATCATAAACTCCGCCAATTCTTACATAATTAACATTTCTAATTCCACTTCCCGTCCTTGAATCTTTTAAATGATAAAACGAATTACTTTCATTTGAATTATTTGTGTAAACATAATTGTAATAATATTTTGAAGTATCGTCGATTTCAGAATTCAAAGTTAGATCGGTATTTTCTTTACTCCAAAAATAGTTGAATCTGATTTTTTGACTTGAAGTTAATTCATTCTGCCAAAAAAAAGTAGCGTAATTGGTTTTCCCATTTTGTTCCCAATTTTGAACTTTACTATTTTTGTGAAAGTTCTCACCATAATTGGAACTATTTTTAGTACCATATAAATAACTTGTAGTATCGAAGTCATTATAAAATTGATCAGCTTTTCCATTCAACAAACCAAAACTTAAACCAAATTTATTTTTTTCATCAAAATTATTTTCAATTCCAAAAGAATAATCTAAATGATTATAATTTTGTTTTCTTGTTTCCATATTATACCAGTACGAATTTGAAGTATTAGAATATTCCCAAACATTTTTAGAACCGTAAGTACCATTTCTCTTTAAAGTCGTTCGAGACACACTTGTGCCAATCTGAAGATTGTCACCTAATTTATATCCAAAATAAAAAGTTGACTTGTGTGAGTTAACATGCATATTGTCACTTCCACTGTATTTATCAATTACAGGGAAATTATTTATTTCCGCTAAACTCTTTCCGGAATAATCATATCCCAATTCCGATCGGTAAATATCGTACGGAACAGCATAATATTTTTCATTTTGATAAATTAATTGATATGTAATTCCAAAAAATAAATCTGGTGAATCAAAAATCTTATTCGAAAATAATGCTAAAGAAAATATTGGTTCGGGAATTTCTCTTTTTGAGGTAAAATAATTTGGATATGGCGAAGGTGCAAATCTCGATGATTCACTTGCATATGCAGTCAT
The DNA here is from genome assembly GCA_005792285.1 of Bacteroidota bacterium. GTDB lineage: Bacteria > Bacteroidota > Ignavibacteria > UBA10030 > UBA8401 > SXSI01. The sequence goes on from SXSI01000027.1 coordinate 22,694, forward strand.
TGGATAAACATCATTATTTTCACTTGAAAGTTCTCGTAAACTTCTAAAGTCCAAATAAAAATAATTTCTTCCGGAAGTGTCGGATTTAAATGATGCAGGATTGAGATTTAAATTTAAAATTGGGTCGTCGATAATTCCGAGAATTGCTTTTGAAAAACCTTCGTATGCGTATGGATTTAATCTATTCGGAACAAAAAAGAAATCAACTTGTTCGAACGATCGCTGTAAAACTTCTTCACCGTAATAATATTGTGAAAATAAAAAGGAAGGGTTTAAAAATAAAAAAATAAAAATAAATTTTTTCATAAATACTTTGAACACAATGTAGCTAATAATTGAGAAAAATATTCTCATCGTCAAACAGTCAATTCTCCTTCCCAACGAGCAATAACAGCGCTGGCGAGACAATTTCCGATTACATTTACAGCAGTTCTTCCCATGTCAAGAATTTCATCAACACCAAGAATTAAAGCAACTCCTTCGAGTGGCAAATCGAATGAAGCGAGAGTTCCTGCTAGAATAACCAAAGATGCGCGAGGAACGCCGGCAACACCTTTACTTGTGAGCATCAAAGAAAGCATCATCAAAACTTGAGTTTCAATTGAGAGATGAATATTTGCAGCTTGCGCTACGAAAACAGAAGCGAGCGCCAAATACAAAGTGCTTCCATCTAAATTAAATCCATATCCAGTTGGAATTACAAACGAAACAATTCTTCTTGGAACGCCGAATTTTTCCATTGCTTCCATTGCTTTTGGTAACGCCGCTTCGCTGCTCGTTGTTGAAAAAGCAATTATCGCAGGTTCCTTCACAGCTTCAATAAATTTTTTAATTGGAATTCGGAAGATTAACATTACAGCTCCCAAAACGAAAACTACAAATACAATTAATGCTGCATATAAAGTTAAAATCAGAAGTCCTAAATTAATTAATACACCGAGTCCTTTACTGCCTACTGTAACAGCAATTGCTGCACCAACTCCAATCGGAGCATACTTCATAACAAGTCCGGTAAATTTAAACATTGTTTCTGCAAGTGAATCGAAAAATCCTAAAATTATTTTTCGTTTTTCATCGGCAATCATTGCAAGTGCGATACTAAATAAAACAGAGAAAAGTACAATTTGCAAAACCTCACCTTGAGCCATTGCTTCAAAAATACTTTGCGGAACAATGTGCGAAATTATTTCTGTTATAGTTTGTTTTTTTGAAACAAAATCTGCTACATGTGAATCTGCTTGAAGATTAACTCCAACTCCCGGTTGTGCTATATTTACTGCAACTAGTCCTATTAGAAGAGCAATAGTTGTAACTATTTCAAAATAAATTAATGACTTTAATCCCATCCTGCCAACTTGTTTTAAATTACCATGTCCGGCAATTCCAATAATTAAAGTTGAAAAAATAAGTGGTGCAATAATTGATTTAATAAGTCGGATAAAAATTGTACTCAGTGGTTTAAGAGAAACTCCGAAGTTCGGAAATAACCAACCGATTAAAACTCCAATAGTTATACCAATAAATATCCATTTAGTTAGAGAAAGTTTTTGTAGTTTCATTTTTTAATATAATTAATATTAATATAATATAACTTTATGAAATCAAATAAAACAATAATTGTAATCGGTGGTGGTGCCGCTGGTTTTTTTACTGCAATAAATAGTGCAATAAATTTTCCAGATGCAAATATCTTTATACTTGAAAAGTCGAATAAATTATTAACAAAAGTAAAAATATCTGGTGGTGGAAGATGCAACGTGGCAAACAGTACATTTGAAAATAACGAACTTGTAAAAAACTATCCTCGTGGTGAAAAAGAATTGCGACAAGTCTTTTCACAATTTTCTGTAACTGATACAATTAATTGGTTTGAACAAAGAGGTGTTAAATTAAATACTGAAGTAGATGGAAGAATTTTTCCCGTAAGTAATTCCAGCGAAACTATTATTAATCTATTTTTATCAGAAGCTAAAAAATATAAAATTAAAATTAAGTTAAATGAAGAAGTCGTTTCTCTTGAAAAAAGTAAAAACAATCTTATTATTGTCACTACAAAAATAAATAAATTCACAGCTGATAAAGTTATCTGTTGCATTGGTGGATTTAATCAACAAAGAAATTATCAATTTTTAAAACTTTGCGGACATACAGTCGACGAGTTGGTTCCAAGTTTATTTACTTTAAATCTCACAAAAAGTGGAATTACAAAACTAATGGGCTTAAGTGTAAAAAATGGAATAATAAAAATTGTTGGCACAAATTTCGAGGAGGTCGGAGCTATATTAATTACTCATTGGGGATTTAGTGGGCCGGCAGTTTTAAAACTTTCAGCTTTTGCTGCATACGAATTTTTTAAATCTAATTACAATTTGCTTATTGCAATAAATTGGATTGGTAATTTAAATCAAGAACAAACTATAAAAGAATTAAATTTAAATCTTGTAGAAAAATCTTTAATTGTAAACTCTCCTAAATTTCAAATCCCGAAACGTTTATGGGAATACTTATTAAATAAATCAGAAATAAATTTGAATAAAACTTGGAATGAATTAAGTAAAAAAGAAATTAATAATTTTGCCGTTACTCTTACTTATGATATTTACAAAATCTCAGGCAAAACTACCTTTAAGGAGGAATTTGTTACTGCCGGTGGAGTTAATTTAAAAGAGATAAATTTTAAAACTATGGAAAGTAAAATCTTTCCAAATTTATTTTTTTGCGGAGAAGTAATTAATGTTGATGGAGTAACCGGCGGATTTAACTTTCAAAACGCGTGGAGTACCGCTTGGATTGCTGCGAAATAAATTAACAGTTAATCTTTTTTTCCGTACTCGGCAACAAATTTTTTAATTGCTTCGATGTTGTCGAGAATTATTTTAGCTTTGCCAGCTCCAAATGAAAATGGGAACTTCGAGCCGGGATTAAGTACTAAGACTTTATTTCCCTTAAACTCTTCAACCACGGGTACCAATTTTTGCTCTTCCATAAAATTATCCTTGTATTAAGTTTGATTAAATGATTACTTAGCCAACTTACAAAAATATGGATCTGTGGTCAACCTGTCGGGTTCAGTTAATAGTAAAGGGGAATCAAGTGTAGGAACCTCTGTTGCCGTTGGTGTTGTTCTATGCCCATTAGCTTTGTTAATGAAGGGAAAAGATGGATCATTTCCAGCAGGGACACAATCAAGAGCAATGACTCTTGGTGAAACCGAAGTTATCGTTCAATAATTATTATCCGTTATTCTATAAGCCCGCTTAAGCGGGCTTATTATATAAAA
>SXSI01000028.1 GCA_005792285.1 Bacteroidota bacterium
CAACGCCACATAATTTTAATTCAAGTTAATGTTTATTATATTCGGTTCAATTCAGGAGAGGTGGGTGAGTGGCTGAAACCAGCGGTTTGCTAAACCGCCGTACGGGGTAAACCTGTACCGAGGGTTCAAATCCCTCCCTCTACGCCAAAAATCACGAAATGGGATATTTCTTGGATAATTGGAATTTGATAAAATAAGACGAAAGGTGGCGCGCCAGCTTTCAACTGGCACGAAATTCGGAAGCGAAAAGGAAAGGTTCAAATCCCACCCTCTCCTCCAATTTTATTGTTTTAATTTTATGTTTAAAAAAAAATTAGAGCTATACCGAGGGTTCTCCCGAAGGGTTCCTTTCGGGAAAAACCCCTTTTACAATAACTAATTTTGTACCAATTTAAGATTTCTTAATATACCTATCGAAGTATGACATCAAAACTAAAACGTTACTACGAACGAACTGCGGATATTTTTAGAAAAATCCGTTTTCTTTTTCTATCATCCAAGGAAATAGAAATATCCAAAGGAACAATTAGAAAAAATGTTTTTGTTAATGTTGAAAAAGAAAAACGTTGGGGAGATTCGCACGCTTCCGGATGGGGTTCTACAATTGAATATACAATAGTTACACAATCCATTGTGAAGACTGTTATCGAACAGTATAATATTAAATCTATGTTTGATGCTTCTTGTGGAGATTTTGCGTGGATGCCACTTGTAATTCAAAAGCAATCCGCTGAATTTAAATATATCGGTTCCGATATTGTTCCTGAATTAATTAATCGTCATAAAATAAAATATCCTCAGTATGAATTTAGGAATCTAGATTTTGTTACTGATGAATTACCAAAATGCGAATTAATTTTCTCGCGCGATGCATTACAACATTTACCAATTGGAGATATTAAGAAGGGACTTCAAAATTTTTCAAAAAGTGGAGCAAAATATTTACTTGCCTCAACTCATCTGCGAAGATTTGGATGGAGAAATTCACGCGAATGTCGAGTTGGACAATGCAGAGATAGGAATTTACTTCTTAAACCATTTAACTTGCCAGACCCAATTTTAGTTTTTAGCGAACAAGATGAAAGCCACAAATTTCTCGGACTTTGGAAATTACCTTTCGAAAATAAAAACTAAAACTCTACTCTAACTCCACCAGCTAGAAGCATTGCCATTTGATATAGTATTGCTTTTTCGTTTTTTTTCTCATCCCAACGGTATTGAAAAATATTATCACGATCTAAAATATTTTCAATTTCAATAAAAGTTATAATTGTTAATCCTTCAAAATAATATTTTTTATCATATCGAATATCAATTCGATGGTAATCAGGATACCTTCCCTGATTTATTTTATCCAATTGAGGAATTCCAAAATAATTTAATTTTGATTTCTCTTCATCAAAAGGTGTAAATGGTCTTCCACTTGAATAACGATATTTTAAAGAAAAGTCAGTTTGATCATCGAAAGTAAAACCACCACTAATTGTAAGTGAGTGTCGGCTATCCCAAGCACCTGGTCGAAAATCCCCTTCGATTGCTTTGTACAAAGATCTGTTAAACGAATAACTTATCAATCCGTAAATTCCATTTTTATATTTTTTTTGAAGAAATATATCAACACCAGTGGCAGAACCTTTACCGCCATCCATTAATGGTCCAGCAATATTTATATCATAACCTGCACCTGCATCAACCATAATAAAAGTTTTTAAAGATTCACTGACTGAATAATTTCTGTAGAATTTTCCGAAGAGTTCAATCATCAAGCGTGTATCTTCCGCCAAAAGTTTTTCATATCCTAAAATAAAATGATCAGCTTCAAGTGGTTTTAAAGTTTTATTTAATTCGATTGTACTTAACCAAGTAAGCGAAAGCCATTGATAATATTTTCCAACGGATAATGAGAGAGTAGAAAAGTCGTCGAGTTTATACGAAATTGACGCACGGGGGGAAATTGTTTCCTTTTTATTTTGTTCAGAAAAATAATCTCCTCTTATTCCAATTGTTGTTGAAATAACAGGAGTTAATTGTTCCGTTAATTGTAAATATGCACCATATTTTTTTGCATTCAAAATTGTTGAGGTTGTATCATAATCTCGATACGAATAAAATGGTGAAACAGATTTTGAATAACCCCAAAAATCATAATTTGTATTTCGCGATAATGCACCAGACATTAAATTTGTTGAAGAAGATATTTTATAAACAAAGTCGAACCGAATTACATATTCAGTTTCAGTTGTAAAATTTCTAATTATTTTATCATAAGTTTTTATTGTATCTAATATTCTATCTTGGTCGTGAATATTTTGGTTTTTTGAAAATGATAAAACTGTATATCCATCGTTTCCAATTAATGTAGTTAATGAAGTACCAAAAATATATTTTTTTGAATCCAATCGAAAACCATAAAATCCACTTTCATCTTCTTTCGAAGAAAAGTAAACTGAGTCGTGTCCACCAATTCCAATAAATGATAGTTTATTTTTATCTGATATGGGTAAATCATATTTAAATAAGATATCTGAGTAAACAGGAATTACAGACAACCTAACTGCTTTATAAATTAAATTCAAAAAACTTTTTCGATAAGAAAATATCCAGGAATCATTTCCAAAAACACCGGGACCTTCGAGAGCTAATCCTGCGCCGGCGTTTCCAATTGTAACTTGTCCTTGATAATTATCTTTATTTCCGTCGCGCAATCGAATATTCATAACAGAAGAGAGTTTGTCACCATATTTCGAAGTAAATCCACCAGTACTCATTGTAACATCATCGATGTAATGAACATCAACCATTCCAATTCCGCCACCGGTAGAACCAAATACACCAAAATGATTTATATTCTGAATTTCAAAATTATCAATTATAGTTAAATTTTCAGTTGGACTTCCACCACGAACTATTAAATCGTTTTGCAAATCAAGTCCGTAACTAATTCCGGGCAAACTTTGTATAACTCTTGCAACATCTTCAGCTCCACCAGCTGCACGCCGAATTTCTTCCGGAGCAAGCGTGTGCATACTTGAAACATCTTCACTTCTTTTTTCAAAAAGTGAACCAGTGACAATTACTTCACTTCCCTGTAAAATATCTTCATCCATTTCAAATGAAAGTATCGCACTATTCCCCGTAGTAACTACAATATCAGTTTTTACAATTTGTTTATATCCAACGAGTGAAATAATTAATGTATGATTTCCGGTTGGTACAAATTGAATATTAAATTTCCCTGCTTCATCTGACGATGCACCAAGTTTTGTATCTCGAATTAAAATATTTACAAATGGAAGTGGTTGTTTAGTTAACCGATCTTTTACATTACCATTGATACTGCCACTTAATTTTTCTTGGGATTGCAAAGACAAAGCAATTCCAATTAAGATTATTACTTTAATTATTTTCATTTCTATTTATTTATTTTACAGAATCTATTATTGCTCCACCGACTAAATCATCATTCTCATAAAAAACAATAGATTGCCCTGGTGTAATAGCTCTTTTATATTTATCAAATTTTATTAAAACATTTCCTTCACCATTTCCAGAACCATCAAGTTGTTTTACAAATGCTGGTTCATCGGTATCTTTATATCTTATTTTCACAGTTATATTTTTACCTTCATTTAGATTTTCATATTTAATCAAATTTAATTTTGATGCCAAAACTTCATTTCCTTTTAAATCATCTTCAGAACCAACGGTTATTTGATTTGTCTTATTATTAATCTTAGTCACGTAAACTGGTTCAGACGATGAAATATTAATCCCTTTTCTCTGACCAATTGTATAAAATGGATAACCTTTATGATGACCAACAACTTTGTCATTCAATATTACTTCACCTTTATCTAAATTTTTTTCTAAATTTGGATCTTTAAATTTTAAAAATCGTTCGTAGCTATTATCGGTGATAAAACATATTTCAAAGCTTTCCTGTTTATCTGCATTGCGAAGATTTTTATCTCGAGCAATTTGTCGAACTTCTTCTTTTGTAAATTCACCAAGTGGAAATATTGTTTTGCTCAAAGATTCCTGCGTAACATTCCAAAGCATATAAGATTGATCTTTCGATAAATCTTTTCCACGGGAGATTATATATCGATTTAATTTTTTATCCAAACGCAAGTTTGCATAATGTCCCATCGCAATGTAATCTGCACCAAGTTGAATACTCTTAGCAATTAATTCTTCCCATTTTATTTTTCGATTACAAATTACACAAGGATTCGGAGTTCTTCCGAGCATATATTCATCTCTGAAATTTTCAATTATTTGATCATTAAATATTTTTGTAAAATCCAGAACGTAATGAGGAATTTCAAATTGTTGCGCAATAATTCGAGCTTCATTAATTCCTTCAAGCGAGCAGCAACTTTTATCACCTTCCGGCGTTCCACCAACCTCATCGTAATTGTAAGTTTTGATTGTAATTCCAATTACATCAAATCCTTTTTCAACAAGCAAAGCAGCACAGACAGATGAATCGATGCCACCACTCATTCCAAGCACAACACGTTTTTTAGTTGAATTAATCATTTGGATATACAAATTTAGGGAATATTTAGTAGCAATAAAATGATTTAATTGTTAACGAAATCTAGCTGTAATATTATTTCATCGTTCCTTTTTATCGGGAGTTTATATATTTCTAATTCTTTTGTAAATGAATTAGTTGAATATTTAAATGAAAGATTTATATTTTTTAGAAATATATAATTAACCAGAAAAGATAATTTTATTCCATCGCCGTAGAGTTGCGAAAAATACATATATCCTTTTCCATTGCTTTCTAATTCCCACATTCGACTGTCGTAAGATTTTGTATGATAAATTGTAACTCGGCTTTCTAATTTAAAATTATTATCGGGATGATATTCTACTTCTGTTGATAGTAGAAAACTATTCTCACTTGGATTTAGGGATTTATTGATTTTAAGTAAATCAAGTTTATTGATAATATTTATTTTTCGTAATTTATTTGATAACTGAATTCTCAATTTATTACTTTCGCTTTTTCCTATTTCAGATGAACTTAGTTCTGATGGCAATATTGTTGAAGAAATATAATTAAGTTTCTTTCTTTTCCATTCAATAATAATATTATCTTTTATGAAAAGTGGCAGTACTCTAACTCCTAAAATCGAGCCATTTGTAGAAGTATAATTTTCTTCATAAATATTAAATTGATCTGCAAATCCAATTATTGCAACTTTCTTTGGATTAAGAAATTCAATCGCATAATAATATCCTTCTTCCTGGTTCGTAATTGAAGATTGTGCTGTTAATAATGAAATATATCTTTGTCGAAAGATGTCATTATATTTTCGATACTGATAAATAATTGTGAACTTTTTTATTGGATCAACTTGAAAACTAAATATCTTATTTGTGAATATATTTTTCTCACCACTTGCATCAATAAGTATCTTTCCTTTGTCAAAATCATAATTTGTAAATAATGTGTGATAAATATTTTTTTTAATATCCTCATTGTTTAAATAATTGCTAATCAAAGGTTTGGTAAATGTTGTAATACGAGAAGCAATTCCTATTTGACTTTTAGAAGACAGCGAATACGTAAAAACTAATCCTGCAATTTCCTCTTTTAACATATTGAGTTTGCTAAGTTCATTTTCAGTTCGAAATAATCCAGCTTCATAAATACTTTTTACTTTCTGCGAAGTGTCAATAGATGCAGATAAATTTTTATTTGAATATAATAATCCAAGATTAAATCGATTATAGTTTAGTTCAATCGCACTTCCTTTTAACATAAACAATTCATTTGTTGATGCTGATCCTCTAAACAATTCATCGTTGCCTAATAATGTTTTAATTGATGATGTCGAAAATCCAAATTGAGGATTTGTTGAAATAAATAGTCCTTGTCCAACTCGAGTTGAATAGTTTCCGATTACTAATTTTTGAATTGGATAATAATTCTTAAGTTGAAAATAGAATGCACTATTACCATTTTTTAATAATTCCCCTGCATCTCTTTCGAACATTCCTACAATCGAAATTTTCCCACTTTGAACTGATAAACGATGATAATTTGTATATAATGAGCCATTATAATTTTCTTCATTTCCGGAATCTAAATATTGTGTTTTTGTGATAACTCGTTGTCTTAACTTATATATTGTCGCTTCCGACTCATTGTCAAATTTAAAATACTGAGAGATTAATAATAAAGTAAATCTTTCAATCGACCTACTTTGTATAAATTCATTTTTAGTTACTTCACTTCTTTGTTGAAGTATTAGAATGTATTCTAAAACTTCGGCAGTAATTCCCGGTAAAGAATTTAATTCTATTTCTGTAGCTTTACGAAAAGGGATTTTATTAGTTCTATAATATTCGATTTTCTCGAGAAGCTCATTTAAATTTACCGACTCATCTTCACTTTGTTTTTTTATAAATATTGCAGTTAGTTCTTCATCGGATAATAAATTAAGAGAATCTAAATTTACTTTTTCAAATTGAATTGAAAATAATAATGTAAATATGAAAATCATTTGTCAAAGTTAAATGTAATTGCAAATGATTTAGTTGCACCGAGAATAGTATGTTGATTAATACTGAAACTAAATTCTAATCCACCCCAATTAATTACAAAGCCCCCGGAATATATCGATCTCATTGAATTCAATCCTGCAAGTAATATTACATTTTCATGAATCATATATTCACCTCCAATTATAATTTCCAGTGGTGCGTTGATATCTTTTATTACATCTACACAAACTTCGCCATCATTTGAAAACTGATATGCAATTCCCCATCCTCCAACAAATGGGATTTCGTTTTCAAGTTTATTTAACATTCGTTGATTAATATTCCAACCGACCACACCGACAGAAATGTTTTCTGAAAGTTGAAAATTAATTCCTAAATCGATGGAAGCTTCTGTAATATTACCATAATTTTTTATTGAGACTTGATTAAGATTAATTGAAGCACCGAATGCAAAATCATTATCAATTAATCTCGAAGAAGAAATGTTGTAATTATTTTCTTCATACAAATTTGAACCGAACTTTCTAATAGAAGTTGTAAAAGGCTGATCCCAAAGTGTAAAATTCGCTAAAAAAGAATTTGATGATAATTCTTCAAGTCCAAATTCCGATGGAGTGTGAATGAATGAAAAATTTATATTTCTTTTTATTAATGAAGCGGAGTTTAATTCTGCATTATAATATCGTTTTGATGCTATTCCGGACAATCCTTTTCCATTAATTCTTGGATGTAAATTTATTCTCTCAAATCCCGGTTTGAGTTGCGCTGGTAGGAAGATCATCAAAATTACCAATGAGATCAAATTGCTGTGCTTCATGAATCTCCTTATATTAACCTGTGATGAAATTACAAATTTATTTGAACAAAGTTTTGTTAATTATATTTTTTTCTTTCTCCCCTATTTTCACTCAGGTATTGTGCGATATTTCTTTGAATTTAGAAAGTATTCCGAGTTCAGAAAGGGAGATTCTTAACAATTTTTCCCACGAAATTAAAACTTATATCGAATCTAATAAATGGGCAATTGAAGATTTTGGTGATGAAAAAATAGAATGTTCAATTCAAATATATTTTACCTCTGCTTCAGATAATAAATATACTGCTCAAGTTTTTATTGGGAGTTATCGACCAATTTATAATGGAACTTTAAAGTCAACAAAGCGAACTGCACTTGTTCGTTTACTCGACGACAAATGGGAATTTACTTATATCAAAGGTCAATCACTTATTAGAAATGAAACAAGATTCGATCAGCTTACAAGTTTATTAGATTTTTATATTTATCTACTTTTTGGATTTGATAATGATTCCTACAAATCGTTATCCGGCTCTCCATATTTTGCAAAAGCGTTATCAATTGCAAATCTTGCTCCGCGAAGTGGAAAAGGTTGGGAGCGTTCGATCGGATTATACAACAGAATTTCTTTTATCGAAGAATTATTAAATCCTGATTTTCAAAATTTCAGAAAAAGTTATTTTGCATATCATCGTCGTGGATTGGATTGGTTAACAACAAAAAAAGTAAGTGGTCAAAAAAATATAATATCACTATTTGAAACGGCTAAAATTATTAAATCCGATGTGAATTCCCGTTCACAATTCTTAAAATTATTTTTTGACACAAAATATTTGGAAGTAGTTGAGTCATTAAAAGATTATGAAGATAAAAATATAATTCAGTTACTTGGATCTGTAGATCCTTCTCATAAATTACATTACGAGCAAATATCGAAAAAGTAATAATAAATTATTTTTGATATTTATTATCTCCAATTTTCAGCAATTCCAACGAAACTTTTGCAGTACCACTTCTAACCATATCAATTTCTTTCGCAGCACCCAACGAGAGATCAATTATTCTTTGAAGTTTAAATGGTCCTCGATCAATAATTCGCACATTTACAGTTTTATTATTTTCTAAATTTGTAACTTTTACAATGCTTCCAAATGGAAATGTACGATGCGCCGCAACCATTGTATGCATATCAAATATTTCTCCATTTGCAGCTTTTTTTCCATGGAAATCATCAGCGTAATATGAGGCAATTCCTTCGCTTGCACTTGAAGTTGATGGAATATTAGCAGAATTATTTTCAATATTCGGTTGCCGGAATCGTTCTGTTGTAAATCGCGATGAAGAAGAGCATCCCCAAAAAAGAAATATTATTAATCCAAAACTAACACTTCTAAAATTATAAATAGTCATTCATTTGTTTGTATCGAAGATAATCGACAATTTTTTTAACATTTTGCGAATCATCTTTTTTACAAATTAGAATTGCATCTTCAGTATTAATTACAATTAAATTATCAATTCCAACTGTTGCAATTAGTTTTCCATTCGAAAGGAAATATGAATTTTTAGAATCAATAGGAATCACATTACCTTTTATTGTATTTCCATTTTCATCTTTTTCTGATAGCCGAACAACTTCGTCCCACGAACCAACATCATTCCAACCAAAATTTCCACGAAATACTCTCACGCTATCAGATTTTTCCATTACGCCAAAGTCAATTGAAATACTTTTAATTTTTGAATAGACATCCTGCAGTTTGGTTTCAAACAAATTTGTGCCAATTGTTTCTTTTAAAATTTCGAAATGAGAATAAAGTTCGGGTAAAGATTTTTTTATTTCATTTAAAATTGCATCGCAACGCCAAACGAACATTCCACTATTCCATAAAAAATCTCCACTTTCTAAAAATCTATTTGCAGTTTCAATATTTGGTTTTTCTGCAAACGCTTTTACTTTATATGCAGTATAGTTTCCATTTTTCTTTTTTTCATTTGAATCATCAATTTGAATATATCCGTAACCCGTTTCAGCTCTGTTTGGTTGAATTCCAATTGTAACTAATGATGATGAATTCGCTGCAACTTCAATTGCAGCTTCAATAACTTTTGTAAATTCTTCGACATTTTGGACAATATGATCTGCAGGAACTACAACCATTACAGCTTCAGGATCGAGCCGATGAATAAATAACGCAGCCAACGCAACACAAGGTGCAGTATTTCTACCGACAGGTTCAACGAGAATATTTTCTTCGGACAACATTGGAAGTTGTTTTGCAATTTGCGCACGCTGCAATTTATTTGTAACAATAAAATTATTTTTCTCCGGAACTATTCCGCGCATTCTTTCGAATGTTTGTTGAATCATAGTTTGTTCGCCAAGAATTGGAAGTAATTGTTTCGGATTTTTTTCTCTACTCTTTGGCCAAAATCTTGAACCAACTCCACCGGCCATTATTACACTAAAAACTGATAGTGATTTATTTTTCATAAATATTATTTCCTTTCCGATGGACTACTTCCAATCGGTTCCTTTAAAATTTTTATAACTTTTGCAAAAGATTCTTTTGGATCGACATCTGAAGTTAATGCAATATTTAATTCAACTCCAACAGTTTTCATAACTTCAGAAACACGCGAATCATTTACTGTTCCAAGTTTATCTACATTTATTATGAAAAGTATTACGGCTTCAAAAAATTCTTCAACTAAAATATTTTTTTGTTTTTTAGCAACATCAAGTGAGCTACGTGAAATCATTGCTAATACACCAAATGTTGTTTTGCGTTCTTGTGGATTTTTATTTGCAAGATGCGTTACAATATCGCTGAATCTCTGAAATCCAGTTAATAAATTTCTATCAATTAAATCAACCAAACGAAGAGCCTTCGGTTTTATTTCAGTAGAATTTTCGTTAAAAGAAATTGCATTTAAAAGTATTTCTTTAAACTTATCTAAATCCTCAGACATAACATTATTTATTTCAGGATTTGATTTAGATTTTGCAATTATCCATTCACAAAATAATGCAAGATGAATGCATCCTTTAACTTTTTTAAGTTGTGCAATAACTTCCGAAATTGATTCTGCATCTTCAAATTTATCTAAAAGTAGAATCCCTTTTTCTTTGGATTCGCTTTCACCAAGTTGCATTACAGATTGGCGAAAAGTTTCGAGTAAATATGTTTCTGCTTGCATTTATGTTAAATATATAATCGTGGAACTCTGTAAGTAAATCCAGTACAAATTTCATAAGGAATTGAATCTGCAGCTTCAGACAAATCCCAAGCAGTTAATTTTTTCTTTTTACTTTCACCAATTATAATCACTTCATCTCCAACTGAAATTCCCTTTTCATTTCCGAAATTTACCATTATTTGATCCATACAAATAGTTCCAACTGATGGATAAATTTTTCCATTATGAATTATTTTTAATTTATTTGTTAATCCTCGTGGAATTCCATCGGCGTAACCAATCGACAGAGTTCCAATTAATGAAGCCGACTTAGTTGTGTATTTATGATTATAACTTATTGATGTATTCTTAGGAACGATTTTTAAAAATGTAATTTTCGTTGCAATTGTTAGCGCGGGTTTCAATGAAATATTTCTTTCTAATTTTTTATTTCCCATATAACCGTACAACATAATTCCCGGACGAACAAGATTCATATGAGATTCAGGAAGTCGTAAAATTGCCGGACTATTTGCCGAATGATGAATTGGAATATTTATTCCACGAAGCGCAATTTCCGTTAAAATTTTTTCAAATTCTTTAAGTTGCATTTTCGCAAAAGTAAGATCAGAATTATCTGCCGAAGCAAAGTGAGTATAAATTCCTTTCAAATTAATATATTTCATCATAGAAACACGTTCAACTAAATTAACCGCATCTTTTATTGAAACACCAATTCGTCCCATTCCAGTATCAACTTTAATATGAACAGATAATTTTTTTCCAAATTTTGCCGCAATTGAATTTGCACGCCTTGCAATTTCTAACGAGCAAAGTGTCATTTCAGAATTGTATTTTAGAAATTCTTTTATTTGCGAAACTATCGGAGCTGTGAATACAAGAATTGGCTCTGTAATCTTTTTTTTACGAAGCTGAATTGCTTCCTCAACTATTGCGACACCAAAATAGGTTGCAAGTTTTTCTTTACTAATAAATTTTGAAACTTCAACAGCGCCATGTCCGTAAGCATTTGCTTTTACAACAGCCATAATCTCAGTTGTAATTGGAATTCTTTTTCGAACTTCTAATAAATTATTTCGGATTGCGGAGAGTTGGATTATTGCTTTTGTCGATCTCATATTATTAATAATATGTACGACAATCAGTTGTGACGCAACACTTTAAATTGGGATTTATTTAGTGGCTACTTGAATTCTATTTTTTGCACGTTGAAACGCGGAATGCGCTCGAGCAATGTCAATGCCAACTTTTTCATTAATTCTTTTATTTGCTCGTTTAAGAGATTCTTTAGCTCTTTTTAAATCAATTTCATTTTTTGGTTCTGCAGTTTCGGAAAGAAAAATTACTTTATTATTATTCACTTCAAAAAATCCACCGGAGGTTGCAAAATGAACTTCATCATTGTCTTGATTTGTTAATTTCATTTCTCCAATTCCAACTTGAGAAAGAAGTGCTGCGTGATTAAACAAAACCTGAAATCCGCCACAAATCCCGGGAGCACTTATACTTGAAATTTTACCAGTATAAACAATTCGTGTTGGAGTAACAATATCGAGAGTAAAATTTTTATCGCTCATTTATGCTATCTGTAAAACTTTACCTTTTTCGATTGCCTCTTCAATTGTACCAACCATATAAAATGCAGCTTCTGGAAGTTCATCATAAGCACCTTCAACAATTCCTTTAAAAGCTTTTATAGTTTCTTCTAATTTTACATATCGACCAGGAACACCTGAAAATTGTTCTGCAACAAAAAATGGTTGTGATAAAAATTTCTGAACTTTTCTTGCACGAGTTACAGTTAATTTATCTTCATC
>SXSI01000029.1 GCA_005792285.1 Bacteroidota bacterium
AACCAACAGGAAATTTAGATAGCCATAATGCGGAATTAGTTCATTCACTTTTATTTAAATTTCAAGAAGAAAATAAAATGTCGTTAGTAATTGTAACTCATAATATTGAATTGAGCAAACAGACAAATCGAAGGATTACTTTAATTTATGGGGAAATCTCTAAAGAAGAAACTCTCTAAAATAAAAAAGGAGCTTTTCAGCTCCTTTTAGTTTTAATTATTAATATTTTATTTAAGTAATATCATCTTGCCGGTTTTTTCAATATTACCGGAAACTAATTTGTAAAAATAAGTCCCACTTGTTACAGATTTATTATTTGAATTAGTACCATTCCAAGTTATTTCATGTTTACCATATTGATAAAATTTATTATCAATTAATTTATTTACTTCTTTTCCTAGTGCGTCGTAAATAATTAATGAAATATTTTTATTTAATGGAAGTTTGAATGAAATTTTTGTAGATGGATTAAATGGATTCGGATAATTTTGGAATAACTCGTAATCGTCTGGTGTAATCACAACATATTCAAATGGTTTTACGTCACCAACGACATCAGCTTCAAGCGATCTGAAAGTCCATTTTTTTGTATTCAATCTCCCTTTAACGGAATCTTCAATAAAATCAATTCCATTGTGATGAACCCATCTGATTAAAGTTGTATCAGTTACCGACTGATAAGGAAGTATCATTTCAAGTTTTCCATCTTTATCGAAATCAATTACTTTACTTTGTTTTGAAACGAATCCCTCGCCGATTGTATAAACTGTATCTTTTACTCCAGCAGAATCCCGATAACTAATTGCTGAATAAGTATCTGCTTCGCCTTTATAAAGAACTTTTCGTAAATAATTATTTGGATCGCGTATTGAACCAGTTCCTTTATATTCAACTGCAACTATATTACTTGGAAATGCAGATCCAACTAAAAGTTCAGGCTTACCATTTCGGTCTAAATCTCCAATTGTTGCATAAAATGAACTAATATTTACGCCTGACGTATTTAAAGAAATGTTTGGTGCAACAAGGAATGAATGTGTTGAATCAGCTTCGGTTACTACGTCGGAAGTTGAATAATCAAGCATTGAAAGTCCACCGGTATAAATATTATTTTCTGAACTATACCAAGGAAAATAAACCTCCTGATTTTTATCTTTATCAAAATCACCGGTCACTAAACCAAATAAAGCAATATTATCAAAAGTTTTGCATTGGTAATAAAATCTTTTTTCCTTAAGTGTGTCGGGCATTGAATAAGAATTAGGTCCATTTACTTTTATAACAAAATAATTTCCAAAATTCCAAGGTTGACAAACTATTTCATTTTTACCATCACCATTTAAATCGGCAACTTGCATTGCATATGGACTTCCACCACCAAATTTAGAAACAATTAATCTGTATGAACTTCCTTCAATTTGAAAAGAAGAAAAGCCAGGATCTTCAAAACTCCAATCACCTTGTGCAGAAATTATTAAAAAATCATCATTCGCTGTTCCAGTTACATTTTTTGGTAAAAGAATTTCTTGTTGACCATCTTTATCAACATCAACAATTTCAAAATTTTCAATTGTAGTTTGGATTCCACCTTCAACTGCAAGTCCGGCCAAAGCACCCATTGTAGAAGCATAGGTAACTAAACTTGTTAATGTTGCAGAAGGTTTAGTTCCGAATTTATGACTTCCAATAACACCATCCCATTCAAAAACATTTAAACCAATTCCACTATTTGGAAAAACAACTTCACCTTTTCCATCGCCATCAAGATCACCTGAACGAATTACACGCGGAGTTGAACCTCCACCTAAAGTTTGTAATCTTGGAGAAGACCAAATCCATTCCAAAGAATCGTTGCCGATCGCTTGAAATGCGTGAACTCTGCCAAGTTTTGTATAATCGGTAACCCAAAGTTCTGGCTTTCCATCTTTATCAATATCATCAGAAATATGTGCAGCGCGAATTCCAATATCGCCAAACCAAGCGCTATCTGGTTTTGTTGTAGAAAGTTTTGGTGTGAATTTAGCACCGATATGCAACTGTGATAGAGAAATGGAGTTTATGGTGAAAAGGAGAAAGATTAAAAATTTAGATATTTTCATAACTTATAGTTCCTTTATTAATTGAGAAATAGTAGTTTAATATGAATATTTGTTATTTTTATTAATTCAATGTAAGCTTTTTTATGCTAAATATAAACACAAAAAATATACTTATTATAAAGTTACGAGCAATTGGCGATGTAGTTTTAATGTCGCCGATTTTGGAAAATTTGCGAAATCACTTTCCGAATGTAAATATTGATTGTTTAGTTGATGCAAACTGTTCACAAATACTTTCTCACAATCCTCACATTTCATCAATAATTTCATTTGATAAAAATAGTCAAAGTTCACTTTCAATAATAAAAACTATTCGTAATAAAAAATATGACACTGTAATTGATTTGTTTGGAAATCCACGTTCTGCAATTATTACTTTATTAAGTGGTGCAAAAAATAAAATTGGATTTAATTTTCGAATGAGAAAATATGCATACAATATTGTTGTAGATGCAATTACAAAAGATGCACATAACATAGAAACCAATTTAAATGTTTTAAGAAGTTTAGGAATTCCTATAACAACGTCAAATCCAAAAGTTTATTTAAATAACGGAGTTATAAATAAAGCTGCGAATTGGCTAAACTCAAATAATTTAACTGATAAATTATTGATTGGAATTAATGTAGGAGGAGGTTGGAGCACAAAAAAATATTTGCCTTCACACTATATTAAAGTAATAAAAAATATTTTAAACTCTGTTGATGCACATTTTCTAATATTATGGGGACCTCGCGAATTTGATGATGCAAAATTAATTGCAGATAGTGATACAAAAAAATGTCACTTATTACCTTCAACTTCAATTCTTGAACTAAGTGCTTTTATTTCAAAACTTAATTTTATGATTTCAAATGATTCCGGACCGATGCATATTTCTGCGGCATTGGGAATTAAAACTCTCGGGATATTTGGACCAACAACTCCAAAAAATCAAGGTCCATTTGGTGAAGGGAATATAACAATTAGAAAAGATGAATTAGACTGCTTAGAATGCCAGTTATTAAAATGTCCAATCGGGAATATTTGTATGACAGAATTAGACTCTTTAAAAGTATCAGATGCGTTCTTTAAACTTTCATCTTTACCGAAAGTAAATTAAGTTGTGAGCTTATGGCAAAGTCAAATATAAAAATTCCAGATTGTATAAATTTTAATGGATACAAACCGTGTTATCCATATACAGTTTGTTATGATGAATGCAAAAATCCGCAGCCGTTTGGAACAAGAATTTTAATAATTTGTCTTGAAGCGATGGGAGCTGTTTTGCAAACGACTGCAATGTTAGCGGCTATAAAAAGAAAATATCCACAAAGTCATATTACTTGGATTACTTTGAAAAATGCAATTCGTTTGCTCGATAATAATCCACTTATAAATTCAACTTTAGTTTGGAATTCTGATTCACAATTAATTCTTCAACAGATGAAATTCGATATATTATTTAGTGTCGATAAAACAAAACATTCTTGTGCTTTTGCAAATATTATTAATTCAAAAGAAAAATATGGATTTGGATTAAATGAAAATGGAATAATAATTCCTTTTAATTCCGAAGCTGAAAATCTTTACAAATTGGGATTGGATGATAATCTTAAATTTAAAGAAAATAAAAAATATGGAACAGAGCTATTGCAAGAAGCAATGGGATTAAAATTTGTTCGAGATGAATATGTGATTGAATTATCAGATGATGAAAATAAATTCTGTCGAGATTATTCTGAAACAAATCTCGATAAAAATAAAACGATTGTTGGTTTTAATACTGGTTGTTCAATTCTCTTTCCAAATAAAAAAATGACAATTGATCAACATATTTATTTAATCGAGAAATTATCGCAAAATAAAAAATTACAGTTAGTTTTAGTTGGTGGTCCTGAAGATGCTGAACGAAATTCAATTATTACTGCTCGAGTTGGAAATAAAATTATAAACACACCAACTGCAGAGGGAGTTAGAAATGGAATTTGCTACGAAAATATTTGTGATTTAATAATTACAGGCGATTCGTTTGGAATGCACGTTGCGATTGGATTAAAAAAATATGTGATTGCTTGGTTTGGTTTAAGTTGCTGGTCTGAAATTGATTTGTACGAGAGGGGAATTAAATTAATTCCCAATGGTTTAGAATGTTCGCCTTGTTGGAAACGTGAATGTCCTTACGATTTAGAATGCATACAAATAATTGATTTGGATAAAATAATTTCAGAAGTAAATAATTACGCAGAAAAAAACTGATTATTTAGTTTCAGTTTTTGGTGAAGATTTAAGAAAAGTATCGAAACTTTCTTTTTCATATCTACTTTCCGAAATATAACGCAGAACATTTAAAAACATTGGTGCTTCAACATATCCGGGAAGAAGTGTTATCGGATTTCCATTTGCAGTAAAAAATAATGTTGCAGGATATCCGGTTACGCCCATTCCTTGACTAAATTCTGCAGCCGAATAAATTGTATCCTTAAAATTTACAGTAGTTTTTCCTTCGGCATTTAATTTTACAACAACAAAATTTTTATTTAAATATTCCAAAACTTTTTCATTTGCATAAACATTACTATCCATTTTTTTACACCAACTACACCAATCAGTATAAACATCAACTAGTAATTTTTTATTTGACTTTTCAGATACTTTAACGGCGTCATTAAAATTTAGCCACTTAAGTTTTGAATTATTTTCTTGTGATTCTGATATTTCAAAACACAAAAGTGAATAAATAAAAAGTATTAGTATGTGTTTAGTTTTCATAATTTATTATTCAAAATACTTTATTATTTTTTTACTTTAAAGAAGAAAATATTGAAGTGACAACATCATCGAGTTGTATTTCATCTAATGTACATGTTTTTGGATTTCCGGGACATTGAATATGGCAATATTTATCAGTTGCAATATGATTAATTGTTTCATTCCCGAGAGTTCCCCAATGCGTCGCAGAGCAAGTATTTAAGGGACAGTAAAGTGTAATAGTCTTTATTTTTAACGCTGATGCAATGTGTGAAGTTCCTGTACTCGATGAAAATAAAACCGAAAGTTGATTACATGTAGCAACAAGTTCTTTGAGATTTGGAGAAATGTAAAATATATTTTTTTTATTAGCTAATTCATTTTGTAATTGTGGATTCGTATTTGGTAAAATAAATAAAACTTGATTTGATTTACTTAATATATTGGCAAGCTCAATGTAGTTTTTTAAAGTCCAGTTTGGTACAGATCCACCAGAAATTGGATTTAGTCCAATAATTGGTTTAGAAATATCGATGCCAATTTCTTTTAACTTTATTTTTGCAGATTGATTTTCTTTTTCAGATAAAAAAAGTTCCGGAATTAATGGAATATCTTTAACTCCAATTTTTCTTCCGAGATCATAAATATAATCCGCTTCGTGACGTAGTGGAATATATTTTTTCGAAACTGTTTTCATTCCAGTTAAAATTTCATATAAGATTTTTCCAACACCAATACGTTCCGGAATTAATGCGAAGAACATCATCCAAGCGTGTCGTTCGCGCGGAAGTGGCATTAAACCAGTTGTAAAGTTTTCTTTTCGTAAAAGTCTGACTTGATTCCAAAATTCTTTTCTTCCTTTATTATCACCTTCGGAGTCGTCGATAATTATTTTATCAATATTCGGATTATTTTCTAATAACGGCTTTGTTTTTGGATTTATCATTAATGTGAGATGACAATCTGGAAAGGTTTCTTTAATTCCTTTAATAAGTGGAGTTGTTAAAATTACATCCCCAACTCGATCGGGACGAATTAACAGAATTCGTTTTTGCTTCATTAATATTTCAAAGCTTGTTTATATGCTTTCAAAGTTTTTTCTGCAACAGATGACCATAAAAAATTATTTCGAATATGTTTTTGCAAACTGTCAGTTTTCTTTTCTCTCAAACTATTTTCAATTCCATTTAGAATACTTTGTTTTGAATATGGATTAACATATTGAGCAAAATTTTGAAAATAATCTTTTGTTCCTCCTTTTTCAGTTATGACAATAGGAGCGCCAGCCAATCCAGCTTCCAATGCAGCAATTCCCGGAGTTTCAAAAAGCGAAGGTAATAAAAATGCTGAACAGGAAGAATATGCCGAACTTAAAAGAGGAGAGTCGTGGTCTATTCCATCTATTAATAAAATATTTGGATTCTCGTTTGCAATTTTAAGACATTTATCGCCGGAGGAATCTTTCGAAATCTTTCCGATAATAACCAATTTATGAGTTGTTCTTTTTAATGCATTAATTAATCGGTAAATATTTTTGCGTTCAGGTCCAATATGACCAACATTTAAGAGAAAATTATTTAAATTAAATTTCTTCTTGAAAAATGTTTTGCTCCCTTTTAAAAATTTATCTTCAACTCCATTTGGAATTAAAATTAATTTCATTTTATCAATACTCAAACCGTTATTAATCAAATCCAATTCATCACTTGTATTTGGAAGAACTATTTTTGACCAGTCACAAATATCTTTTGTAATTTGAAAATCGGTATAAAATCCAGGTTTAATTTTCTTAATTAAATAAGTTAAATTAGTTGCAGTTCGAATTAAAGGATTACTTCTTTGTGAATATACGATTGGTGAGATTACAAACGGGATTTTTTGTTGATGAAGAATTTTAGCTATATGGTAAGTTCCAATGTTTGCCGCAAATAAATGAACTAGATCAACTTTCATAAAATCATTTTTAGCCCATTGATCAAAAAATTTTACAGTAACTTTTAATTTATTTAATTCTTTTGCAGTTTGTAAAACTTGAACTCTCGGTCCACCACTTATTAAACTTATTGGCAAATATGTTGAAAATATTATTTTCATAAAGTTAATTTATTAAAGTTATCTATAATATTTTGAACTTTATGTTTAAATGTAAAATTGCGAGTAGAATTTAAATTAGCTGGATAAACTAGATTATATTTTATTGGCGAACCGAATTTTAATAATCCTTTTTTCCAGTAGTTCGAATATTCAGAATATGTAAGTTTTAGAATTCCAAGTTTGGTAATTAGCTGGAAAATACTTTCTAAAACACTTATATGTCTGTGAGTTGGATGATGGTAAATACAAATTGGTTCATTCATATTAAATTTCTGCGTAATCGCTTTTTCAAAATAGTCAATCATTTGCTTTTCTGAAAAACCTGCAGTTCTCAAAGAACCAATACAAATTGGATAAACGGGCAATTGCAATAAAGTCGAAAATCGATTATTTACAATTGGATAAAAAGGGTAGTTTTCGTAATCCAAAGTAAATTCCGAAGAGTATTGAAACCCAAAATCTTCGAAGAGTTTATTAATTTCAAAATTCCATTCACCAAATGGTGAAGTGATTCCATTAATTTTTAATCCAAGTGAATTTGCAATTGAAAATGCATTTTCAATATCCTTTTTTCGCAATTGTAAATTCTTAAATGGAGAATGCTCATAACAATGAATTCCAATTTCCTGATTTTTAAAATCTTTTAAATTATTTAAAAATGGAATCTGATGTTTTACATCTATAAACCAACTTCCTTTAATAGAATAATTATTTAAAGTCTGATAAAGTTCATTCATCTGATTTATAGAACCACTATCGGTATCAATTCTAAAAGTAAAAATTGATTCATTTTTTTGGAAGTTATAATCTTTAATTGTTTGTTGAAAAATATGTTGGATAATTTGACGAACAACATTTTTAGAATTACTTGCTACGATCTCGTTTGGGAATCTGTCGGAAGAAGAATAAAAGTTTTTTCTTATACTAGTTGAGTCAGAATATATTTCGTCAATATTTAATCCAAGTTGATAAATTATTGAATCACTTTCTTTAAAAAAACTCAAAAAGGAATTATTATTATAAAATGTAACATTTGAATTTATGTCAATCATTTCATTTTGAAGTGGAATATTAACAATTGAGGGATGAATTGATTTAATAAATTTTGTGTAATTAGGAGAATTGGAAAAATAATTATTTATTTCAAGTAAATTAGTTCCATTTGACAATAGCTTATTTAGAATTACCTTTTCATCAGAATTACAAATTCTATTTACAATTATTAATTGGAATTTATCATTTGAAAACCTAAATGGAGAAACTTCTATAAGTTCAATGCCCAATTGCTGAGCAACAAGTTTCCAGCCAAGAGTTGAATTTAATATTGCGATTTTCATTTAGTAATTGATATCTCTTTAAATACTTGAATATCCGTTATTTTTATTATTTTAGAAGATAAACTTCCGATAATAAATATGCAAAGTACGATGAGTGAATTAACAATATATAAATGAGAATTTAAATTAATAGCAATCAAACTAAGGCATATGAGTGCGAGTATTTTTAAATAACTCACATTAAGTTTAATTCGAGTATTTAAATAATAAAATAAAATAGAAACTATAATAATCTCTCCGAATGAAAGTGTAATTGCTGCGCCAATAGTTCCAAAGTAATAAATTGAAATTGGATAAATAATTAAAATCAACAACGAAAACGTTGTAGTAATTTTAGAAAATAATTTAATTTCACCGAGTGAAATTAGTGCATATCCAACTATACTATTAAAGAGAGTTGCAACAAAGAATATCAATAAAATATCAAAATAGCTTGAAGCAAAAATAAATGCATTTCCATAAACTAGCTGTAGAATAAATTTCGAATTTATAAATAATACGAATGAGAGCATTCCTGCCAGGACTAGCAACCAATTCAGAAGTGGGTTTAAAAAATATTGTAATTTATTTTTATTAATTGCAATCTTTGATATAAAAGGGAATAGAACCAAATAAATAATTCTATCAAATGCGAGAATAAAAAATAATAGTTTCAATGATGCAGAAAATAATGAAACCTCTTTTATTGGTGAAAGAAAAGCGAGAATTACAATTGGAAGATGCAAGACTGCTTGAGTTGCAATTGATGAGTAGCCGAGAGGCAAACTGTTTTTTATTAATTCGATTGAATTGAGTGAGTTTAAAATATTATTATCGATTAATTTATTTGAAACTATTTGTAAATAAATCGTTTGAATTATATTTGCAATAAAAAATGAAATTGGAACAATATACCATTCCGTAGAATTCTTATAATTAAAAAATATTAGAATAAAGAAAATCAGTGCATTAAGAATTCTTCCTTTATTTATATGATCTGCGTTTTCCTTCGCTTGTAGAAACCATTCGACTTGAAAAGCAAGTGGAATTAAAGATAAACTATAAATCATAACGGCGAATAATAGATCTGTTGAAAAAGTTGAGAAGAATATAAAAAGTGATAAAATAAAAATTACAAATATTGAAATAAGAAATCGAATATTTGATATTTTTGTTAAAAGTAATTTGTCATTGAAAAGTTTTTGTGAAATATATTTTATTCCAAGAATATGCAAGCCGGGACTTGTAAGTATTGCAGTATAATTCAAAACGGAAATGCCGATACTCAAAATTCCAAAAATATTGTGATCGGAAATGCGAGCGATATAAGCAAATGTCAAGAATCCTAAAATTCTGACAAGTACATCACTTAATAAAATATATGATATCTTTTGAAGTAGTATTTTCAAATTTCGTTTAAATATTTAAGAATTAATTTTTCTCTATTTATTGGATTATAATTATCTGAAATAAGATTACGTATTTCAATTGATTTTGAATCTGGAGAAGTTAATGCTTTTATAAAAATCGACTTAATATTTGAAGTATCTTCAATTGAAACGAAGTATCCGCTATTTGAAATCAGTGTTTCAATTCCACCAACTTTTGTACCAATTGGAATGCAACCACAGGACATTGCTTCTAACAATGTATTTGGAAGTCCCTCGCGAAGTGAAAGTTGGCAGTATACTTTTGATGCTTGATACCATTTTAATAATTCAGATTGTTCAACGAATTCTAAAATAGTAAGATTCTTTAATTTTGGTAAATAGTTATGAAGTTCATTTTTAATTCCAATAAGTACAAATTTATATTCTGGAAGTGATTTGGCAATTTCAGAAAAGAAATCAACTCCTTTTAATTTTAAGCGATTCTTTTCTGATGCATTTGCAACCATTAATATTTGTTCAGATTTAATTCCTTTTGGCTTCCAAAAATTAGAATCAACAGAAGTTGGAATTACATATATGTTTTTGAATTCATAATTAGTTCGAAGAATAATTTCTTTTTTTAGACTTTCATCAACAGCAAAAATATATGTAGCTCTTTTTAAAGCGAATTTTAAATAGAGACTTTTAAGAGGGTTATTCCAGATTCCGTATGATAATGATTTTTCTTTTGCAACATCGACACCACCAAGAGTTACGACGCGTTTTCTTTTTAATAAAGCCATCAATAAAATTACACTTGCTGAATATGTTGACAAAAACCAGCTATAAGAAATATCAGATTTTAATATATATCTGAATAATTTTATGTAAAAATATATTCCTTTTTCATTTATAAAATTAAGTTCAAAATATTTTGATAAAAATATTTTATCATTATTTATAAATGGAGTTGCAAATGTTGAAGTGAATAGAATTCTTTTTCGATTCGCTGAATTATTCAATTTGATTATTACAATTCAAATGAGATGTCAAATGATGTAACATTTCCTAAATCAAAATTAAGTGGTTGATATGCATATTGTACGGAAAGAGTAGAATATTTAATTTTAAAACCAAATGTTAGCGATTTATTTTCATAGCCAAATTGATATCCACTTTGTAATGTTAAAATATTCCAAGAATATTGTGTACCGAAATGTAATTTATATTTTTGATCAGAAATTAAAACTACATCAGATAATAAAATTAAATCGTTAATAGGAGTGTAGTTTAATCCTAATCTTAATGTATTTGGAATTGAAGATGATTCGTTATTTAATTTTGAAGTTAATCCGATATTTGATAAAGATGCACCAATATTTAAATTAGAATTTAATTTAGCAAGAATTCCTAAATCGAAGTACAAACCAAATGCTTCGTCAATAAAAATTTTCTCATAAGAAGATTTTAATGTTGCACCAACCGATAATTCTTCGGAATATTTAATTGCATAGCTACCTTGTAAAACAATAAAACGGTAATTAAATTTCCCAATCGGATCTCCGGGAAAAACTCTATATTCTAAATCGTTTATTGAAGTTGAAAATAAATTGAATGCAACAGCTGTAGCTTCTTTTTCGAAGGAAACAAAAACTGAATTAGTCTTGGTATCACCAAATCCCATTGTTTGAGAAAAGGAAGTTGTAAATTTATTTGCGAACTGAAAAGTAGCAGGATTGTATCGAATTGAATTTGTAGAAATGTGACTTGTAAGTGCTTCACCTAATCCTACAGCATCTGCGCCAGAACCAAGAATTAAAGAGTTTTGTGAAAAACTTATTTCTTGTAAAAAAATAGAGAAAATTAATATAAATATTTTCAAATTATTATTTCCACGTAGTATTTAAAGTCAGCCAATGAGCATTTAATAATCCAAATGATTCTAAAACATAAGCATAAGAGAGTACAAATTTATATTCTTGAAATGGATAATTAAAAGTAAATCCAAAAGTAGGTGATGCAGGATTATTGGTGGCAGTTGAATATTTATCAATTCCTGTGCGAAATGAAAAATTGTCATTAAAATTAAATTCACTACCAAAACGATAGTAAATATTTTTATTTATCTCAAATACTTCGCCGAGCAATAATAAGTTGTAAGGTTCATAAAAATAACTTGTACCAAATCTTGTAATTTGTGGAAAATTATTAATTGTAGAACTTCCATAATCTTGTCCGTAAAGATTTGAAGTATCCCATTTATATTTTGAACCAATTTCTTTTATTGAAGCGCCAATTGAAAAGTTCGGATTAATTAAATATATAAATCCAAAATCAAATCCCGGGACAATTGAAGTTAGTTCATCATACAATTTTGCATAATTCATTTTCACAGTTATTCCGGCAGAAAAATTATCTGTTATTCGATTTGCAAAAGATAAAATATATTGATGTTCAAAAGTTGACATTGTACCAAGTTGTGTTCCGTTTCCATCTCGTAAATCGATATTTGAAACACCACTTGCAATTAGGCCGAGTGAAAATGCTCCCCGCGGTTCAATCTTTTGTGCAAAATTTATTGTCTGAAAATTTCTATCAAGCGAAAGGAAAGTATAAGTTGCATTTGCTTGTGTGTTTTGCATAAAAGCAATTGTAGCTGGATTATGATAACCGGAACTTGGAAAATGAATTAGGGAGACGCCAGAATTTCCCATTGAAACAGTTCTTGCATCATTACCAATTCTTGAAAATGATCCAATATTTCCTTGTGAAATTAATTGGAAAGTAAAAATTAATAAAAGAAATATAAATTTATTGTATGACAAGAATTTTACCCCAAAGAGGTTTGTTATTATTAAGTGTTAGTTGATAAAAATAAACTCCGTTTGCAACATAGTTTCCAGAATTATCTTTTCCATTCCAAATATCATCGCGTTCTTCACCGTTGTTAGTTGCAGTTCGGTTTGCATTTTGTAAAACAGTTGAAACTAAATTCATTTCAAAATCGAATACTCGAATTGTAACATTATTATTTCCTGCAGATAACGAATATCGAATTCTTGTAACTTCATCATTTGGATCGAATGGATTTGGATATGCGTAAATTGTTTGCGATGAAGCCAATGGTTGTGCAGCTCTGTAAAATTTCCAACTCGAACCAAAAGGAGAGAAAGTTGATTCAGTTGTTGAAATCAAACCATCATTTCCTCCAAGAAAAATAAATTTATTTGTAGAAGCTGCTGAATAAAATTTTTTGGTAGTATATTTTTGTTGTGTTGAAGAATTTAAAATAATTCCTGGCGAGTACCAGTAGCTTCCTAAATTATCACTTCTGTAAAATCCATCATCAGTTGCGACGTAAATAATTGAATCTTTAAATCCAATATTGTGAACAAAATTACCAAGTAAAGTTTTATTCCAAGTGGTCCCATTATTATTTGTAAAACTAATTCCTCGTTGTTCGCTTGGAGATTCAGCATTAATTGTTCCCGCCCAAACTGAATTAGTTTTTTTATTGCTATTAATTGCAACTACAAAATTTCCGGAAATCGGATAACTTTGATTATTGAAAGTATATTTTGTCCAACTTATTCCGTCGTTAGTAGATTTATTAATTCCACCTGCAGTGCCAAACCAAATAGTTTGATCATCTTGAACGTGAACTGAAAAAACTCTGTGATTTAAATTTTGTTGAAGATTTAAACTCCCTGATGCTGGCGATAAATCAAAATTCAAAATTTCTCCCGGAGAAATAGAATTCAAATTATCTGGAGGTAAAATTACACGTTGCCAAGTTTTTCCATTATCACTCGATCTTCGAGCCATTCCTGCAAAAGAAGCAATCCAAACTGAAGAATTTGAAATTGCAATATCGTAAGTGATATTGTTAATTTTAGTTGTAATTCCTAACGCTCGAATTTTATTATTTCCATATTTCAAAGTGTCGATATTTGTAGTATCAACGGGCTGCGGAATTGATTTCCAAGTTTCGCCACCATCAATTGAATATTTTAATCCGCTTCCTTCCGGCATATAATTACCATCAATTTTATTTGTGTGAGCAGTTGAAACCCAAACCGTTTTACCTTTCACAGCGATTGCAGAAATACTTTCATTTTGAAAAAGTGAATCGCCATAATAATTCTTCCAACTAATTCCGGCATCTGTAGATCTACTTAATCCTCTGTTAGTTCCAAGCCAAATAGTGTCGCCTTGAGTTGCGATATCTGTAATTGTATTGCTTTGTGGTGAATTTGAACTTTGCGAAAGTGGAATTATATTTTGAAATTGAAAATTATTTGGAATGATTTGTGCGAATAAATGCAGATTCAAAAAATAAAATAATATTAAATATTTAGATTTCATTTATTTAATCAAAATTGTTTTTTTGATTTTATTACTTATTACATTTGAACGATCGGTAGCTTGAAATACAAATAAATAACTTCCTGTAATTGTTGAAGGAGGAAGTTGAATTGTTAAAGAATAAATTCCGTCACTTTCTTTTGAATCGTTATTTCCGGAAACTTTATTTTTTCCACCATCATCATACATTTCAAAATTACCACGAACAGTAGTTGTATCTGGTAATCTGAAAGAAGAAAATTCAACTTTAGAAATATCATTTAAACCATCAGGATCCGATGATTGAATTGTGATTGGAAAAGTTTGTGTGGTTTGCGAAAGTGTTACCGAATCAGCCATAATTAAATTTGAAAGTTGCGGAGGTAAATTACTTCTGGAAATATTTATTGGAGTAATAAGTTTGTCACTGATTTCATTATTTAGAAATGAAGTAAAGTTTGCATTTAATAATCCATAATACGATCTCTGAATTGTTATTGTAAGCGAGCCAGAATAAATTGAATCAGATTTAATTAAATCTGGAAAAACTCCATCGTCTAATAAATTTCCTTTGCCAACAATTTTTGTTGTTCGTTGTTCAGAAATATTACATTCAACAATAATGTTTGCAGAAGTAACTTTTAAATAGGCATTAAGTTTGATAATTAGTGTGTCAGAAGCATTTCTGCCACCTTTTACAAGAATTGTATCAAGATTAATATTTTTTGGTGAGATTGATGAATTTGAACTTTTTAGAGTCTGGAAGGAAATATCGATTACTCCTGAATCTTCAAGTGAACAGGAATTGAAGATACTCGCGAAAAGAAGTAAAAAAGTAATAAATTTTAATTTAATCATAAAAAAACCGAGCACAGTGGACTCGGTAATATCATTATTGAATAACAAATAGTGCAGTATCAAAAATTTATTCGATTTATCCTTTCTTTTTTTACAAACTAAGAAAATGTTACTTGCGAAGCAATTTATGGTTAAATATTAAATGGTATGGGAGTTATTGAAATAACAAAAATAATAAAGGAAAAATAACCCAACAACATTCTTTTATTATCAAGTTCGTCCTCTATTTCGATTTTAGGATGTTCTAATTTCAAAACAAAAAATAAAATTAATGACCAAAAAAGCCAGCCAGACCAAACAAATGGAATTTTAATATCAATAAACTCGAGCATTGCTAAAGCGCCGGATAAAAAAACAATAGAAAATGAAATGTAAGAAATAAAAATATGTTTACTTCTGAACATTGCATAAGAAATATGTCCGCCATCGAGTTGACCAATTGGAAGTAAATTCATTGCTGTTACAAATAGTCCGAACCAACCGGCACACAAAAATGGATAATGATATATTTCTGACATTGGCGGAATAAAACTTGTTTCTGGATTTGCGAAGAATGAAACTAAAAATTGAAAAATTATTGTATTACCAAATTCTAAACCTAAACCTCGTTGTGTTGTTTCAAAATACTTTGGATGAATTGCTTCAATAAATTCTTTTCCGGGAAGTGTTGATAATCCATATATGCAAACTAATAAAGTTGCAACGAAACCAGCAATTGGTCCGGCAATTCCAATATCAAACATAATTGAAGTTTTCGGAACTTGATTTTTAGTTTTAATCAAAGCGCCAAGTGTACCAAAATTTAGAAATCCTGAAAGAGAAGGGAAGGGAATAAAATATGGAAGTGTTGCATCAACTTTGTGATAACGAGCTGCGAAGTAATGCCCGAACTCGTGTGAAGCTAAAATAAATAATATTGAAAATGAATAGGGAAGTCCGTAATAAAAATTCATTAAATCAGATGGATCGTGATTTAACCATTGAACTCCTGCGAGAGTTGTTGTAAAAAATGTTAATATGAATAAAATTAGATATAAAAATATTTTAGATGATTTCATAAACCCTTTAATAATTAAACCAAATTGGATTTGTTAAACAAATATTTTCTGATAACAACCCGATACCGGAAGTGGTATTTAATTCTCCTCGAATATAATATTTTCCCGAATTAGGCAAATTTATTTTTGTTTTATCAAAATTGAATTTATTTAATTTAAAAGTCTGCTGAAAATATAATAATTCTTTTTTGGAACCAATATTACCTAAAAATAATTTAATGTTATCGATTTTGCCAAATTCCGGATTTGAATTAATTTTAATATTTAATTTATTGTTACTCGATTTTGAAATTATAATTAATGGTCCTGTAGTTACAACACAATTCCCAGATTTTAAATTTGTAATTAAATTATTTACTTTTAATGGAGAAGAAATAATTACTGTTCGCATTGAACCAAATAATTGTTTGTTGGATTCTTCAATACTAAAAAATGGAATATTTAATTGTCGATATCTGTTAAAATTACCATGCGCATCTGTTCCACCGTAAATGAAAACTTTACGTCCAATTAAAAGTTCTTCAATCCAATCTTTCTTACCATTTTCAAATCCATTATTTATAATTCCATTTAGAATTTGAAAACCAGTTAATCCATTTATTGCGAAATCTTTCTTTTTCCAATTATTTCTCCCAAGTAGAATTTTTTGTAAAAAGGGAGCTCGTTCTTTTGGATGAGCTGCAATCGCAATTGCATTTTTGTTTTTAAGATTTATTGCATCAGTAATATTATGTTTTGAATTTGTTCGGAACCACTTTTCTGCACTATCACCTTCGCCAATTAATAATTGACTTTGATTTAATAAAAGTAAATGGACATTATTTCTATCTGAGTTTCTACAAGAAAGTTCTTCGCCATAAATAATTTTAAAATTATTTGAACTTGAATTAATAAATTTAACTTCTTTTAAAAATGATTTCCATTTAAATAAGTTGTGATCATTCTTAAGATAATTAAATTGTTCATCATCCAAATCGTATGAATGATCTGTTGCGCAAAAAAAATCTAATCCGATTGACTTACTTAAAATTGCAGCACTTTTTAAAGTAGCACCAAATTCAACTTGATCATTTGTAAAATTGGAATGCGTGTGTAAATCTCCAGATTTCGAATTAAGAAGTCGAGGTAAAAAATATTTTGAACGAAAAACATTTAATGGTTTTTTAGATGAAACTTTATAATTATCAATTTTACAAGTTAATAATTTACCATTACAGGAATAATATAATGTGGCGGTAATTTTTAACCAACCAAATAATTTAGAAAGTTTATCGCTAAAATTAATTGTAATTATTTCATCCCAAAATTGATTATCAACCCAAGTATTAAAATAAAATTTGTAATAAAAATGTTGAACATCATTCTCTAATTTCAAATCAACAGAAATAACTTCAATCGGGAATAAATGAGCATCTTTTACAAAAAGTAAAATTGGAAGATTTGAATTAGGCTCAATTCTATGCGGAGCATCAAATAATATTTCCGGTTCATTCTTTAGTAAAAACGAAAAGAAATATTTGAATCTGTAGTGTATCTCTGCATAACAAATTACAGGTAAAAATATCATATCAGCTGATTTATAAAATCTTTCAATGTTTGTCTTAATTCAGAAACTGGTAATTTTGGAAATTTGTAATTTGAAAAAACATTCGTCTTACTAAATATATATTTTAAATCAAATTCATTTTTGTTTACGATTAAATAATTATTCACTGACTTATGATATGCAGCTAAATATTCTTGCTCACTTTGTCCCGGAGTTGGAACTAAAATTGCTTTTTTCTTTGTAACATTTAAATCCATCAAAGTGCTGTAGCCTGATCTTGAAATTAGAATTCCAGAATCATCTAAAAGTTTTTTAAGAACGACTGTATTTGAGTTGTTATATAATTTAATATTATCGTTTAAATTGTAACACTCCTCGTTTCCTTTTATTCCTCGAACAATTGTAATTGGAATATTATTTTCAATCGACTGATGAATTAATGATAATTCAAATTCAGTTCGATGCGGTTCCGGACCGGAAAGTATTGCCAAAATATTTTTATTATTATTTTTTGATTTATGTTTGAATCTTGTAATCGGACCGATATAATTTACATTTTTTGGAATATTTGCAGGATGACCAAGTTTTCCTGATAAATTATTTTCAGATTTGGAATCAAGTACCAAACATTTTGTAAATTGATTAATAATTATTCTATGAAAATAATTTAAAAGAGGTGAAATAAATTTCAATGAAGTTGGAACTTCTATATGCAATTGGTGAGTTAAATAAATTGAAGGAATTGAATTAGAATACAAACCAAACCTGCCATCTGAAATTATACCCTGAATATTTAATTGAGGAATTACATTAATAATAAAGTTTCGTTCAACCAGAAATGATTTAATGAGTTTATAAAATTGAAAAATAATAGCTTTAGGAATATTTCTTCCATAAGAAAAATTAATTCCAGATAATTTATAAAATTCTAATTTTGGGAATTCTGTTTTAAGAAATTCTTCTGTCTGATTATTAGCCACTATTACAACTTCAACATTATTTTTTAGTAGCTCATTGATTATTGGGATGCAACGGGTCGCATGTCCTAATCCCCAATTAAGTGGAGCTACAATTACTCTTTTATTTTTTAACATCATATAAAAATAGAATTAAAATTCTCTTCCTTTCCATTTTACTTTTCCGCCAAATATTGCAGTAAAAGGAGTTGAAAATAAAGATATTATAAAATAAATTTGAAAATGTATAAAATATTTAAGTTGAGATTTATAATTAAATAAACCTAATGAAGAAAATAAATAGAGAAAGTCGATTATAATTTTACTTAACAAAATAAAGAAGGGAATTATAAAATTGGAATTATTGAAAAATGAAATCAATAATAATAAATGAAATATAAATGCAATTGTCATCATCAGTATTCCGCTTAATTTCATTTCTAAACCTCCAACTGCCCATCTTCGTTTTTGTTGAAATAATATTTTCCAAGTTGGAGATGGTTGACTAAAAACTAATCTATTTTTATCCATCGGAAATCTGTATTTCCATTTTCCAGAATTTATAATTGCTTTAAATAAAGAATAATCTTCCGTAACACTAAATTTAATTGCAGTGTAACCACCAACTTCGTTGTAAGCAGTTTTTCGGAAGCAATAATTATTTCCGATACAACTGAGTGGAATTTTTAAATTTATTGTTGAAGCTGAAAGCGAAAGAATATATGTCCAATCTAAAGATTGAAGACCATCAAACCAGTTTTTAATTTTAAGCAAAGTAAATCCTGCAAGCACTCCAACTGATTCATCAAAATATTTTACAGTATGCGAAACCCATGTTGGCTTCACTTCGCAATCAGCATCAGTTATCATTATTATATCGTGTGATGTAATTTTAATTGCTTGATCTAATGCATTTGCTTTTCCTTTTAAATTACCCGAAGATGGAATCGAAGATAAATATCGAATATTTGGATTTGTTTTTGCGTAGTTGTGAATTATTTCCGCAGTTTTATCAGTTGATCCATCGTCAACAATAATAATTTCAAATAAATTTTTGGGATAATCAATTTTGATTAACGAATTAAGACATTGTTCAATATTTAACTCTTCATTTCTCGCAGCAACAATTATACTTACGGGTTCGTTTAAATTTTCGACAAACGTTTTATCGTCAATAAAAAGACCGTAGATCAAAATTATTGATTGTATAAAATATAAAATGAAAAAAAATAAAAGAATAATATTTAATAAATCAAAGTTCATAATCATTTTAGAGTCGAAAATTTATAACCCATATCAACAAGTCTTGGAATAATTTCTTGAAGAGTTTGTGAAATTTTATTTTTTGTTTTTTCGTTATCGTGAAAAACAATAATTGAACCATTTGTAATATTATTAATAGTATGATCTATAATTTTATCTTTATTCCAACCCAAAAAATCGCCAGATAATAATGTCCACATACAAACTTTGTACTCTAGTTGAGTTGCAACTTTATTTGTATTCCAATTAAAAAACCCATGTGGAGGTCTGTATAATTTAACTCGCGATTTGGAATGTGACAATAATAACGCATCAGTATTCATTACTTCATTTTTTAATTTTGAAAAGAATAATGAAGTAACTCGATTATGAAAATATGAATGATTTGCAATTGTATGTCCTTCGGAAACTAATGTTGAAACCAAATTTGGATATTTAATTATATTTTTACCAATAAGAAAAAAAGTTGCTTTAATTTTATTTTTATCCAAAACTTCAATTACAGATTGAGTTGCTTCAGGATGAGGGCCGTCATCAAACGTTAAATAGATATTTTTTTCATCACCTTTCCAAATAAACAAAGGAAATAATTTTGAATGTATATTTGTGGTTGTTAATATCATTTTCTATTTTTCATAGTACCGATCTTTCCAGGTAATATTAAAAATATACCCCATAAAAACCGAAAGTATTGTCAATGGCATATGAATAATTTCTGCAAAAATAAAATATTTTAACAAATAAAATAACTTTAGTTTATTCATATATGGGAATAAAAAAAATAAATCCGTTAAGATTTTTGCTAAAAATAAATATATTAATGTTGGAATAATATTTTGATAGTAAAGTGAAAGTATTGCACAAATTATCATACATAAATAAAATAAAAATGTTATCACCAAAAATGGTAAGTTGTCTAAATCGAAACTAAAAGTTTGATAAACCCATCTCGCTCGTTGTTTTAAATATATCATCCAACTTGGTGCAGGTTTGCTTATTACAAGTGCTTCGTCTGAAAGTAGATATTTTATTTTATATGTTTTTAAATTAAAAACTTTTTGTGCAAAAAAAGTATCTTCGCCACTTTGTGAAATTGGTAAATTTTTAAATCCATTCACTAACTCGAAAACATTTCTACGAAAAGACATATTGCTTCCGTTTGCTGTAAATAATTTTCTTTTTCCAATAACTGCACCAAGTAAGCTATTATGTCCAGCATATTCGAGTGCTTGAATATTTTCTAAAAAAGAATAATTCCTAATTTCAAAAGTTGTAGCACCTGTTACTAATGATGTCGACTTGTCGTATAAATTTGCGTGGGATTCAATTAATGTAGTTGGTGCAACACAATCAGCATCTAGCGTTAAAATTATTTCAGACGTAGAATGATTAATACCATATGTCAATGCATTAATTTTTGACGAAGAATTAACGTCATTTGGAACTTTTAATATTTGAATATTATCATTTGGAAGAATTGTCTCGAGTTTTGATATCGTTGAATCCGTTGACTGGTCATCAATAATAATAATTTTATATTTATTTTTGGGATAAGTTTGAAGCAATAAAGAATTTACACACTCTAATATATTATTTTCTTCATTTCTTGCTGGAATAATTACAGTTATCGATGGTAAATAATTAATTTGGATATTTTGCTCGATCAATAATCCTTTTCTGAAATACAATAAATATAAGATATGAATTGAAGCTAGAATAATTGTGAATGTGAGTAAAATAGTTACCATTAAAATTATTTATTTCGTCTAGTTAGAAAAATTAAACCAATTATAGAAGGGAGGAGTAAATTATAAAAAAATATTAATAACGCAGAACTCAACGCAACTGATGCAGTAATTCCGAGTTTTGTAAATATATAAATTGATAATCCTTCTCTTATTCCTAAATCTCCAACTCCGGCAAAAAAGATAAATGATTTAATAAATAATAATGAACTCGAGCCAGCAAAAACATTAATTAAATTAATATTTGTAAAAGAACTTATTATAAAATAAAATTGCAGAGAAATTAGAAAAGTTATAAATATTCCATTTCCAAATAATCTGAATTTTTGTTGAAATGAATAATTATCTAACTTAAAATCGCTTGTTGATAAATTAAATAAATTCTTAATTTTATTCAAAATATTAAATATTAGTGTTGTTGTTAAATTTGTAAATAATAATAATGAAGTAAAGATTAACACCAGAATTAAAATTAAAGAAATAATAAGTTCCAATTCCTGAATAAAAAAAGTAATTCCTAAATAAAATATTCCAATAATTCCTAATAAATAAGTCGTTCCACTTAAATAAAGTTTATCAACAAAAGCTAAAGTTGAAATATTAATTAATGAATGATTTTTTAAATTAATTTTTCTAGCAAAAAATTCTCCAACTTGTCCGGGAGTGATAAATCCTGCAGTTATTCCTATAAAATAAGATTGAATAATATCTTTCCAGTTAATATGGAAATCATAGTTTTTTAATAAAAATCCCCATCGAACAATTTGCAAATATTGGATTAATATTGCCAAAATAAATACAACTAATAAATTCCAAATATTAATTGATTTAATAACTTCGGCAAAATCATTCCATGCAATCGTTTTAAAAATGAAGTATAAAATTACTACTGCCAATAAATATTGAAATAAAAGTAAAATGTATCTTGTCAAAGTTGATATTTTCATTTCCAATTAATAGCTTTCTTATTTCCTAAATAAGATGGGATGCTGAGTAGTCCGAAAAATAAATAATAAGTAATTAAAAGTATCTCATTTTTAATTTGAGAAAATATGTTTTGTTTAAAATTGAAATTAATAGAATTAGAATTTATTAATAATATGTCAAATAATATTTTAAACAATAAAAACAAAATTCCAATTTTAAAATTAATAATGAGCAACATTAAAATAGTAATGTGAGTTAAATGAATTACAGAATAAAATAATTTAATTGGAAAAGGATAAAATGAACTTGCAGAAAAATGTCGAATTCTCTGTTGGATGAAATGTGAAAACGAAAGGGGGTATTCAGTTTCAGCAAAACTATATTTTTTTAAAAGACAATTCACTGACGCATTTTTTTTCTTAAATAATTGCAATAACAAATCATCATCTCCACTTACACTATTATTAATAATATCAAATCCACCAACAGCATTAAAAAGTGATTTTCGATATGCAAAATTTCTACCACTGCATAAATATGGAAAATTAACTTCGACAGCTGAAAAAGAATAAAGAGAATTTTTGTATTCCTCGTAATCCAAAAATGAATTTAAATGTGAATTACTTTTTGATAAATCTTTTTTATAGGGTGAGTATCCAATCGAAACTTCAAAATTATTTTTAAATGAATCTGCAATATTAATTAACCACTCTTTTCCAACAACACAATCAGCATCTGTCAAACAAAGAAATTCGTGTTTTGCGCTTCTAATTCCAATTGTCAAAGCATTTTTTTTAAAAGGTAAATCAGTTTCATTTCCGAGAGCTTTTATGTAACTCAAATTCGTAAATTCCATTTTAAGTTTATTTACAATTTCGTTTGTTAAATCTGTTGATCTGTCATCTACTAAAATAACTTCATAAAGATTTTTTGGATAATTTGAATTCAGAATTGACAGCAAGCAATTTTCAATATATTTTTCTTCATTATGAGCAGCAATAATTACTGATAATGAAAGATCATTTTTCATATTAATTGTTTCTTGTTCCCTTTTGAACATTATTTTCATCTTTTTATAAATCAAAAAATGAATTATGCAGTAAAGTAAAAGAAGAAATAGAGTAAAATAAATTAAATATTCTAGCACAATGTTAGTTTTAAAATTGACAATTTTAGTTTGTATATTACTTCATAAAGATACATAAACAGACATGAAAAATATAATAATAGGAATTGCGGGTGGAAGTGGCTCCGGAAAATCAACTGTTACAAATCGTATTATTCAGCAATTGGGTAAAAAATCTTGCGTGGTTATTGCTCACGATTCTTATTATAAAAGTTTACCTGAAAATCACAATCCTCTAGAATATAATTTCGATCATCCCGATGCGTTGCACACAGATGAATTAGTAGATCACTTAACTAAATTAAAAAATGGCAAACAAATTCATCAACCTCACTACGACTTTAGTGTTCATAAAAGATTAAAAAAAACAAATTTAATTAAAGCTCATAAAATTATTATTCTCGAAGGAATTTTAATTTTGTCTGATAAAAGAGTAAGAGAATTAATGGATATAAAAATATTTGTCGATACAGATGCCGATGAAAGATTAATTCGTAGAATCCGAAGAGATATTTTGGAAAGAGATCGAACTCTTGATTCTGTAATTGATCAATACAACAGAACTGTAAAACCAATGCACGTTGAATTTGTTGAACCAAGTAAAGTTTTCGCAGATATAATAATTCCGCGCGGTGGAGAAAATCACGTAGCTATAGATTTAATAGTTTCTAAAATTCGCTCATTGTAAAAGTTCGTTGTTTACAAGACCAATTATTTTTAATTTCAATTACAAATGCCAACAAAAGCAGTTATAAAATCAATTCTTAAAGAAGCAATCCCTTCTAATAAAACTATTTTAGAAAATGGAATAAAAATTTTATCATATTCCACTCCAACAGTTCGATCAATTTCATTAGGAATTTGGATTGGAGTTGGTTCTCAAAACGAAGAAAACTCAAATAGTGGAATTTCCCATTTTATTGAGCATATGGTTTTTAAAGGAACTAAAAATCGTTCTGCTTATGAAATTGCAAATTCTCTTGAATCAATTGGTGGATATTTAAATGCATTCACATCAAAAGAACATACTTGTTATTATGCACGCTTTTTAAATTCTCATCTTCCGATTGCATTCGATGTATTGGCAGATTTAGTTTTGAATCCAACTTTTGATTCTGAAGAAATTGAAAAAGAAAAAGGTGTTGTTCTTGAAGAATTAAAAAATATGGAAGATGATCCGGGAGATTTAATTCAAGATTATTTTGATGAAGCTATTTATCCAACTCATCCATTGGGAAGAAGTATTATTGGAACCAAGGAATCAATTAAGGTATTAGCGAAAGAAGATCTAAATAAATATAAAAATAAAAATTATATACCATCAAATATTATTATTACTGCAGCTGGAAATCTTAATCACGATGAAGTTGTTAATTTAGTAAAAAAATATTTTTCAAAATTAAACTCTACAAAAAAAATACAAACAATTTCAAATTCATTTAAATATAAACCATTAATCAAAACTTATATTAAACCAATTCAGCAAACACATGTAATTTTTGGAAGAGATGCATTTTCGGCTCAATCGGATTTAAGATATACTGGATATATTTTAAGTACACTTCTTGGCGGTGGAATGAGTTCACGTCTTTTTCAAAAAGTGAGAGAGAAAAATGGATACGCATATAATATTTACTCTTTCCTAAGTTGTCTTAAATCGAGCGGAACTTTTGGAGTTTATCTCGCATGTGATTTTTCAAAAAAAGATAAAGCAATTGATCTTATTAAAAATGAATTCGAATTAATTTTAAAAAATGGTTTAACTAAAACTGAAGTGAAAAGAGCGAAAGAGCATTTAAAGGGAAGTACAGTTTTAAGTCTCGAAAGTGCTTCTAACCAAATGATGAGGTTGGGAACTTCTGAACTTTACTTCAAAAAACAATTTTCAGTTGAAGAAGTACTTTCAAAAGTTGAATCGATTTCAATAGATGACGTAATGAATCTTGCAAATAAATTATTAAAAATTGATAAATTTTCAGATGTAAGAATAAATCCATCAGTAAATTAAAAAAGGTAGAATTATGATAATAGGTGTTCCTAAAGAAATTAAACAAAATGAAAATCGTGTTGGACTTTTACCGGTTGGTGTCCAGGAATTAAAAAAACATGGCCACACTGTTTTGGTAGAAGCTAATGCAGGA
The DNA here is from genome assembly GCA_005792285.1 of Bacteroidota bacterium. Lineage (GTDB taxonomy): Bacteria > Bacteroidota > Ignavibacteria > UBA10030 > UBA8401 > SXSI01. The sequence continues at coordinate 25,575 of SXSI01000029.1, forward strand.
GTTGGAAGTGGATTTGACGATGACTCATATAAAAAAGTTGGTGCAAAAATAATTTTTTCCGCAAAAGAAATTTATAAAAAAGCCGACATGATTATTAAAGTTAAAGAACCAATTAAAGTCGAATACAATCTTATTAAAAAAGATCAAATACTTTTTACATATTTACATTTTGCAGCGAGCGAGGAATTAACTCTAGCATTAATAAAAAGTAAAGCCGTTTGCATTGCATACGAAACCGTACAAAAATCTGATGGCTCTTTGCCACTTTTAATTCCAATGAGTGAAGTCGCAGGAAGAATGGCGCCACAAGAAGGAGCAAAATATTTAGAGCGAACTTCAGGTGGACGAGGAGTTTTATTGGCGGGTGTTCCCGGAACAATTCCTGCAGAAGTTGTGATAATTGGTGGTGGAGTTGTTGGAACAAATGCTGCAAAAATTGCTGCAGGACTTGGTGCACATGTAACAATTCTTGATAGCAATTTGCAACGATTAAGATATTTAGATGATATAATGCCGAAAAATGTTTCAACAAGAATGTCGAACCAACATAATATTCAAGAGTGTGTAATTGCCGCGGATTTAGTTATTGGTGCAGTTTTAATTCCTGGAGCAAAAGCACCAAAACTTGTTACACGCGAATTATTAAAAAAAATGAAAAAAGGTTCAGTTGTAATTGATGTCGCAGTTGATCAAGGTGGTTGTATTGAAACTTGCAAACCAACAACTCACGAAAATCCAACTTACGTAGTTGAAGGAGTAATTCATTACTGCGTTGCAAATATGCCCGGTGCTGTTCCGTATACTTCAACAGTTGCTTTGACGAATGCAACTTTACCTTACGCAGTTGAAATTGCAAATAATGGATGGAAGAAAGCTGCAAAAAATAATCCTGAAATTTCTTCTGGAATAAATATGATTGATGGCAATGTTACATATAAAGGTGTTTCTGATGCGTGGAATTTAAAATTTTCTCCAATAGAAAATTTTCTTAAATAAAAATGCACACTGCTTCAATTACAATTGATGGTCGTAAACTTTTAGTTGATTCAAAGCAAACTATAATTGAAGCAGCCGCTTCAAATGGAATTAACGTTCCTCATTTCTGTTGGCATCCAAAATTATCTGTAAGTGGAAATTGTAGAATTTGTTTAGTTGAAGTTGAAAAAATGCCTAAACTTGTGATTGCTTGTATGACACAAGTTTCAGATGGAATGATAATTAATACAACAAATGATCGTGTAATAAACGCTCGTGAGGCAGTTATGGAATTTATTTTGTTGAATCATCCACTTGATTGTCCAATTTGTGATGAAGCTGGTGAATGTAAATTACAAGATTATGCTTTTTCACACAGTTCAGGTTTCAGTCGATTTAACGAAGACAAAGTTCATAAACCAAAGCGTGTTGAACTTGGTCAGCATGTTATGTTCGATGCAGAGCGTTGTATTTTGTGTTCTCGTTGTATTCGATTTTGTGATGAAATTGCAGGAAAACATCAGCTTCAATTTGTACAACGTGGCGATACTACTACAATCGAAACTTTTCCTGGAGAAAAACTTGATAATCCATATTCAATGAATGTGGTTGATATTTGTCCGGTTGGTGCATTAACAAATACTGATTTCAGATTTAAATCGAGAGTTTGGGAAATGTCTTTTACAAATTCAGTTTGCACATCTTGTTCGCGTGGTTGCAATATTGAAGTTGGAGTTCGAAATAATGAAGCTCTTCGTCTCGCGCCAAGATTAAATGAAAATGTAAATAGTTACTGGATGTGCGATAATGGAAGATTGAATTCATTTAAAAATATAAACTCACCAAGTAGAATTAATTTATCACAAATTAAAATTGGAAATAATTATTCTGATATAATTTGGGAAGCTGCAATTCAAAATATAGTTGATAATTTAAAAGTTTTCAAAAAAAATGAAGTTGCTTTTCTTCTTTCTTCTGAAGCTACAAATGAAGACAATTATATAATGTTTAAATTCGCAAAAGAAGCTTTTAGTACCGAAAATATTTATTGCTACAAACATACCGAGATGAATGATGAAGATGATATATTAATTCGCGGAGATAAAACTCCAAACAGTTTTGGTGTTGAAACTTTAGGAATTAATTCGAGTAAATTACAAGAATTAATTCAGAAAATAAATTCAGGTGAAATTAAAGCAATATATTCTTTGGAAGATTCGTTTCAGGAAAATGAGGATTTGTTTAATTCGTTTTCACAATTAAAATATTTTGCATTGCATGCAACTAATAATTCTAAATTTACTACAATTGCAAATATTGTTCTTTCGGCTTCAACTTCATTTGAAAAAAGTGGAACGATAATTAATTTTCAAGGACAAATTCAAAGATTAATTCCATCAATTGCAACTGAAGAAGATGAACGTTCACTCGACGGATTCGAATTAAGTAGATGGGATAAGTTTGCTGCTTGGAACGACAAATGGGGAAAAGGTCCGAAAAGAAATTCTCGTTCATCATGGAAAATTGTTTCAGAGGTTGCAAATAATTTTGGAATAAAACTCAAATTCAAATCAAGTGAAGAAGTATTTTTAGAACTCACACAAAAAAATTCAGCATTTAGCGGAATGACTTATCTTAAATTAGGTTCACAAGGAATGAAAATTAAAAATAAAAATATTAATTCCGAAGTTAAAGTTTCATGAATATAATTTCAGAAGCAGTTGTAAAAATTCTGATGATTTTATTTATCAATCTTACAATCGTTGCATATCTCGTATTGGTTGAAAGAAAAGTCAGCGCATATATCCAAAATAGAATTGGTCCAAATAGAGTTGGTCCTTGGGGATTGCTTCAACCGCTTGCAGATATTATTAAATTATTTTTCAAAGAAGATATTGTTCCAAAAGCAGTAAATAAATTTATTCATTCTTTAGCACCAATTATTTCTGTTGTAGTTGCATTTTCAACATTTGCAGTAATTCCATTTGGCGATAAAATTACAATTTTCGGAACAACTTATAAATTAGTAATTGCTGATGTGAACGTTGGTGTTTTAATAATTCTTGCGTTAACTTCTTTGGGAGTTTATGGAATTACATTGAGTGGTTGGGCTTCGAATAATAAATATTCACTTCTTGGCGGATTACGTTCTGCCGCACAAATGATTAGTTATGAACTTTCTTTAGGAATTTCTTTAATTGGTGTTTTGATGATGACTGAATCTTTACGGTTAACGCAAATTGTAGAATTTCAAAATGGATATATTTTGGGATTCATTCCAAAGTGGAATATTTTTTTACAACCACTTGGATTTATAATATTTTTAGTTGCATCATTTGCAGAAACAAATCGGTTACCATTTGATTTGCCAGAAGCAGAAACGGAATTAGTTGGAGGTTATCACGTAGAATATACCGGAATGAAGTTCGGATTATTTTTTCTTGCTGAATATGCAGCGATGATTACTGCTTCAGCATTTATCGTAACAATTTATCTCGGAGGTTGGCAATTTCCGTTTGTTGAATATTTTAATTTATCTCCTTTTATGTTAAGCCTACTTCAAATTGGAGCATTTGCGTTTAAAGTTTGGTTAGTTTTACTTTTCTTTATCGTTATTCGATGGACAATTCCTAGGTTTAGATATGATCAATTAATGAATATAGGTTGGAAAGTAATGCTCCCAGCTTCAATTGCAAATGTAATTTTAACTGCTTTCTTAATTTATTTTAATCTACTTTAAGCGATGAATGAATTTCTGAAAAAAAGTGAAATTAAAAGATTAAAGAATTTAACTTTTTTGCAACGACTTTATATTCCGGAAATTTTAAAAGGAATTCGAATTACTTTACGACAAATATTTAAACCTTCTTTTACAATACAATATCCCGAACAAAAATTTATTAAACCGGAATCATTTAGAGGAAGACCAGTTTTAGTTGAAGAAAATGGAGTTGAACGATGTGTCGCTTGCGGATTATGCAGTCGAGTTTGTCCAGCATTAGCAATCGATGTTCAATCTGCAGAAACAGAATTAGAAAAAGAAAGATATCCGGAAATATTTGAAATTAATATGTTGCGTTGCATCTTCTGTGGTTTTTGCGAAGAAGTTTGTCCAGAAGAAGCAATAATAATGAGTTCAGATTATGAACTTAGTTTTACAGATTACAATTCAGCAATTTACGGAAAAGATAAATTATTAGTTCCAATTGAAAAAGTTCAAGACCGGTTAGATCATCTACATAGAACCAGATAATTGTTGAAGAGGGAAATGTTCCCTTTGTTTTTTTAAAATAAATTATAATGGAATATGTTATCAATTATTAAAAGTGCAGCTACGTTTGGGGTTAACGCATATTTAATTCAAATAGAAACTAATATTGAAAACACAATTCCAAATTTCTTTTTGGTTGGATTGCCAGATAATGCTGTAAAAGAAAGTCGTGAGCGAGTTGCAACTGCAATAAAAAATTCTGGTTTCGTTTATCCAAATAAAAGAATTATAATAAATCTTGCTCCTGCAGATATTAAAAAAGAGGGAAGTGCATACGATCTTCCAATTGCTTTGGGATTACTTGCAACGAGCGGACAAATTAATTCAGAAAATCTTGAGAAATTTATTGTTGTTGGTGAATTGGCTCTCGATGGAACTGTAAGATTAGTTCACGGGATTTTACCAATTGCAATTGAATCGAAGAACTTAAATTACAAAAATATTATTATTCCAAAAGAAAATGGAAACGAAGCTGCAATGGTAAATGGATTAAATGTTTACGGAGTTGAATCTTTAAAAGAAGCAGTTTCTGTAATTAATGGCGATGAAAAATTACAACCATTAAAAGTTAATCCGGAAGAATTATTTATTGATGAACAAATTAGTCCATTTGATTTTTCTGATGTTAAAGGACAAGAAAATGTAAAACGCGCATTGGAAGTTTCAGCAGCAGGCGGACATAATTTAATTATGATTGGTCCTCCGGGATCCGGAAAAACAATGTTAGCAAAACGTATTCCAACAATTTTACCTCCATTAACTTTCGAGGAAAGTTTAGAAAGTACAAAAATTCATTCTGTCGCTGGAATTCTTCCACCGAATAAGGCATTAGTTGCAGTTCGTCCATTTCGTTCTCCACATCATACAATTTCTGATAGCGCATTAGTCGGCGGAGGAACAATTCCAAGACCGGGAGAAATTTCTTTATCTCATCACGGAGTTTTATTTCTTGATGAACTTCCGGAATTTGACAGAAGTGTTTTGGAAGTTATGAGACAACCTCTCGAAGATGGAAAAGTTTTAATAAGTCGTTCAAAAATGTCTATAGAATTTCCAGCAAATTTTATGTTGGTCTGCGCAATGAATCCTTGTCCTTGTGGAAATTTTGGAAATAAAATTAAGGAATGTACTTGCACGCCAATCCAAATAAATAAATATATGGGAAAAATTTCCGGACCACTTTTAGATAGAATCGATATCCATATTGAAGTTCCAGCTGTGAATATTTCTGAGTTATCCGAAAAAAGAAATGGTGAGTCATCTATAAATATTAGAAAAAGAGTTATTCAAGCCCGAACAATTCAATCTATTCGTTACAAAAACAAAAAAGGAATTTATTGTAATGCAGATATTCAGACCAATGAACTGAAAGAATTTTGTCAAATAGATAAAAGTGGTGAAGAACTTTTAAAAATGGCAATTTCTAAATTAGGATTATCAGCTCGTGCATACGACAGAATTTTAAAAGTTGCTAGAACAATTGCAGATTTGAATTCATCTGAAAATATTAAAACTGAACATTTGAGCGAAGCAATTCAGTACAGAAGTTTGGACAGAAATCTTTGGCTTTTTTGAAAATTTTTGTTTGTTTGTAAAAAATCATTTTGTAGCTTCTAGAATTGTTTAACTAAAACTAAAAGGAGTTTCAATGGCAAATTTGTTTATTACAAAATCACTTTCGAAATTACTTTCAGATTCTGAAAGCGATTCGCAAGGTGGATTAAAAAAAGCACTCTCTGCTTTAAATCTAACAACACTTGGAATTGGAGCAATTATAGGAACCGGAATATTTGTTTTAACTGGAACTGCCGCAGCAAATCACGCAGGACCAGCTTTAGCTTTATCATTTGTACTTTCAGGAATTGGATGTTTGTTTGCAGGATTATGTTATGCAGAATTCGCTTCAATGATTCCAATTGCAGGAAGCGCATATACATATTCTTATGCAACACTCGGCGAATTTATTGCTTGGATTATCGGATGGGATTTGATTCTGGAATATCTTTTTGGAGCAGCGACCGTTGCAGTTGGTTGGAGCGGTTACATTGTAAGTTTTTTTCAAGGATACGGAATTATAATTCCTGCAGCATTGAGTAGCGCACCATTAAATCACACCGCTGCTGGTTGGGTTACAACAGGAGCAATTATAAATCTGCCAGCTGTTTTAATTATTTTATTTATGACGGCTTTACTTGTTGTTGGAATTAAAGAAACTGCAAATGTAAATAATGTAATTGTAATTGTTAAAATTGTAGTTGTACTTCTCTTTATTATTTTCGGTGTTTCTTATGTTGACACTGCTAATTGGACACCTTTCATTCCACCAAATACAGGCGAGTTTGGAAAATTTGGTTGGAGCGGAATTGCTGCTGGTGCTGGAGTAATATTTTTTGCATATATAGGATTCGATGCAGTTTCTACCGCAGCGCAAGAAGCAAAAAATCCACAGAAAGATATGCCAATTGGAATTTTAGCTTCGTTAGCTGTTTGTACTATTTTATATATTTTAGTTTCGTTAGTATTAACTGGAATTGTAAATTACACAGAGTTAGCTGTTTCAGCACCAATCGCAATTGCAATTGATAAAACTGGACAAGCACTTGCTTGGCTTTCACCTTTAGTAAAAGTTGGAGCAATCGCAGGATTAAGTTCTGTAATACTTGTGATGTTAATGGGACAACCAAGAATATTTTATTCAATGGCAAAAGATGGATTACTTCCAAAAGGATTTGCAAAAGTTCATCCAAAATATAAAACTCCACATGTTACAACAATTTTAACTGGATGTGTTGCTGCTGTAGTTGCCGGATTATTTCCAATTGGAATTTTAGGAGAACTTGTTTCAATCGGAACTTTACTTGCATTTGTAATTGTTTGCGCAGGAATTATAGTTTTAAGAAAAACGAATCCTGATATTAAACGTCCATTTAAAACTCCATTAGTTCCACTATTTCCAATTTTAGGAATTTTAATTTGTGGATTACAAATGTACGCACTACCAAACGATACATGGTTTCGTTTAATTATTTGGATGGCAATCGGTGTTGTAATTTATTTTGCATACAGTATAAAACACAGTAAAATTCGTAATCAACAATAAAAGATGACAACCGAGTTTAAGCGCGGTCTTAATCTTTTCGATTCAACATTAATTGTAATTGGATCGATGATCGGTTCGGGAATATTTATTGTCTCGGCTGACATGGCAAGAATGCTTGGCTCTCCCGGTTTATTATTAGCTGCATGGATTTTAACCGGGGTTATCACAATTTTTGCCGCATTAAGTTATGGTGAACTTGCAGCAATGATGCCGCAAGCGGGAGGGCAATATGTTTATCTTCGCGAATCTTACGGACCTTTAGTTGGTTTTCTTTTTGGCTGGACTCAATTTGCAGTAATTCAAACTGGAACAATTGCTGCTGTTGGAATTGCATTCGCAAAATTTACAAGTATTTTAATTCCGTGGTTCGTTCCTGATAATTGGATTTTTAAAATAGGAATTTTTGGTCCGTTTGAAATGCCTTTTGGAAATATGGGACCATATAATGTTGGATTGAATGCGCAAAATCTTCTCGCAATTTCTACAATAATTTTATTGACTTGGGTGAATACAAGAGGAATCCAAAAAGGGAAAATCATTCAAAATGTTTTCACAATAACAAAAACAATTTCACTTTTTCTTTTAATTTTAGTTGGTTTGTGGTTTGGTGCTCAATCGGGAAGTATTACAGAAAATTTTTCAAACATGTGGAATGCGAATCAACTTACAGATGGAGTTTTAATTCCATTATCCGGAATTGCGTTGTTGAGCGTTTTTGGCGCATCACTTGTTGGTTCACTTTTTTCTGCAGATTCTTGGAATAATATTACTTTCACCGCTGGTGAAGTTATTAATCCGAAAAAAAATATTCCACTTTCACTTTTTTATGGAACTGTGATTGTAATTTTTCTTTATGTAATGGCAAATGTAGTTTACCTTTTAACACTTCCACTTGAAGGAATTAAAGATGGAGTTACAATTGCAGAAAGAGGAATTCAATTTGCAACTCAAGATCGAGTTGGAACCGCAGCGACTTCAGTTATTTTTGGTGAACAAGGAACAATCATAATGGCAATCTTAATAATGATTTCCACATTTGGCTGTAACAATGGAATTATTTTAGCTGGAGCTCGAGTTTATTATGCAATGGCGAAAGATAAATTATTTTTTAAAAATGCTGGAGAATTAAATTCCCAAAATGTTCCGTCGAGAGGATTAATCACTCAAGGAATTTGGGCGAGCATTCTTTGTTTAACCGGGACTTATGGCGACTTACTTGATTATGTAGTTTTTGCAGTTCTTATTTTTTATTCGCTAACCATTTTTGGAATTTTTATTTTAAGAAAAAAACTTCCAAATGCAGAGCGACCATATAAAGCATTTGGATATCCTTTTATTCCGGCAATTTATATTATTGTTGCTTTGTTAATTTGTGTTAATCTTTTAATTGTAAAACCACAATTTACATGGCCCGGATTATTTATAGTTTTGCTTGGAATTCCAGTTTATTATAGTTGGAAGAAGTTTTCCAACTAACTTTTCCGAATTAATAATTATATTTCGCTGTGGAATTAGCCGAAAAAAATAAATTATTTTCAACTGCTTTATTTTTGGGGATTGTAACAATTGTTTATAATTTACTTGAGGGAATAATTTCTATTTACTTTGGAATTCAAGATGAATCTTTAACTCTTTTTGGTTTCGGTATTGATAGTTTTATTGAAATGTTATCGGGAATTGGAATAACTCATATGATTTTGAGAATTACAAAATATAATGAAGTTGCAACCGATAAATTTGAAAGAGCTGCTTTGCAAATTACTGGTTATTCATTTTATTTATTCACAGTTGGAATTATTTTAACTTCAATATTTAATTTAATTCAAAATAAAACTCCAGACTCTTCCTTTTGGGGAGTTGTAATTTCTATTATTTCAATTTTCGTAATGATAATATTACTCAATCAGAAACTAAAAGTTGGGAATAAACTTTCATCGCAACCAATTATAGCAGATGCAAACTGCACGAAAATTTGTATTTATATGTCGGTGGTACTTTTACTATCAAGTGCTATTTTTGAATTAACACAATTTAGATTTACAGACACACTCGGCGCATTTGGTCTCGCATATTTTTCTTTTAAAGAAGGAACTGAGTGTTTTGATAAATCAAAAGGGAGGTTGGATTGTTGTTAAATCAATTGATAAAGCATAATAAGTTCGATATATTTGTAAAAATTAATGCATAATATCACTTTAATTCCAGGGGATGGAATTGGTCCAAGTATTGTTGAATCGGCAGTTCGAGTTATTGCAGCAACTGGCGTTTCGATTAATTGGGATACTCAATTTGCCGGTCTTGTTGGAATTGAAAAATTCAAAGACCCGCTTCCTGAGCCAACTTTGGAATCAATTCGGAAAAATAAAATCTCATTAAAAGGTCCTCTAACAACTCAATTGGGAAAAGGATTCAGAAGTATAAATGTTGCACTTAGAAAAGAATTTGATCTTTATATTAATTTACGTCCTGCAAAATCTTACAAAGGTGTTTCCTCAAGATATTCAAATGTTGATTTAGTTGTGTTTAGAGAAAACATCGAAGAATTTTATTCCGGAATTGAACATTATGTAGATCAGCAAAAAAATGCGGCAGAAACTATTGGAATTATAACTCGTTTTGGTTCGCAGAGAATTGTTGAAGCAGCTTTTGATTTCGCCAAAAAAAATAATCGCAAAAAAGTTACAATTGTTCATAAAGCAAATATTATGAAATTTTCCGGCGGGTTATTCTTGGATGTTGCAAAAGAAGTTGCAGTAAAATATCCAGAAATTGAATCTAACGATATAATTGTTGACAACATGGCAATGCAATTAGTTTTAAATCCGTTGCAATTTGATGTAATTGTTACTACAAATTTATTTGGTGATATACTTTCGGATCTTTGTTCAGGATTAGTTGGTGGATTGGGACTCGCTCCAGGTGCAAACATTGGAACTTCCGCAGCAATTTTTGAAGCTGTACATGGAAGTGCTCCAGATATTGCCGGAAAAAATATTGCAAATCCGAGTGCAATAATTCTTGCAAGTGCAATGATGTTAAATTATTTAGGTGAAGTTCAAGCAGCATTAAAAATAAATAAAGCTCTCGAAATTGTACTTGCAGAAAATAAAAAAGTTACTCGCGATTTAAATCCAACAACATTTGTTGGAACTACCGAAATGACAGATGAAATAATTAATCATCTAAAATAAAAATGAAAATTGGAAATATAAATATCGATCGCCCAATAATTCTAGCACCAATGGAAGATGTTACAGATATTTCATTTAGATTAATTTGTAAAGAATTAGGTGCCGATATTATGTACACTGAATTTGTTAATGCAGAAGGACTCGCACGACAATCTGAAAAAACTAAAGAGAAAATGTTTTTTTTAAATGAAGAACGTCCTTTTGGAATTCAACTTTATGGTGGTGGCGATGTCTCAATGGAAGTTGCAAGTGAAATTGCAAGTTCGCTCGAGCCGGACATTATCGACATAAATTGTGGCTGTTGGGTAAAGAATGTAGCGTTAAATGGTGCCGGTGCTGGTTTACTTAGAGATTTACCACAAATGAAAAAAATTGTTGAAGCTGTAATTTCTAAAACTAAAATTCCAGTTACGGTTAAAACGAGACTTGGTTGGGATGCCGAGAATATAAATATTATTGAAGTTTCGAAAATGTTGGAAGATTCCGGCGTGAAAGCATTAACAATTCATTGCAGAACTCGTTCACAAGCAAATAGAGGAACTCCTGATTATTCTTGGATTAAAAAAATTAAATCTCAAGTTTCTATCCCAATATTTGTAAATGGAAATATAATAACTCCGGAAGATATTAAAGATGTATTTGATAATACAGAATGTGATGGAGTAATGATTGCACGTGGTGCAATTGATAATCCTTGGATATTTCAACAAGCGAAAGAATATTTGGAAAGTGGTAAAGTGATTTCTGAAATCGGTTTACATGAAAAAATTAATATTACACTAAAACATTTGAAACTTTCCATTCAGTATAAAGGAAATAAAAGGGGAATCCTCGAAATGAGAAAACATTATTCGGGATACCTAAAAGGAATTCTAAATATTTCTAAATTGCGAAGTGAGTTGATGTTATTAAATTCTTATTCTGAAATTGAAAATCGTTTGAATAAATATATTGAAGAACAAAATAATGAAGTTGAACAAATAGCTAAAAATTTAGAAACAATTAACGTATGATATTTGAACTTCCATTTATTGCGTTAATTGGATTTACAATTGGATTTTTTTCCAGCATTCCGATTGGCCCGATAAATATTGCATTAATAATTAGAGCACTTCAGCATAATTCCAAGCCGGCAATTTTTATCGCTATTGGAAGTGGAGTAATGGAATTTATTTATTGCTTGGGTGCAATTCTTGGATTTTCAAGTTTATTATTTATTCCTCAAGTTGATAAAATTTTACAAATATTTTCAATTGCAATTTTTACAATATTTGGGATCAAAGCTATTTTCTTTCAAACTATGCAACCATCAATCGATGAGGATAATAACTCAAAAGACAATAATTATTTTAAATTTGTGATGATGGGAATGGTCTTATATTTTTCAAATCCGGGATTTATTGCTTATTGGGCGACAGTTGCAAGCTTGATAAGTGGTTTACGCTTGTTTGATTATTCTTCAATTAATAATTTAACATTTGCAAGTAGTATTGTTGGTGGTAGTTTATTTTGGAGTTTATTACTTATTAGTTTAGTGACAAAATATAAATTGAAAATAACCGGCCGTATTATAAAATTAATATCCAGAATTTTTGGAATTATAATTTTGTTGGTATGTGCTTATTTAACTTACAATTTGGTAAAAGGTTATTTCTAATATTAGTTAGAAATAAGATGGGAAAATATAAATGGCATACTTTCTTTTCAGAAAAATATGCCATTCAAAAATAAAAAAATTAATCTTTAAGATTTCTTTTTAGTTTTGCAGCAAGCGTCTTCACCTTTGGAAGAGTGTGCAGTTTTTACATCACATTCTTTTGTATTTTTTGCACCAGCTGTTTTGCCGTCAAGTGGTTGTGCACAGCATGCTTTTGATTTACTGGATTTAGATTTTTCGGAATTCTTATCTCCTGCAAAAGTAAGTATAGGAATTAGTAAAATCCCAAAAATTAGAGAAAATATTAATTGTTTTTTCATTTGTACCCTTTTATTGTTTTAATGAACATATTAATAAAATATTTTAAAAAAAATATTTTTAATCTTGCTTTTTCATATTTAATAACAGTATATTTGAGTGTCAATTGTAAAAGCTCCTCCCCTAGCTTTTACATACTAAATGACATACCCGATATTACCCCCTAATATCGGGTTTTTTTTTAACTATAATTGCTGTACTTTGTTGCTATAAAATTATGAGTAATTTAAAAACTAAAACTGAAAAAAAAATATTACCACTTGAAAAACAAAATTATATTCTAATAGCAATTGGATTGTTACTTATTGCATTAGGGTATATTGCGCTAGCTCAAGAACCATGGGACGGATTTATGCCATTAACTGTTTCGCCAATTTTACTAATAACTGGTTATTGTGTGTTTGTACCGATTGGAATTCTCTGGCGAAAGAAAAATAATTCGAAATAATTATTTTTTCTAAATCAAAAGTTCTTCTTTGAAATATTTTCATTCGTTTATATATTTGTAGGTATTTTTATTTGATGAGCGTGTAGCTCAGTGGTAGAGCATTTGCCTTTTAAGCAAAGGGTCGATGGTTCGATACCATCCACGCTCACAAATTTATTTTACAGCTTTTCATCTACTAAATCCAAAAAACTAATAATTAATTTTAAAGTTTTAAGAAAAAGTTAAAACACGAATATTGTAATAGGTAAATGCGGAAGTGGTGGAATTGGCAGACACACCATCTTGAGGGGGTGGCGCTCACAAGGCGTGCGGGTTCAAGTCCCGCCTTCCGCACAATATTTCTTGATTTTATGTTTTAATTACTTTAAGTTATTTCAACAATCATATGAAGATCTTTCGAAAATATTTTTTCCTTTCCAGCATTATTCCTTTATTTCTTTTTGCAGAAATTATTACTGGCGGAACTTTATCCGGTAGAAGTGACGGCACAAATATTATAATCTCTTGGAAAAGTGATAACGAAAATGATTTAAAGCAATTTGTTATAGAAAGAAAATTATTTAACGCATCTTCTTACATTGATTTAGCAATTTTAAAACCAAAAGGAAATAACACTTTCTATCAATTTATAGATGAATCTGCATTTAAAACTTCGAGTTCCGTTTATTCTTACAGAATTAGAATTGAAATGCAAAATGGATCAACTTATTACACGCAAAGTTTTAATGTTGCACATCATGTTTCAAGTGTAAAACGAACTTGGGGAAGTTTAAAAGCAATGTTCCGATAATTAAATTTATTTTTGCTTTTCCAAAAAAATATAGTTACACCAGAATTAATTCTTGCTTCTTCTTCAAAAAGAAGAATTAAATTAATTTCACTTCTCGGACTAAAATTCAAAGTCCATCCTTCAAAGATTTCCGAAATTATTAAGAAAAACGAAACTCCAAAATTGCACGTTGCGCGACTTTCATGCGAAAAAGTTTTAGCCGTTTCTCGATTTTATAAAAAAAAGAATGTTATTATAATTGGAGCTGATACAATTGTTGTTCTAAAAGAAGAAATAATTAATAAACCAACTTCCAAAAATGATGCTATTAGAATTTTATCTAAATTAAGTGGGAAAAAACATTTTGTTTTTACAGGAATTACTTTATTAAATTTAAGAAATAATAAAATGATAACTGATGTTGTCAAAACGGAAGTTCATTTCAGAAAACTTGCAATTCTGGAAATCAAAAAATATGTTGCAAGTGGTTCATCATCGGATAAAGCCGGAGCTTATGGTATTCAAGATGACTTTGGCGCTTTTTTTGTTAAAAAAATAAACGGTTGCTATTATAATGTTGTTGGATTTCCGCTTCAAAAAATTCAGCAAGCGTTAAATAAAATTATAAAATAAAAATAATGTCAAAAAAAATTAGAGTTCTAGTTGCAAAAGCAGGATTAGATGGTCACGATCGCGGAGCAAAAGTAATTGCTGCAGGTTTGCGTGATGCCGGAATGGAAGTTATTTACACTGGACTTCGTAAAACTCCGGAAATGATTGTTGAAGCCGCATTACAGGAAGATGTTGACGCAATCGGAATTAGTTCGCTGAGTGGCGCGCATATGACAATTTTTACAAAGATTCTTACTTTGATGAAAGAAAAAAAATTAGACGATGTTTTACTTTTTGGTGGCGGAATTATATCAAATGAAGATGTTACAAATTTAAAGAAATTAGGAATTGGAGAAATATTTACTCCTGGAGCATCAATACCAGAAATTTCTAATTATTTAAAAAATTGGGTTAAAGAAAACAGAAATTAAAAAGAGAAGATTAATTTATGGTTTAAATTAATCTTATAGTAATTTTAGCTTAAGCAGTTTTAAATCTAGTAATCGGAATGATTTGGTCTTCACCAATTTTATTTGGAAAGAAATGGGCAGAATAGACTGAATTTAAAATTGATCCTGCGAAACCAACTAATCCGATGCCACTTTACTTGCAATCGTTTTTGGCTACAATTCTAACCTATTTTGTTTTGGGACATTTTGTTGAGTGCTCGGATTTATTATGCCGGTTCAATTTACAGTAAGTTTATTTTCCGGAAAGACTAAAAAATTATTTTTAGTTGATACTAGATATCAACTTGTAACAATTCTTTTGGTAGGTGGAATTCTTGCAGTTTGGAAGTAACAAATTATTCCCAATATTTGTAATTCAATCGAATTACGTAATACACAAAATATTATAATTTTATTTTGGATTTCATTTGACGCTAAATAAAATTGCGGAAAAGGAGGGATTCGAACCCTCGGTCCGCTATTCACGGACACACGCTTTCCA
This sequence comes from Bacteroidota bacterium, assembly GCA_005792285.1. GTDB lineage: Bacteria > Bacteroidota > Ignavibacteria > UBA10030 > UBA8401 > SXSI01. Next base: position 40,867 of record SXSI01000029.1, read on the forward strand.
GGCGTGCCAATTAAGCCACTCTTGCACCTTTCCTTAAAATTCTTCTTGCTTTAGAGCCGAACGTCTCTCCTTAATTTCATTCATAATCATTTTTGATGAATAGGTAATTGTAATTTGAAGTCCACGTTTTTGTTTTAGTGGATCCCCGATAATAATTCCTTTCATCAACAAAATTAATTGAGTTCGTTTGAAATCCCAAATTGCATATCGTTTTGCATACCCTAGTATTATTGCTTCGATAGTATTTTGATAAGATTTATCTTTTTTTAGAAATCCCTCTCGGGTAGGTGTACCATATTTTTGGAAAAGGGTTTCATAATATTCATCAAACGCCTCAATGTAATCTGCTTTTCGTTTCGAAAAAATTCTCGGAAGAAGTCGCGCAATAAATAATCTGTCATTATCAAATTGATATGTAATTAAAGTTGGTCGATCATTTATTGGATTAGTAAATTCAAATCCATTCTTCGTCTGGAATAATTCATTTAAACTTAAATTATTAGATTCAATTAATTTCGTCTGTGATTCATCAAGAGTCATTCCCCATAAAACTCCTCTGTAACCTTCTGGTTCAAGTGTAAGAATTGTATCTCTTATTGTAGAAGATGGGAATTGAAAAGTTATTGTATCAAGAATCGCAGGATCAGTTTCAGTTTCAAAAAGATTTGTTGTATCAATTCCCGTAACAGAAAGAATATCATCCTGAATTGAAAGTGGATCTTTTGTTTCTTCCATTAAACTGTCTGCTTCAGAATCTGTTTTTAGAGAATCGCTTGTATTTAAAATTGATTGAGAAGTATCAGCTTGGCTGAAACTTTCGAAAGTAAATATTATAAAATTCAAGAAAAGAAATATTATAATATTCTGAATTCTTGTTGTACTTTGAAAATACATAAACAATAATACGAAATATGACTGTTAATTTCAACGAACATCCAATAATTGATACACATGCACATTTGTATGATGAACACTTTAAAAATGATATTTCGGATGTAATTAATCGAGCTGAAGATGTAAATATTAAGAGAATAATAATACCGGCAACAAATTATGTAACGGCAAGTGAATCGTTAGAATTGGCAGATCGTTTTTCGATAATTCGTGTTGCGGTTGGAATTCATCCTCATCAGGCAAAAGAGTATTCTTTAAATGAATTTCAGAAAATTGAGTCGCTTATTAAAAATGATAAAGTAGTTGCCATCGGTGAAATTGGATTGGAATATTTTTATGATTTTGCTCCACGTGATCTTCAAAAAGAAATATTTGTTAATCAACTGAAGCTCGGAATAAAAAATAATTTACCTTCAATAATCCATACTCGCGATTCTATTGATGATGCAATAAAAATTATTGAAGAGAATTTTACAAAAAATTTAGAGAATCAAAATAAATTAAATGGAGTATTCCATTGTTTTTCCGGTACTTATGAACAAGCAAAAAAATTAAAACAATTTGGATTTTTAGTTTCATTTACTGGAAATGTTACTTTTAAAAACTCTCCTTTGATTGAAACGGTTCAAAAATTGAATTCAGGATTTATGCTCGAAACGGATTCTCCGTATTTAACTCCAATTCCATTTCGAGGAAAAAGAAATGAACCTTCTTACGTAGTTTATACTTTAAATAAAATCTCTGAAATTTGTAAAACAGATACAGAACAAATTGCAGAAGAAACCACCAGTTTTGCAAATCGGCTTTTTAATTTAAAATTAGGATGAGAAAAAATTTATTCTTTTTTATTTTCATTTTACTTTCTTGTAACGAGAATTTACCTCTTTATGATGAGCCAAATAGAATTTTAGAAGTCACAATTAAACCATTTTACTCTTATAGTCAAACAGCAAATCGAGTTGTAATAAATATCGTAGCTAAAAATATTTACGATGAAACATTAGATGACAAAGCTAGAATCGGTGGAGAATTAAATATTGTAAATACAAAATCAAGGAAAAGTAAAAAAATAATATTAGACTGGACTATGCTATCTCGTTCCAACGGATATAATAGAACAACTGGAAAATTAGTTCTTCCTCCCAGAGATAGTTTGGTCTTCCAATATATTTGGGATTATACTTATGATGATAGTTCAAACATAAAATCACTTTTAGAATACAAGTTCGATCCAAAATGTCCACAACGAAAAATATCTCCAAAGATTGAACATAATATTAATGGACATATAACATTGTTTTCGAACACTCCATATTTTTATTTACAGAATACAGAATTTAAATTTTGCCATGTTGATACTTTTGTTGATGGTAGAATTTGTCCATTGCTTTTTCCTGAAGCGACTTGTTTAGAATGAGATTAACCTTTAGGATATTTTTACTTTCATTAATTTTACCTTTATTTATTTTTGCAGGTTCAATAAGTGGCAAAGTTTTAAAAAAAGGAACTACCGAAGCAATTCCGAATGTTTCGATATTTATTTCTTCTCTAAATAAACAAACCAATTCAAATCTTGATGGTACTTATATTTTGCAAAATATTCCGGAAGGAGAATATGAATTAATTTATTCAAGTTTTCTTTTTCAGAAAATTGTTATGCAAAAAGTTCCGGTTTATCGTGATCGAATTACATATTTAAATATTGAAATGGAATCAGGAACCGTTGAACTTGAACCTGTAATTGTTACAATGCAACGAAAAATTATTCAACAGGATATTCCTTCAACTTTTTACCGAATGAGTGAATCAAGTTTAAAGCAATTTCCACTTTCAACTATAAATGAAATTGTTGCACTTCAACCGGGAGTAACTTTAGAAGGAAATGTTCGTGGCGGAAAAACTTCCGAAACTTTATTGTTGATTGATGGCATTCCAACTTTCGATTATTTAGGAGGATCAATTTCAACTGAATTGCCAAGGTTTGTAATTCAGGATTTAACTTTAAATTCCGGTGGATACGAAGCTGAATTTGGAAATGCACTTTCCGGAGTAATTTCTGTTTCAACTGCACAATCAACTTCCGAACCGAGTACAAAATTTAGAACCGAGACAGATTATTTTATGCCAGTTGATATTTCAAGCCAAACAAATAAATTAAGAGAGTTTGAATTATTTAAAAGAGATAAAATTGTTTTCGATAATTTAACTTACTTAACAGGAATTAATTTTAAACAAACTGACGGAAGATGGTGGCAGGATTTAAGTAAATTTATCGATTCGCCAATTCAACAGAAATTAAGTAGTTACAGCAAATTGGAATATTTATTTTCTCCGCTAGAAAAAATTTCATTTCATTTAATGACTTGGAAAAATAAGTGGAACGATTACGAATTTAGTTGGCGATTTAATCTTGATGGACTTCCGGAACGGAACGAACAAATTTACAGAGGGACTGTAATGTATAATTTTGCTTCCTCTACACAAACAACTTATTATTTATCATTTTCAACAACTTCATATTTAAATTCAATTGGAAAATCAAAACCTGTTGAACCTTTTACGCCATATCAGTACGATTTATTTTTGCAATATGTGATGGATGGAAATAAACTTCATTGGGCAAAAGATGAACAATTAATTTACACTTTAAAGGCTGATGTAACTTACGAACAACAAAAAGATAATCTTATAAAATTGGGATTTGAGTTTACTCAATTTAATTTGAATTCGAATCAAATGAGAATTGATCCATTGAAAACTTTGTATGGCAAACCAATGGAAGATAAACCGATGTTGAGTTTTATAAATGATTATCAAAAAAATCCAAAACAGGGAAGTATCTATCTTCAAGATAAATTTTATTACGCACAAGATGGCTCTGTATTAAGTATTGGATTGAGATATGATTATTTGGATCCGCAAATAAATAAAATAATATTCGATTCAACTGAGGAAAATAAAATAGGTGAAGTTGCAACTCCGATAAAATCGCATATCAGCCCAAGAATTGGACTTTCATTAAGGATGTCTTCAACTACAATGATGCATATAAATGTTGGAAGATATGTTCAGTTTCCACTTTTTAATTATTTATATGCCGGGACAAATCCTTCTACAATATTACGAGATACAAAAAATATTTTCAGAGCTAATCCAGATTTGAAAGCTGAAATTACAGATTCTTGGGAAATTGGAATAAAATATTTTCCAAATGAAAAAATAATTCATTCATTTACATTATTCAATAAAAAAACAAAAGATCAAATTGATTCAAAAACATTTATTCCATTCGATAGTAAATTCGCAGGAGATTATGGATTTGCAGAATATGTAAATAATGCAGAAGCAAATTCAAAGGGAATTGAATATTTATTTAATTATGAAAATCAACCGAAAATTAGTGCAACATTTTCATACACCTGGATGATAACTGAGGGAGTGAGTGAATATGTAGATCAGTCAATAAATTTTATTCAATGGGGGTTTCCAATGAAGGCAGTTGTATTTCCTTTAAGTTGGGATCAGCGTCACGCTGTAAAATTTAATTTCGAAACGGAATTATTTTTCGGTTTCCGTGGTTCGTTGATTACACTTTATAATTCTCCAAGACCTTTTACCTATTATCCAACGCGCGATGGATTTACTCCGTTTGATTCAACAAAAGATTTTCTTCCAAATAATTACAGAATGAGTGATGTTTTACTATTGCATGGAAAATTAACTCGCAAATTTAATATTTCCGGAATGAATGAGAATCCACTTTTATTTTATATTGAAGGAAGAAATCTTTTGAATAAACGAAATGTAAAATGGATGGACTCAAACGGAAGAATTGGTGGTGAACTTGGCGATCCAACTGCATTTTATGAATTACGAAGAGTAAATATTGGAATTGAGTTACAGCTTTAGAAAATCACAGAAGTTAAGGCGAGACCTAATTATTTATTTTGATTTTTTTAATCTGACAAATTTTTTCCCATATAAATGGTTCCTTTAATAGGATTAAAACGATACGAAGGTATTTCAACAAATCCGTTATCCCGGTAAAGTTTTTGTGCTTTTTTCATACTTGGCAAAGTATCAAGTCTTATTTTTTTTATAATTTAGTTCTTTAGAAATATCAAGAGCGAGTTCCAACATATTTTGTCCAATTTTATTCCCACGATATTCTTTTTGAACAAACATTCTTTTGAGTTCAGCTGTTTTATTGGAAAACTTTCTAATTCCAACGCAACAAATTGCTAATTTATTTTTATAGGCAAGAATTAAAGCACCATTTGGATTGTTAGATTCTTTGTCAATTGATTTAAGTTCTTTATCGAAATTTTGGAATCATAAATTATAGTTTAGGGATTTAGCGTATTGAAGAAATAATCTTTTCCCATCATTAAAATGTTTCTTTGTTTTTGCGATTTTATAGATAGTATCGAGTGTAAAATGGTTACTCAAAATGTTTATTGATTTATCTAGATTTCTTTTTTGGACAAAAATATAATCAGTTTCAAATGTTGAAAAAGTTAGAACACTAATTTTATTTACCGAAAGTGGGGTAATTACAGATTGAAGAATACCAATTGCTGAAAATGGAAAATTTCCATCAATTTTAAATCCATTCCATTTATCTATAGATTTATATTTTTTGGGAATATATTTCGATGGACATATTATAGAAATTGAAGTGTCGGACTTTGAAATAAAATACAAGTCGCATTTCAAAATCCAATTTGGTAATTTGAAATTGAGTTTTAACTTAAAAATAGAAAAATCAACTGAAAGAAGTTTGAGTTTTAATCTTTTAATATTACGCATGCCATAACTTATGAAAATTATATTATTCTCGATTATCATATTTTTATTTCCACTTAAAAGTTTAAGTCAAATTGATATAAAGACAGGTAATAATATAATAACAGGAAGCGATTTTTATAAACAAATTGATTCATATTGGTGGAAAAGCAGGGATTCAATTGCAATGGATTTAATTCTCGCTGGAAATATTCCTACTTTTTATAAAAATTTTATTCCAATTGTTTCTTCAATTGAAACTCCAGAAGGAAAAATAATTAATGCAACTTATTATGTAGCTCCCGATTATTTAATGATTGGCACCGATGATGATTGGGCAAGAATTCCGCTAACTCCAATGTCAGCACAAAAAATTGCAGACAATTTTAATTGTTTCCTTCCAACTACAAAAATGGTTGATCAAATATATTTACAAAGTAAAATTAAACTCGAGCCTGTTCCAATGTATGCATTTAGAGATAGTACTGTAACAATGTGGCAACATCATTTAATTATTGAAGGTCAGCGAAAAGGTAGAACAGGATTAATCAGTGGAATTAAAAAAGATGTCGTAATTAGTTCATCGTTAAATCAGCATCTAAAATTAAATCGTGTTGCAATTTATGGTTGGCATAAGTTGGATGGAAAACCAATTCAACAACTTTATACGGGACATGTAAATTGGTACGTTGATTACAGTCACGGGATCAGATTAATTTCGCGAAAGATTTTAGTTGATGGAAATATTTTAGATTATAAAGTTGTAATGGGTGATTCTGTTTTGAAAAAATTAATTACTGATGAATAAGAGTGAGATATTTTGTGAATAAACATTTAACGTAAAAAATAAAAATAATATTATTTTCTTATTACCTCTGAGTAATTGTTATAAATCTTTTCCAAAAACTGTTATAATCTTTTTCCTTGGAAGTTCAATTCAAAAGCAATTGGTAGTTAAATCATGATGGATTGAAAAACCTAATTCCTTTAAGTATCCAACTAATTGAAATAACGATCCTATAATAGCATTTTCATTTAAGTTAAATGGAATAGAAATTCTTTTATTTATTAAAGAATCATTTTCAAAAATGCTACCGATTAATTTGCCACAAATTGTATAATCTGTTGCTAAGTTAAATGTTTTGGATGTAGGTCCCATACTCGCATAAATTTTTATCAAAGTTAATTTCTGGGTGGTAATGGAAAAAATATACTCACTCTTTTTTTATAACTTTCAAATGCAGGATTTTCTGCCACACTCTTTTCAAGCATGGGAATACCAGACACTTCCAGAATTAGAAAGGTAATGGTGATCGGCCCGATAATACCAACCCAGCCATTCGGGACAGATAGGGCGATGAGCCACAAGCCCCACCACTGAGTCACTTCACCAAAATAATTCGGATGACGCGTGTATGCCCAAAGCCCGCTCTGCATGAGATTGCCTTTGTTCGATGGATTTTTAATAAATCGGGAGAGTTGTGCGTCACCCACAGCTTCAAAATAAAAACCAAAGAGCCAAACGGCTACGCCTAAAAAGTCGAGTAAGCCAATATCCCCGCCTGCATTCTTGTTAATAAGCAGTACTGGCAGAACGATGAGAAACAAAAATGTACCCTGCAAAAGATACACTTGAAAATACGATCGGGTATAAAACCACTTGCCCCATTCTTCCCTCCATACGAGGTATCGGTAGTCTTCTGCTTTTCCTTTGTTACGAGTGTGTATGTGCCACGCGAGACGCAAGCCCCAGATGCTTACCAAAATACCCACTAGTAATCCTCGTGTACCAGAATCACTGGAAAGAAAAAAAGATATCCATGCCAAAAGCACGAACCCCAAGCCCCACGCCACATCAGCGACATCATTTCTTTTTTTAATCAAAGAAACCACGAACCATAGGCTCATGTATACGAACAATATGATAATGAGTGTTGCATAATAGTTCATAGGCCTATTTTACTTGCTATAAAATAAGTCACGACTGATACAGAGGCCGCAAGTACCGCGCCCCATGCCAAGTCAACAATAGTTACCAAAAGTGGCCAATCTTTAGCAACGGCCAAATTCGTGAGGTCATAGGTGGCATAACAAACGAATCCAAATAGCGCACCAAAAAGAAGTGCGTGTATCCACGATCCTTTTTCCATAGCAGGAGAGATGACAAACACCACAAGACCAGCGATAAAAATGAGATAAAAGATAATCGCGGCAGCCCAATTTACATCCGGCTTCAGAAGCGTACCAATCTGCGCGCGATAAAAGTCTTTTGCCACAAGCCCTAGCCAGATCATGTCGATGGCAAAGAATACTAGTAGTGCGATTGCGTAAAGTTTTATAAACATAAATTTTTTAATAAATACTCCTTAGCGATTCTTAAATATTTTTCCTTTTTCTCTTGCTCCATCTTATCAAAAAGTCTCGGCATCATCGATAGTCGATGATTACTTGTGAAAAAGTCACGGTGACTACCTATAAAATTCCAATACAGTGCAGTCCATATTTCTTCCCAGTCACCACTTAGATAGTCTGACATTTTTTTAATATAATTGCTACCCGAGATATATGGTTTGGTAGCAAAAATACCACCATCAGCGAACTGACTCATTCCATATACATTTGGTACCATCACCCAATCATACGCATCCACGTACATTGCCATAAACCATTGATACACATAATCGGGATTAACTTTAGAAAGCAACATAAAGTTACCGAGAACCATTAATCGCTCGATGTGATGATTGTATCCATAGTGCAGAGCTTTCTTGATAGCGCTGTCGACCGGAGCAATACCAGTATCTCCAGTCCAAAATCCTACTGGCAAACTGTGGGAATGTTTCCAAAAATTCTTAGTACGCATGACAACACCATCACACTCATAGGAAGCGCGCATAAACTCACGCCACCCAATAATCTGTCGTACAAAACCTTCTAGTGAATTTATAGGTATAGCGTAAGTATCTGCATACTGTATCGCGCTGTCGATTACCTGTTTCGGGTTGAGCAATCCAATATTTATGAGCGCTGACAATGTCGAATGAAAGAGCCGTACACTTTTCGTAGAAAGCGCGTCCTCATACACACCAAAATGTGCAAAGCGGTCTTCTAAAAATACCTGCAAAAATTTCTTGGCATCCTTGTGTGTACATGGTAGCCAGCACACTATCTCTCCATATTTTTCAGCTTGTATTGTATCGAGCCACTTCTTCATTTTTGATACATCAAAATCATTTTCAAAAACAATATCCTTGGGGAGAGTTGTATCACGAGCAAGTTTTTTTCGATTGTCTGCATCAAAGCTCCACGCGCCCCCTCTGGGCTTTCCATGTCCGTCCATCATGATATCCAAATCCACTCGAATTTTCTTGTAGAACATCGCCATATTTTTCTTCGAGCTTTTGTATCTTGCTATTGATTCCTCCTTTGGCAAAATAAAAAGTGGTGACTCATACCAAACCCGCTTTATCTTGGAAGCTGTTATAGCCTGCTCCAAATAGAAGTCAGTAGTATCGACAATATGAAGTTCTTGTATCCCTTCTTTTTTTAAATAATCAAAAATATCTTCCGTCTTCGGATACTGCTCAATCGTCAGACATTTTACTTTGTACCCTTCTTTTTTCAAAAGCTCTGCATATGCGCCCATACTTAATTTGTGCAAAATTAGCTTTTGATAATGGATTGGGTTGTGCGATAGAATCAACGGCTCTTCAATCAAAAAGATAATGCGTCCTTTTTGTATAGCTGGTGATTTTATAAAAAGTTGATGAGGATAGACTAATGTTGCTTCTTTCATATTATTCCTTGATCAGGTTGATAATATTAAAATTAAAAGAGCGAAGTATATGATCAGATAAAAACGATAGGAATTAATCACCCGCAACTCTACATTCGCCGTATGCTGATGAAAACCAAAAAGAACTTTGATCTCCTCCCAAAAAACTGGCCTTACATTAATCCACCAGCTATCAGTTTGATAGACCATCTTCCTGAATCGACTGCGAAACAATCCCAAAGGCAAACTCCAGATAATAAATGCATAGACGGCAATCGTGTGTATGGTTATAGTACCCATTTATTTCTCTTCAGTCCTTACTTCGATTATTAATTATTTTATATAACTATCAAAATAAATAGCATGACATGTATATCCGCTGGGATTTTTTTGTAAATAATCCTGATGATAGTCTTCTGCCAGATAAAATTTTTGAAGTGACTCCAATGTTGTCACCACGGGACTCTCCCATCGCTTTGACTTATTTACAATTTCAATAAAATTTTCCGCTTCTTTTTTTTCTTGCTCATTCCCATAAAAAATTGCTGAGCGATACGAAGTGCCGATGTCATTGCCTTGCTGATTGAGGGTGGTTGGATTGTGGATTTGAAAGAAAAAATCCAGTAATTTTTTGTATGAAGTTTTTTCAGGATCATATCCTATCTCAACCGCTTCGGCGTGGCCTTCGTGATTTTTATAGGTCGGATTTTCCACCTTTCCGCCGGTATAACCGACAATAGTGTTTATCACACCGGGCTGTTTTCTGATTAGTTCTTCCATACCCCAGAAACAACCGCCCGCCAATACTATTTTTTTAGATGTTATTTCTTTTAATTCAACCAATACTTCATTTCGCGTCATCCATGGCGGAGTCCACGGCGCATTATATCCGGCGTAGGCAATGCTTTCGCCAGCCACCACTCCATCGCGAGCGAGCGCTGAAAGCAATTTCTCTTGCATACTCTTGATTCGCGCGTCAGAGCGATACCAAGAGAATTGCATTACTGCATATTTCTTGGCAGGGATCATGACTATTTTTACCCGAGGATCATTGGGTGTCGGCAATGTTTCAAGTGTATAGGAGCGAGGCATGCCGAAAGATATTATTTGCGCGTCGCCCTCAGCCGTCGCCACTACTGGCGCAGTCATCGCGATGCTTTCTGAAATTTTCTTCGCTTCTCCTTTTTGTGCGACCACGGGCGCGGTCATGGCGATACTCTCCTTTTTTGTATTCCCGCCAAAAATATATCCCGCCACGATACTAAAACCATTGCCCATGGATTCTCCATAAGAACCCTTTACTGTAGTCTGTGCGACTATATGCGCCGGATATTCCCGTATTTCGTAGCCATTCATTTTCTTTACGACGGTATAATCCGCCTGCTCAACCCGAGAACCAAAAAATCCCCAGACAGACCAGAGCGAAGTAATGATGACTACAAATTCGATAAGTGTATTGTTCATAATTTTATTTTTTGTTTAAAATAACAGTTATTCTATTTCATTCAAATTTATATTTATCAATTAATTCACAATATTTTTTAGTGAGTTCAGTCCGGCAGGCTGGCGTGCGATTTCACAAAAAATGAAAATTGGCGGAGAGGGGGGGATTCGAACCCCC
>SXSI01000002.1 GCA_005792285.1 Bacteroidota bacterium
ACCATTCAGAGTTCCAATTGCAAGATTAGCTTCTGCACAAGCTGTTGTAAAATCAAAAAATTAAATTGTAATTAATTTATTTATTATTAATAATGTAATTTTTTCTTTCCGAAATAAATTTTTTGAGTTGACTTTTACTTATCAGCTGAAGTGAGTTTGCAACATTCCGTTCTCCTGTAAAATCGGAAGGAGAGTTGACAATTTGATTATGAATAACCATTGTTGTAGAACCTCCACCATCTAAATTTAAAGCATTTGAAATATTCCAAAATTTTAAAACTTCAATCATAGTTTCAAATGACATTCCGATACTTGAAGTTTGTCTTCCATCAACTACAAGAAAATAAAATTTTGTTGTATCGTAGTTGAACCCGATTAAAGTTCTCGGGTGTTCAGTTAGATGAAATGATTTTGAGAAATCTTCTTTACTCGTAAAATTATTTTTTAGCAAATGACCATTTCCTGAAATTATATCTGTAACATTATTAATCATTGGATTTATTGAAAAAATAATATTAACAGTGTCGGATAAACTAAATTTGTATTCCGGACTTAAGCTTTTTGGAATTGAAAGTATATAAAGTGAATCATTAGAAATGAGATTAGAATTTAAATTTGTAATTACAAACGAAATAGTATCATTCAAATAATTTATAGGTTTGAGTAATCTCAGATCAATCAATAAATTCGAATTATCTAATTTATGTAACGCACCAAATTTATTAAAAAGTTTAATTGTGTTAATATTATTATTTAGATTTACTCCATCAATTATAAAAGTATCAGTTATTATAATGCCAATAATTGAAACAGAAAGATTTTCTAGAAATGGTTTTTGTTTATCCGAAAAAATAAGTTGTGTTTGATTTAGTTTAGGTATAAAAACTGGAACTCTATTTTGTACATGTCCATTTATTGGAAATCCAGATTGAAAACTGAAAAAATCACCATTTATTGCAGCAATAACTTGCTTCCCATTTTCCTCATTTGTTAATGCTTGCGTTGTAGTTTTTTGGAGTGAGTCGGCTCGAAAAGATTCAAATTGTAAATCAGGATTAGCTAAATCAATTGAAATAATATTTACAATATGCCGATCATTAATTTTACATCGAATATGATTAACTCCATCTGCAGCTTCAATATTTAATAAAGTATCACATTTAATTTGAGAAAATAAAATAGAAGGTAAAATATAAAAGATAAATCCGACTAAAATGTGTCTAAGGTTCATTGGTTGGTGGACCGTAGCGGGATCGAACCGCTGACCCCCACAATGCCATTGTGGTGCTCTCCCAGCTGAGCTAACGGCCCAAAATTGATTTAAATATACAAATCTAAAACAAACCGACCAATTGTTTTATATGCATTCTAATTGTAAATTTGTCCGATGAGAAAAAAATATTTATTAATTATACAACTTTTATTATTTGGTCAACTTTATTCACAGATAAAAATAACCTCGCAAAGAGTTATTGCAGAAAAGGATAGTATTGAATTTGGATATCCGATATTCTCAAAAGATGGAAAGCAAATTTATTTTACAACACTCGACTATAAAGATATTTGGCAATCAACAACCTTAAATCCCAAAAGAGTAGTTGAAGGAGAATTAATTGGATATGGCTTTTCAGTTTCTGATAATGGAAATTTAATTGCTTACCGTAAAACTACTTGGAATGGGAATTCAAGAATTCAGGAAAGTTTTGTAAAAGATATTTCCAAAAATAATACAAGATTAATTTCTTTTGGTGAAGAGTTACAATTACCAAAATTTGAATTATTACCAACTAAATTAAAAACAGAATTTGGAATATTACAAAAATCAGCTTCAATAATTATAACAGGAATAGTTGATGAAAAAATTCAGATAATTGAAAATGGCAAATCAAAAATAATTGATCCTATAAAAAATGGAAAATATATTTGGCCAAAATTATCTCCTGATAATAAATTTTTAATTGCTTATGAATTAGCAGAAGGGCTAATTATTTTTGATTTGAAGGGAAAGTTAATTTCAAAACTTGGATATTACGATGCACCTTCCTGGACGAAAGATGGAAAATGGATAATCTGCCATAAAGAAAAAAATGAAAATGATTCAATTGTTTCATCCGATTTATTTGCAATATCAGTCGATGGGAAAAAAGTAATTCAACTTACAAATACTGATCAAACAGAATTATATCCAGAAACATCTTTTACGGTAAATGAAATCGTTTGTCATACAAAAAATGGTAAAATAATTCTGTTTAATTTTGGATTTAATGAATGAAAATTCTATTCAAAGTATTAACTCTTATTATTTTTGTAGTTATTCAAACTTTTGGCCAACGTCCGAACTTAAATGGATATAAATTTTGTATCGATCCCGGACATGGAGGAAATAATGCTGCAAACGACAGAAGAATTGAACCCGATCCTGGAAATGTATTTTGGGAATCGGAAGGGAATTTTCAAAAAGCACTTGCATTAAAATCAATTCTCGAAGCTTGGGGAGCAACTATATTTTTAACACGATACACAAATTATTATCCAAATGATGATGAGCCAAGTTTATCGGCAAGATCAACTGTAGCAAATTCAAATAATGTAAATTGGTTTCATTCAATCCATAGTAATGCAACTGGCGGAACTAATGCCGGAACTAATTATACTTTAATTCTTGTAAAAGAAAATATTACAACTCGTCAGGCAGAATTTCCTGAAGCTGTTACTATGAGTACAAAGATTTATAATCAAATTAGAAAAAGAAATCGAACTCAATCTTACGGTGTAAGGACTGATTATACATTTTATGGTGGAGCAACTGGCGGATTTAATCTTGGTGTTTTAAAAGGATTGCTGATGCCGGGACAATTATCCGAAGGATCATTCCATGATTACTCTCCAGAAACTCGCCGATTGATAAATTTAGAATATTGCAGAATGGAAGCTTACGGAATTGCCGATGGTTTTTTGGAATATTATGGAATTCCATTTGATACTTTAGCTGTTATTGCCGGAATTATTAAAAGTGAAGAAAGTACTCTACCACAAAATAATACTACTATTGAACTTTATCCGAAAAATAAAAAATATACAACTGATAATTTTAATAATGGATATTATTTGTTCGACTCACTTGCACATGGAAATTATTCTTTAATATTTGATTTAGGCGGTGGTAAAAAAGATACAGTTCCACAAACACTATTAAAATCTGATGTAAAATTTATAGATAGATTATTGCCATCATTGACTCCACCTTTTATTACATATAGCAGTCCACGAAATGGAGATTCAACTTTTAATGTTGCAAATGTATTGGGAGTAATATTTTCAAAAGCTATGGATACAACTTCAGTTAAAAATGCATTCTCAATTTTGCCAAATGTTGATGGATCTACGCAATGGACAAATGTAAACAAGACTTTTATTTTTAAACCGAAAGAAAATTTAAAATATAGTACAAATTATATTTTTAAAATTGATTCCACTGCTTTGGCAATTAATGGTATTGCTTTAGATGGAAATGGTGACGGAAAGGGAGCTGATCCTTTTATTATAAAATTTAAAACAATGTCGCAACCAGATTTAATTAAGAATGATGAAAATATTCCGGATAAATTTAATTTAACACAAAACTATCCAAATCCATTTAACCCTACAACAACAATAAGATTTGGATTACCAAATGAGTCTTTTGTAAAACTAGAAATATATAATTCACTTGGTCAATTAGTACAAACATTGGTAAATGAAGTTCTTTCTGCACATTATTATGAAGTTAAATGGGAAGCAGGAAAGATTCCAACAGGATTATACTTCTACAAAATAATTGCAACTGATATTAATAATCCAAATAATAAACTTATTCAAACTAAGAAAATGATGTTGGTTAAATAAGTTTAGTAACTGAAATTAAAGTTATAAAAAAGCCCGGTCGTTTGACTGGGCTTTTTTATATATTTTGATATTAACTTTCTAATTCACAATCGGTAAAATTATTTTACTTAAATATTTTGAGGAGTGATGGATTGAGTTATTAGCAGTACTTGGCTTTGATTCATCAAAATTATTTCCACCGGTATTTAAATTTCTGTCGAATCGTGGGAAGTTACTACTGGAAACTTCAATTCTAATTTTATGTCCAGCTTCAAAATAATTACTTGTTGACATTGGTGTCATATTAACTTCGTAAACTTTTCCTGACTCCATAAAAACTTCTTTCTCATATCCATCTCTATATCTAACTCTTTGAATTGTTTCATCCAAATTATATGCTTTACCATCTGGATAAACATCAATTAATTTTATAGTTACATCTGTATCTTTTACATCCGAAGAAAGATATAAAGTTGATTCAATAAATCCACTAACTTCGGTTCCTTCTTTAAGTGGATCTGAAGTATAAACTAAAACATCATTTCTTAATTCATTGGTCTGTTGATCAAATGAACCTCCTTGAATTGCATTTCCAGAACAACAGACATTGCCGCCGTGAGAGGGGACTGGATTTAAAGGATCGTAAATAATATTATCCGGTGAATCTTTTTTCGGTTTATCAAAAGTTAAAACACCATCTCCATTTCGCGTGTTTGCTTTTCCATTACTATTTAAATAATAAGTTGTCATTTTAACATTTTGTGGTGGCCAAGTCTCAGAGGTTTGCCATTTGTTCGATCCCATAGTAAAATATTTTACTTTTGGAGTTGTTGAATTAAAATTATTTTCTTTTCCTTTCAACAAAAAGTCAAACCAATTATAAATTAGTTCATCGTAATTTAATCTTGCATCACCAAGATTTCTTTCACCAACAATTGTATTTTCTGTAGCTCTTGTGAAAGCACAATGAAGTGTTGGAGCAATAACTAAATATTGGTTGTCTCGAGCAAATTTATCTTTTGCATTTTTTCTTGCATGATTATAAAGAGCTAAGTTTGGACTTGTTGAAACATCGTACCAAGAAACAAACCAGAAAGTTGGTTTATTAAAAGGCATTGAATCATGATACAATCCACCATTAAACCATTCAGCGTCATTTGGTTTTCGTTTAATCATTTTATCAAATACTCCAACTGGACCGTCAACATTTTTTAGTAATTCACTTACAGGAAGATGTTTGAACGCTTGCGCCCAATCGACAGTTGGATATCGGGGAGCCATATCATAAAATTTTTGAATTCGTTGTAAATCTTTTTGTGTAATATCTTTTGGAAGTTTTGGTTCCATAATATCATGTTGAGTTCCGTAAAGCCAAGATGAAAAAAGTAATTGTACAGATCCACCTCTGTACCAATTTCCTTGTTCAAAATATTCTCCAACTTTACCAACACCTGCACCGTAACCTTGTGCAACTAAAGTTGTGTGAGCAGGATGATCGAGTGAAGCAACTGCCATTTGCCATTCAGCAGTTGATGAACATCCAATAGTTGCAATTTTTCCAGTAGTCCAACTTTGTGAAGAGAGCCAACTAAATGCATCATAACCATCTGTTAAAGGAGTTCCCAAAATATCCCATTCTCCTTCAGAAAAAAATCTTCCTCTTTCATTTTGAACTACGAATGCATAACCTTTAATTACTGCGTCGTATGCAGATTGAAGTGAACGAGTTACTAAAGCACCATCTTTGTATGGATTAAAATTATAAGGTGTTCGAGAAAAAATTATTGGAACTTTGTCTTTTGTTTTTGGTCGATAAATATCAGTTGCAAGTCGTGTTCCATCTCGCATTGGCATCATTACTTTTTGATCAATTATGGCAACTTCATTTAATTTTTCTAAAATACCTTTTTCTTGAGCGATCGATAAATTAAGTAATACGAAAGCAAGAATTAAAATTCTATTTCTTTTCATTTTGGTTCCTTATTTGTGATGTTTTCAATTTTTAAAATATAGTATTTACTTTAAACTTAATCAATTTGAAATACAAGTTTCTTTTCGGATTTTGTAGCTTATGAATACAACGTTATTTCAAATTATCTCACTTGTAATATTTTGCATTGCAATAGTTCATACTTTTTCAACAAAATATTTTGAGAAAGTTGCAAAGAGAAGTATTAAGCACTCCGGTATTTGGAGTTTACTCGGAGAAGTTGAAGTTGTATTTGGATTCTGGTCGTTTGTAATGTTAATATTTATGTATTGGTTTGAAGGGGGAGAGAAAACAGTAAACTATATTGACTCCAGAAATTTTAGAGAGCCATTATTTATTTTTGCAATTATGGTAATTGCAGGAACTAAACAAATAATTCAATTTGTAACTTCAATAGTTAAAATATTTGCAAAAGTAATCCCACTTAAAAATATGGTTGGAATATATTTTGTTACATTAACTATTGTTCCACTTTTTGGTTCGTTGATTACAGAACCGGGAGCAATGACACTTGCAGCTTTGATTTTGCGAGAATTATTTTATTCTCAAAATATTTCCAAAAAATTAAAATATGCAACATTGGGAGTTTTGTTTGTAAATATTTCCGTTGGTGGAATCTTAACTCCATTTGCAGCACCCCCTGTTTTAATGGTTGCAGATAAATGGGGATGGGATATTTGGTTTATGTTATCAAACTTTGGATGGCGAGCAATTATAATTATTTTGGTAAATTCACTTTCGGTAACTTTTTATTTCCAGAAAGAATTAAAAGAAATAATATCCAAACCAATTCAAGAAAATTTAATTTTACCGAAATCTACAATTGTAGTTCATCTGTTATTATTAAGTGGAATAGTTTATTATTCACATCATCCGGTAATATTTCTTTCGATATTTTTATTTTTTCTTGGAATAACAAATGCATATCCACAATATCAAAATAAATTATTGATTCGCGAAGGATTAATGATTGCATTTTTTCTTTCAGGATTAATTGTACTCGGTGGTCAGCAACAATGGTGGTTGCAAAAAATTCTTTCCGAAATGGGTTTAGATGCAATTTATTTTGGAGCTATCGCATTAACTACAATTACCGATAATGCTGCCATAACTTATTTGGCTTCTTTAGTGGAAGGCATTAGTGATGAGTTTAAATATGCAATTGTTGCAGGTGCCGTTACCGGTGGTGGAATGACGATTATTGCAAATGCTCCAAATCCAGCAGGATTTTCGATTTTAAAAAACAATTTTGAAGATGGTGCAATTAGCAATGTTAGACTTTTTGTTGCGGCAATGCTACCAACTTTTGTAGCAATTTTAGTTTTTAAATTTTTATAAATCAATATTAAATAAATTATACACATATGAACTTTACAGACATGCAGGCAATCTTTACAATTGAAGGATTAATTAGTTTTTCAACTCTGTTTTTACTTGAACTAGTTCTTGGGATAGATAATATAGTTTTTATCTCGATTATTGCAGAAAAACTTCCAAAAGAAAAACAGAAAAAAGCTAGAACTCTTGGATTATGGTTAGCGTTAATAATGAGAATTTTACTTCTTTTATTAATTTCATTTATCGTTGGATTAAATATAAAATTATTTACTATTCTCGGAGTTGGATTCAGTGGAAGAGATATTGTTCTTTTACTTGGTGGATTATTTTTGATGGCAAAAAGTACAACCGAAATTCATTCAAAAATTGAAGGTGAAGAAACAAAGAATGAAGTAAAAAGTAAAAAAAATATTTTTACTTTGGTAATTCTTCAAATTATACTTTTAGATTTAGTATTCTCATTCGATTCAATTTTAACAGCAATTGGTTTAGTCTCGAATGTTTCAATTATGATTCTCGCAATTATTGCATCAATAATTTTTATGATGATATTTTCACAGATTGTCAGTGATTTTGTAAATCAACATCCGACTGTAAAAATGCTTGCACTTTCTTTTCTATTGATGATTGGAGTTTTACTTGTAGTTGAATCTTTTAGTGTTCACGTTCCAAAAGGATACGTTTATTTTGCAATGGCATTTTCACTTTTTGTAGAAATGTTGAATTTGAGAATGAGGAAAAAAAGAATATTATCTGATAAATAAAAAATCAATCGTAAATAAGTAGCTCGCCTAAATTAAAGTCATTAGGGTAAATGTATTTAAAATTATATTTCTTTAATACTTGATGAGTTAATTTTTTCATCTCATTACTTGAACCAGTAATAATTTTTAATGGACGTTCATTAACTAAGATAAAGTTTTCAACGAGAGCTTCAACTTCAGAATGTTTAATTCCATGTAAATCGAGTGTTTGCATTACAGATATTTCAAAATAAGTAATAAATAGCAACAAAATAGTGCGATAAAAGTTAATTTAAATTTATTCAATGATAAATTAATATTCTTAATCCAAAAATAATTCTCGATATTGCACATGTACAAGATTAAATCTAAAATAAAAATAAAATGAAAATGCAAAATTATCTTAAAAAAATACTTTTCTTAACTTTAATAATATTTTTGAATTTAAGCCGTTCTCAAGAATCTGCTAGTAATTATAAAGGTGTTATTTTTGGAGATTATTATTATAAGATGAATGGCGATAGTACTGGAACTTCAACTCAGTATTCAGGAATATCAAAAAACCACCAAGCTTTTGAATTGCGAAGATTTAATTTAAGTTATTCCAACAATTTATCAGAAACATTTATACTTAATTTTTTAATTGAAGGAAATGAAGGTTCATTGGATTCAAAAAACAGAATGGGACTTTTTGTAAAAAATGCATTTGTCGAATGGAAGAATATTTTTGGAAATCATAATTTATCAATAGGACTTGTTCCAACTGCAACATGGTCATGGGGAATATCTGAAAGAAATTGGGGATTTCGTTCGTTAGAAAAATCGTCTCCCGATCTTCGAGGAGTTGGAAATCCAGCAGAATTTGGAGTATCACTTCGTGGAAAATTATTTGAACAATGGAACACAAATTATGTAGCTATGATTGCAAATGGTTCGGGACTTACTTCCGAAAAAAATCGTCAGAAAAAAGTATTTCTCGCAGTAAATACAACTCCGATTACAGGATTAATTACAGAAATTTATACAGATTACGAAGGAGTAACTTCAACATTGAGCAATTATGTTATTAAAACTGTAATTGGATATCAAGTTGATAATATTGGAGTTGGGATTGATTATTTTAATAGAACAAATGAAATTAGTGAAACAAAAAAAATAGTTCCTATTTCGACTTCAGTTTATGTTAAATACAAATTACCAACTGAAACCAATCTAACTTTTGTTGGAAGGTACGATATGTATGATCCTGATACTGAAATTACAAATAGCGGATTTACTGAAACTATGATGATTTTTGGTTTGGATTATGCGCCAAATAAAAATGTTCATTATATACCAAATATTTGGCTTGTTAGTTACAAAGCAAAAGAGGGTGAGATTAAAACAAGAGAAAATAATTTAATTGCTCGTTTAACTTTCCAATTTAACTTCTAAAATAAAATCAAAATTATTTTGTTATCTTTTACAAAATTAATGAAACAAATACGTACACGATTTGCTCCAAGCCCAACAGGGTTTTTACACGTTGGAGGATTGCGGACTGCACTTTATAATTATTTATTTGCAAAAAAAAATGGTGGGAAATTTTTACTCAGAATTGAAGATACCGATCAAAATAGAATTGTAGAAGGAGCTGTTGAAAATTTAATTTCAACATTAAATTGGTCCGGTGTCGATTATGATGAAGGTCCATATAAAGAGGGAGATTATGGTCCTTATATTCAATCGCAAAGATTAGAAATATATAAGAAGCATGCTCGTCAACTTGTAGAAAGTGGAAATGCATATCAATGTTTCTGTACTCATGAACGATTGGAACAAGTTCGCGCAAAACAAATCGAAATGCATCTTCCTCCTTCGTATGATAGATTATGTCGTTCACTTAATCCTGAACAAGTAATTGAAAAATTAAATAATAATACACCACATGTGATTAGAATGAAGATTCCGTTGATTGGAGAAACTATATTTGAAGATGTTGTGCGTGGAAAAGTTTCTATTGCAAATAAAATTTTAGATGATCAAGTAATTATTAAAACTGATGGATTTCCAACATATCATCTTGCAGTTGTTGTTGATGATCATTTCATGGAAATATCGCATGTAATACGTGGTGAGGAATGGTTACCGAGTACACCGAAACATATTTTACTTTATAATTTTTTTGGTTGGGAAGTTCCGCTGTTTGCTCATCTTCCATTATTATTAAATCCCGATAAAAGTAAATTAAGTAAAAGACAAGGCGATGTTGCAGTTGAAGATTTTAGAGCGAAAGGATTTTTAAAAGAATCGATTATAAATTTTATTGCACTTCTCGGTTGGCATCCAAGCGATGATAGGGAAATATTTTCATTTGATGAATTGATAAATGAATTTACACTCGAAAGAATAGGAAAATCTGGAGCAATTTTTAACATTGAAAAATTGCAGTGGCTCAATCAACAACATATCAGAAAACTTTCTGCAGAAGAAATATTTATTCTTCTGAGAAATGAATTTGATAAAGAAGGTTGGCTTAAATATCCAGAAGACTATATTCTAAAGGTAATAAATTTAATGAAAGAAAGAGTATTAGTTTTAACTGATTTTGTAAATCTCTGCAAATATTTTTATGAAGAGCCGAACTCATTCACAGAAGAAAGTATTTTAAAAAATTGGAAAGATGATACTGTAAATACAATAAAGAGTTTTGTTGCCGAATTAGAAAAGATTACAGATTTCACATCAGTAAAAATTGAAGAAAGTTTAAAATTGTTTGCAGTAAATATTCAAGTTAAACCTGGTATAATAATAAATCCATTAAGATTATTAATTTCTGGAACAAATGTTGGTCCATCTGTTTTTCATATGGCAGAATTATTAGGAAAAACGAAAGTGTTAGCCAGAATAAATTTTGGTATTCAAAAGTTAAGTTCAAAATGAAAGAAAGTATTATTCGAATTAATAATTTAAAAATATTTGCATATCATGGAGTTCATGATTATGAAAAAGAAAAGGGAAATAATTTTGAAGTTGATGTTGACTTACATTGTAATGTTGAGATTGCAAAAACAACTGATAATATAAATGAAACGATTAATTATGAGGAAGTTTACTCTTTAGTAGTTAATGAAATTGAAACAACTCGTCATAATCTCCTAGAATCATTAGCTTATTCTGTAATTAAAAAATTGTTTGATAAATTTAATAAAATTCATAAAATTAAAATTAAATTAAGAAAGCTAAATCCACCAACGATGACAATTATTGATTCTGTAGAAATTGAACTAGTTGAAGAAAGAATTAGATGAATTCTGAAGTCACTATATATTTAGGGCTTGGTTCCAATATTGGAAGCAAAATTGAAAATATAATTGTTGCTGTCGATAAATTAAAATCTAATTCAGAGATAACATTTGTAGCTTTATCTTCTTTTTATGAAACAGAACCTCGTGAATATTTAAACCAGGATAATTTTATAAATGCAGTTGTAAAATTGCAAACTACATTTAGCGCAATCGAACTTTATAAAATTATAAAAAATATCGAAACTGAAATGGGAAGAAAGACAACATTTCAAAACGGACCGAGATTAATTGATATAGATATACTTTTATACGGAGATAAAATTATTAATACAAATGAGGTATTAATTCCTCATGCAAGAATAAGTGAAAGGAAATTTGTATTGATTCCTTTTGCTGAAATAGATAATTCAGTAATAATTCCCGGCATTCAAAAATCAATTTTACAATTACTTAAAAGTTGTAATGATTCTGGAGTTGTTCAAATAATAGTTGAAAAAAATATATTAGTATGAATCAACTTCGTTACATTGTTATTGAAGGAGTAATTGGAGCAGGGAAAACCACACTTGCTCAAATACTTTCGAAACAACTTAACTCAAGATTAATTTTGGAGAATTTTGATGAAAATCCATTTCTCGAAAGATTTTATACTGATAAAAAAAGATATGCATTTCAAACTCAAATATATTTTACGTTAAGTAGGTATCGTCAACAACAGGAAATATCTCAAATTGACTTATTCCAAAATACTGTGATATCAGATTATATATTTGATAAGGATAAAATATTTGCATATTTAAATTTGCAAGATGATGAACTGAAATTATATGAAGCTCTGATTTCAAATTTAGAAAAAAATATCCAACCACCTGATCTTGTTGTATATTTGCAATCAAATGTCACAAGATTAATGAAAAATATTCAACAAAGAGCACGTTCATTTGAAAGTCCAATCACTGAAAAATATATTACTCAACTAAGCGAAGCATATAATTATTACTTTTTCAGATACAAGGCGGCACCTCTTTTAGTTGTAAATGCTTCTGATATTGATTTTGTAAATAATAAAAAAGATCTCAAATTATTAGTTGAGGCAATTACATCTCCAAGAAAAATCGCAGTTGAATATTTTAACCCAGAGCCATTATAATGATAAGATTTATTTTATATTCGTTAATATTTTATGTTTCAGTAAAAATCCTCTGGTCATTAATAATCTGGTTTAGGCAAGTATTTTCTAGTAACAAGCCAGTAATTAATAATAAAACACCGGAAAAAAAGAAATACAAAAATATTGAAGATGCAGATTTTGAAGATATTTCTGATAAGAAATAATCTTAGTCTATGAAATATTTAGAAAATGCAATCAAAATTGCAGTTTTAAGATTTATATCATTATTACTCTCCCCACCAAAATTATTAAACAAAAATATTGATTTGAATTCTTTAAAAAGAATTCTTGTAATTAGACAGCACGATCAATTAGGAGATTTACTTTTAATAACTCCGGGATTACGTGCATTAAGAAAAAATTTTCCTGATTCATTTATTTCAATTGTAGTGCGAGAATACACTTTACCAGTTATTTTAGAAAATCCAAATGTCGATAAAATTATTGTTTTCAGAGAAAGTATTATGCGATGGAATATTTCCTATGCAATTAAATTTTATAAAGATATTCGTCAAAAATATGACTGTACAATTATATTAAATACAGTTTCCCGTTCAACAAGCTCAGATTTAATTGCACTATTATCAAAATCAAAAATTATTCTCGCACCGAACAATAATAAATTTGTTAAAGCTAGAAAAGAAGTTATATACAACTTACTCGCATACCGAAGTGATAAACAAATTCATCAAATTGAAAGAAATTTAGAAACAATTAAGTCAATTGGAGTTAAACCTAACGGAAAAGAATATGATCTTATTTTAAATAAGGCTGAAAGAGAAGAAGGAAATAAAATATTTAAGGAAATTAATAAAAAAAATAAAAAGAAAGTAATTGGAGTTCATTTTGGTACACTAGATATTTCCCGACGATTACCTTTAACTGTACTTTCTGAAGCTTTAAATTATTTTATTAAGCAGAATAAATATTTAATAGTTCTTATAATCAGCAAAAATGAAATTGATTTATGTCGGGAATTCGAATCACTTTTAATTAATAAAGTTAAAGTCGCACCATTAATGCCATTAAGAATTTTTACAGCTTTTCTGCAAAATATAAATTTATTTTTATGTAACGATACAGGTACATTGCACATCGCCTCATCGCAACGTGTACCAACAGTTTCATTCCATGCAAAAAATGATCCGAAAGAATGGAAGCCACCACATCCGAGGCATATTGGAGTTCGTGCAAAAGATCATCTAATAACTTCAATTACTTCTGAGCAAGTTATTAAAAGTATTGAAAAAGCAATCAAGAGTAATCATTGATAAATCTCTAAATGATTTTTAAATTTAAATATTATGAAAACGGAAGTTGAAGAAATTATTTCTGAAGTGAACCCATTAAATTTTAGAACAGAAATATTAAATTTAAAAAAAGATTTGAATGCAGTTATTCTTGCACATTATTATCAGGAATCTGAAATTCAGGATTTGGCAGATTTTGTTGGTGATAGTTTAGAATTAGCTCGTCGCGCCGCTACAACATCTGCTGATGTAATTGTTTTTGCCGGAGTTCATTTTATGGCAGAAACTGCAAAAATATTAAATCCAAATAAACTTGTTTTACTTCCCGATTTGGATGCAGGTTGTTCTTTGGCTGATGATTGTCCGGCACCACTTTTTAAAAATTTTCGCGAAGAAAATCCTGAACATTTTACAATTACATATATTAATTGTACTGCAGAAGTTAAAGCATTAAGTGATTTGATTTGTACATCGAGTAATGCTGAAAAATTAATTCGACAAATTCCAGAAGGGAAGCAAATATTATTTTCACCAGATAGAAATTTGGGCGCCTACTTAATGAAAAAAACTGGCAGACAAATGACCCTTTGGAATGGAAGTTGTATTGTTCATGAAACTTTCAGCGAAAAGAAAATTATTAATCTTCTTTTGGAAAATCCTGGCGCTAAACTAATTGCACATCCGGAATGCGAAGAACATATTTTGGATAAAGCTTTTTTTATTGGTTCAACAAGTTCACTTTTAAAATATGTACAGCAGAGTCCGAATAGCAAATTTATTGTCGCAACCGAAGTTGGAATAATTCATCAAATGAAAAAAGTTTGTCCGGAAAAAAAATTTATTCCTGCTCCGCCTGAAGCGAATTGTGCTTGTAACGAATGTCCGCATATGAAGAAAAATACGTTGGAGAAATTATATCTTTGTATGAAAAATAGAACTCCAGAAATCATTTTATCAGATGAAATTATTTCAAAAGCACGAATTCCAATAGAAAAAATGTTGCAGATGAGTTGAAATATTTATCTGAAAAACTCCCGCTTTTTTAATTAAATTTCGAAATTATGTCACAAACTTATATAAATGAATTATCAAATCACATCGACTCGACAGTTGTTTTAAAAGGTTGGGTTTACAATTCCACAAACAAAGGGAAGTTAAATTTTCTTGTTATTCGGGATGGAACCGGAATTTGCCAATGTGTAGTTTTTAAACCAAATGTTGGTGAAGAATTATTTCAAAAATCATTAACACTCACACAAGAGTCTTCCATAATTATTTCCGGAAAAGTTAAAGAAGATAAAAGAGCTCCCGGTGGATTTGAAATTGATGTAGCAAGTATGGAAATAATTCAAATCGCACTAGAATATCCAATTTCTCCAAAAGAACATGGAATTGAATTTCTTGCAGAACGAAGACATTTATGGTTGCGTTCAGCTCGTCAACATGCAATTCTTCGTATTCGTCATGAATTAATTCGAGCAATGCGAGATTTTTTTGATGGAAGAGGATTTACATTAATTGATGGTCCAATTTTTACACCAGCTGCTTGCGAAGGAACTTCAACTTTATTTGAAACTGAATATTTTGATTTGGGAAAAGCATATCTAACACAATCAAGTCAGCTCTACGCCGAAGCTGCTGCAATGGCACACGGGAAAGTTTATTCGTTTGGTCCGACATTCAGAGCAGAAAAATCTAAAACTCGCCGCCACTTAACAGAATTTTGGATGATTGAACCTGAAGTTGCTTTCAATGATTTAAATGATAATATGGATTTAGCGGAAGATTTTCTTGAATATATAGTTGGCCGTGTATTGAAAAATAAATCTGCAGAACTTCAAACTTTGGAAAGAGATACAAAATTTCTTCAAAATGTAAAAAGACCTTTTCCAAGAATTAGTTATGATGAAGCAGTAAAAATTCTACTAAAAAAAGAAATCGCATTTGAGTGGGGAAATGATTTTGGTGGAACTGATGAAACTATTATTTCACAGGAATTTGATCGTCCGGTTTTGGTCCACAGATATCCTTCTGCAATAAAAGCATTTTATATGAAACGTGATCCTGAAAATGATAAATTGGCTCTCGCGATTGATGTTCTTGCTCCGGAAGGTTACGGTGAAATTATTGGCGGAAGCCAGCGCGAAGATGATTTGACAAAATTAGAGGAAAGAATTAAAAAACATAAATTGCCAATGGAAGCATTTAATTGGTACCTCGATTTAAGAAAATATGGAACGGTACCACATTCCGGTTTTGGACTTGGTCTCGAAAGAACAGTCTCCTGGGTTTGTGGTTTGGAACATATCAGAGAAACATCTCCATTCCCAAGAATGATTAATAGAATTACACCATAAAATATGTTAACTCAGATTTATAGAATTCTTGTAAGCAATTCTTCACTCGCGAAAAGAATTATTTGGAAAAACTGGTACCAACTTATTTCCAGAAATAATCGAGAGCCGGAATTAATATTTATGAATTACGGATTTAGTAATGGATTAAATATTTCATTACAAAATGAGGATGAGATAAATCGACTTTTTATTCAGCTTTATAATAAAGTTCTTTCCTCGATTTCAGTTGAAGGCAAAAAAATATTAGAAGTTGGATCCGGAAGAGGAGGAGGAGCATCTTTTGTTGCGAGATATTTAAAACCAAAGCAATTAATTGGAATTGATATTTCTCCAAATGCAATTCAACTTTGCAATAAAATATTTAACTCACCAAATTTATCATTCAAAGTAGGTGATTCAGAAAATATTCCTTTTTCTGAAAATGAATTCGAAGTTGTTTATAATGTAGAATCATCTCATTGCTACGGCTCAAGAAAAAAATTTACAAATGAAGTTTTTCGCGTTTTAAAATCAACTGGTTATTTTTGTTGGGCAGATCTTTGTACTATTGAAGAATGGAATGAAGTTGTAAAAATTACAAATGAATCTGGATTCAAAATTATTCATTCTGAAAATATTACTGAGAATGTAATTAAAGCACTTGATGATATTTCTATAAAAAAAGAAGAAGTAATAAATAAGAGAGTTCCAAAATTTATCAGAAAAACTTTTAAAGATTTTGCAGGTGTAAAAGGAACACGAGTTTATAATTCATTCAAATCTGGCACATTACAATATTTCCATGTTATTGCTCAAAAATAATTTGTAGATGATCTCTGTAAAAAATCTTGTCAAAAATTTTAATGGTGTAACTGCTGTAAACGATTTGTCTTTTGATGTGAAGCAGGGAGAAATATTTGGACTCCTCGGTCCAAATGGTGCGGGAAAAAGTACTACAATTAGAATGCTTCTTTCGATTCTACTTCCAGAAAGTGGAATAATTACTTACGACGGAAACTTGTTTGAAAATTCACTTAGAAATAAAATCGGCTACCTTCCAGAAGAAAGAGGAATTTATCAAAAAAATAAAATACTCGATGTCATAACATACTTCGCATCATTAAAAGATATTCCTGTTTCGCAATCGATTAAACTTGGGCTGGAATGGTTAGCGAGATTTGATTTACAAAATTATGCGAAGAAACAAGTTTGTGAACTTTCAAAAGGGAATCAGCAGAAAATTCAGTTTATAATTTCTATTCTTCACGATCCTAGATATATAATATTAGATGAACCATTTAGTGGATTAGATCCATTGAATCAAATGTTATTAAAGGAAATTATGATGGAGTTAAAACAAAGTGGGAAGATTATTATTTTTTCAACTCATCAAATGGAAGCTGCTGAAAAACTTTCCGATTCGATTGTAATTATTGATAAAGGAAAAGTTGTTGTAAAAGGAAACTTAGCTGAAGTAAAGAAAAAATTCGGATTTAAAACTATTAGAATTGAATTTAGCGGAAACAAAACAATATTTGAGTCTAACGAGAATATTACAAATTTACATTTGTATGAAAATTATCTCGAATGTGAATTGATTGATAATATTTCTACAAAAGAATTTATCAATTCAATATCAAGCGGAATCGATATTAGAAAATTTGAATTTGTTGAACCTTCTTTGCAGACAATATTTTTATCTTCAGTTAGAGTCGTTAAAGAAAATTAAATGATTAAAACTTACGCAATTGCTCGTTGGGAATATTTAGAAAAAGTAAAAAAGAAATCTTTTATTGCGAGTCTTTTGATTGTCCCTTTATTTATGTTCGGTTCAATTTATATTCCAATTTATTTTTCAGACAGCGAAGAAGAAATTTCAAAAGCATTTGCAATAATAGATGCGTACGGATTTATAAATAATTCTTTAGATACAACTTTAGCGAATAAATACAAATTACCTTCCGGGAAACCTTTATATAATTTAATAAGCTTTAATAATATTGAGAGTAATTCTGAAAGTCAAAAAAAATCTGCAATCTCACAAACACTTTCAGATGAAATTGAAGGATATATATTTATTCGCAAAACATTAGTTAATGATTCAAAAGTCGAAGTTGAATTTGGCAGTAAAAATATAATGAATCGCACCGATCAGGTAAGAATGCAAGCTGCCATCGAAGAAATTATTTTTGCGAACAGTTTACAAAAAGCAGGATATGATTATTCAATTGTAAAAAAATATAAACCTAAAATTAATCTTTCGACTGTTCAAGTAACATCGCAAAATGAAAGTAAAGAAAAGGGAGCATTGGAAACTTTTTTTTCCGGTTACATTTTAAATATGCTTCTATTTCTTCTTGTTATGACAACCGGACAAATGATGGTACGAAGTTTGGTTGAAGAAAAGACAAATAAACTTGTAGAAGTACTTTTATCCTCTTGTTCGCCAAAAGAATTATTAAGTGGAAAAATAATTGGATTAAGTTTGCTTGGATTATCAATGGTTGGATTTTGGATAATATTATTTGTTGCAGCTACTTTTGTTTCTTCCGAAAATATATTTACTATCGAGTCACTAAATTTAATTTTATCAGTTGCATATTTGGTTGGTGGATATTTTTTATTTGCTTCACTATATATTGCAATTGGTTCACTCTCTTCATCCGAACAAGATGCACAACAGATAACTGGATATTTAAGTATGATAATTGTAATTCCGTTACTATTAATTGTTCCCGTAATGCAATCACCAAATGCTTTATTTGTAAAAATTTTATCATATATCCCATTTTTTACTTCATCCTTAATGATGTTGAGATTAAGTATTCAAACGCCACCAACTTTTGAAATTATATCAACTTTAATTTTATTATTTGCGTCTGGTTACGGGATGATGATTACTGCCGGTAAAATATTTAAAGTTGGCATTCTTTTTACTGGAAAAAAACCAAACTTTAAAGAACTCATTCGATGGATTCGGATGAAATAATATATAATTACTATTTAACAAATATTTATGAAATCTATAAAGAAAAGACATTTACTAATTTTTATTTTACATTTTGCATTAAAGCAAGCGCACAAAATGCATTAAGTTTTGATGGTTCTAATGATTACGCTTCCATTAATGAGCTTTTACTTGTGGCTTCTGGTACTTGGACAATTGAAACTTGGGTGCGCCCAACTGCGATTTCCAGAAATAATTCTTTTCGCTCCATACTTGGCAGTCAAAATGGAGATCCCAACACCAGAGGACCTTAAGTTTGGATTTACAACAGCAACTTGTTTTTTCTAGCTTTAACGGCAGTACTGAGACTGTCGGCTTCACACCGGTAAACTTTTTCACCACAGGCGAATGGACACATTTGGCTTGGGTAAACAATGGCTACAATTACAACTTTTACCGCAATGGTAGCCTATTTTATACAGTCGTCGCACTTAACACTATCAACGCAGGGTCAGCAACATTCAATTTAGGAAAGGTAGACAATTATCTGAACTGCTCACTGGACGAGACTCGCATTTGGAATGTAGCAAGAAGTGAAAGGGAGAACATACAGTAAAGTTCAGCGCATCAAACTTAACAAGTGGAGTTTACTTTTGTATTCTTAAAACAAAGCGAGAAACAATAACACAAAAATTAGTTTTAATGAAGCAATGCTTCCCGCCTGCGGCAGGCAGGCGACAAGCTCAGCATGACGATTATAATGTGTTACTCTAAGACTGTCGAAGAGTGTCATTGCGAATCCCGATTTATTGGGATGAAGCAATCCCAAAGAATAGATTGCTTCGCTATCGCTCGTAATGACAAACGTATTTGATAATTAAAGATTGTAAATTGTTTTAATTAAAATTATTTTATCAACATCATCGTCTTCGTCAAACTTTCACTTCCATTCGAAATTGTATAATAATAAGTTCCACTTGGAAATTGATTCATATCAATTTTTAATTCGTGAACTCCACGAGAAACTACTTCATTAACCGGAGTAAAAATTATTTGTCCCAAAATATTTTTAATGGAGATATTTATTTTTGAATCATTTAACAGTGAAAATCTAATTGTAGTTTTCGGGTTAAATGGATTTGGGTAATTTTGATAAAGCTGAAAGTCGATTGGAATTGCTGATTCAACTTTTTCAATTTTTGTAATTGTAGGAAGTATCCCATCATATTTCCATTTTTCAATTGTCCAGCCATAAAACGATTGCAAATATAAATTTCCTTTTTCATCTATATCAACATCATAAGATGATGTATATCCCGAGACATTACCCGGAGTAATTCCCCCTGAACGTAAATTATATCCACCGGTTAATGTAAAATTCCATTTTGCTTGATCGATTGTATCGAGAACTGCTCCGGTTTTTGCGCTCAACATATAAATTCTACCATATTTATACCAACTTGAACCACCAAATAATTTTGAACTCGCAACAAAAAGTAATCCTTTGCTGTCGTTGAATCCTAATCCCAAAACTGATGCTGTATCAATATTAGAGATTTGTAAAACTGTATCTTTGAGAGTGTTAAATTGAAAAGTATTTGTTTTTACATATCCAGTTGTTGGAGAACCATCGTATCTGTAAACATTTCTATTTTGATAATTACTGATAAATAAAACTTTTCCATTGTTGCTCGTTACAACTCCTTTATAAATCCCATCTGGTAAATCAATTGTTCTAATTGGGTTAGTTTTTCTATCTGCACTCCATTGATTTTTTGGTGGATATATTTTTAAGTCATTTGTTTTATTTAAACTTGTATCATTGAGAACATAAACATATCCATTTTTATCAACATGAATTGAAAAAATTCCATTCGTTCCTGTTTCAGTTCTATAATCAACAGATTCAATTGTATCTTTAAGTGCAAAGACAAGTATGTTATGGTTCTCATCATTATTGGCAACATAAATTAATGAATCAGGACCGATCGCAACTTGCCATGCATTTAGCATTGAAACTTCATCAAAACCAGAGCCCCATTTTTTGAAAATGCCAAGGGTTGAAGGATTATAACCATAATCCATTTTACGACCTTTAGCAGAATCGGCATTTAAATAAGGAACTAAAAAGGATAAAGAATTTCTTCTAGTTACAAGTGCTATAAAAGTATTTTCTTTTAAAACAGCAACTCCTACAGTTTGATCTCCAGTACCATTTGATTCATCATCATAAGTGGCATAAACTTCTTTCCATTTTGAATTCCACTGAGAATTAGTTTCTGAGGGGGTTAAAACTAAAAATAGAACAAAAATTAAAAATAGTTTTTTCATAATTAAAATTCCTTTTGTATTAAAAATATTCATTTTCTATATTGAAAACATTATAATAACAATATATATAACTACTTGAAACTTACAAATATTTAGAATGAATTTAAGAAAATTTATTAAAGAAATCCTTAAAAAATTATCGCCGGTATTTCTTGTTTGCATTTTTACTTTTCAAGTTTATGCAGGTGTTACAGGAAAAATTGTAGGTAAAATTGTTTCCGATAAAAATAACGAGCCACTTGTTTCCGCAATAATTCGTGTTGATGGAACTAATCTTGGTACAGTTACTGATGTTGATGGAAATTATGTAATTCTTAATGTCCCACCAAATACTTATACTTTAACAATTTCAATAATAGGTTATCAGCAAGTAAAAGTTACAAATTTAAAAGTTTCTGCAGATTATACATCAATTCAAAATGTAACGATGAAAGAGTCAACTGTTGAATTATCTGAAGTAATTGTACAAAGTCAGCGTCCGCTTATAAAACAAGATCAAACAAATCCTGTTGTTGCAATTTCTGCGGAAGATTTTGAAACACTTCCTATTAATAGTGTTGCAGAAGTTATCGGTTTGCAAGCTGGAATTGTTGTTGGTGATGGTGGAGGAATTCATGTTCGTGGAGGACGAAGTAATGAAATTTCTTATTCGTTAAATGGTGTCTCATTAAATAATCCATACAACAATCAAAGTAGTGTTGATATTGCAACAAATGCATTGCAGGAAGTTTCAATTTCAACTGGAACTTTTAGTGCTGAATATGGAAATGCGTTAAGTGGAATTGTTAATTATGTAACTCGTGAAGGTTCAGATAAATATAATGGAAGCATTCGAACTTTAACTGGCGATTATGTTAGTTCTAATAAAGATATTTATCCACATATAGATAAAATTGATCCATTAAATAAACAAAGAGTTGAACTTACTTTTGGTGGTCCATTATTTATTGACGGATTAAAATTTTACACTTCATCAGTTTATAGAAATGATAATGGTTGGCTTTATGGTTCACGATTGTATAATCCTGAAGATTTTTATGCTTATGCTTCAGATTTAAATTGGCAGGAAGTAAAATATGATTCTTTAGGAATCCCATTAAGAGATGCCGGTGGAAATTTTGTTTATCACACAGATCCGCGAAAAGGAAATTTAAGCGATCCATTTTATTTTAATCCAATTGCAAATGATACTTCTGATAAAAAAGGATTACCAACTGGTGATGGTGCTTTACTTCCACTTAATTGGTTTACAAGTTGGAATTGGCAGGGAAATCTAAGTTATAACTTCAGCCCGACAGTAAAATTAAAATATGAAATGATTGCCGATAAAGGTGAAAGTCAAGATGCATTTTATTATTCCTATCGTTACAATCCAAATGGAAGACCAACAAATTATTCAACTTCATTAATTCAAACTTTTGATTTTACTCATACACTTTCCAATGAAATGTTTTATACACTAAAAGGTTCATTGGCGAACTCAACTGATAAAACTTATTATCGCGAAAGTATTGATGACCCTGATTATTTGCCAGGATTTTATCAAACTTCACTACCATCAACAAGTTTTCTAACTGGTGGAACTTCTCTCGGAAGAACGTTTTTAAAATCTTCATCTTTAGGTTTAAAGTTTGATCTCGTAGCTCAATCAGGAAGTCACGAAATAAAAACAGGATTTGAATTACGAAAACATAATCTTGAACTTGAAAGTTATACTCTTCAATTTGTCGATATAACTAATCCAACAAAAGTTATTAATAATTTTCAAGACTTATATAACGACAGTATAAAATATAAAGCTAAAATTCCTGATGTTGCTTCTGGATATACTTATTATAAACGACAACCAATTCAAATCTCCGGATATATTCAAGACAAGCTAGAATTTTGGAAATCACTAATTTTAAATGGCGGAATAAGATTTGAATACGAAGATCCTGCAGCAAAATATAATTCGAATTTAAGTGAAGCGCTTACAATGAAAGATACTTTATTTCTTGTAAAAGATTTGGTTGATACAAAACCAAAAATAAGTTTCAGCCCGAGATTGAGTATTGCATATCCAATTACTGATCAAGGTGTGATTAGATTTTCATACGGACATTTCTATCAGTTTGGAAATTTATCCTCGGTTTATACAAATCCAAATTACAGAGCACCAGATGGAGTTCGACCGATTTTTGGAAATCCAAATGTTAAACCACAACGAAGTGTTCAGTACGAGATTGGACTTCAACAAGCATTAACTTCTGATATTCGACTTGAAGTTGTTGGTTTTCAAAAAGATGTTCGAGATTATATTTTCAGACAAATTGTAATTACTGCAAAAGGGGATTTAAGTTACGAAGTTTTAACAAACCTTGATTATGCTAATACTCGCGGAATTACAATTTCACTTTTCCAAAGAAGAATTGCAGGAAGTAATTTTAATTCGACTGTCGATTATACTTTTTCAATTGCTGAAGGAAACAGAACTGAACCAAGAGAGGATTTCTTTTATAGCGAAAAGTCTGGTAAAAGCGCTGAAACATTTTTAGTTCCATTAAGTTTCGATCGCACACATACATTAAATTCAACTTTTTCTTATACCGAAACGGATGATTATTCTGTAAGCACAATTGTCAGACTACAATCTGGTTCGCCATACACACCTTCAATTCCTGCTAGTCTTTCACTTCAACAAACTCAGTTTATTCAAAATAGTGCAAATAAACCATTTCAATATACTGTAGATCTGAAAGCTGAGAAAACAATTAAGTATCTCGGATATAGAATAAAAGTTTTAACTCAAATCGATAATATATTTGATACCCAAAATGAAGTTGATGTTTATTCCAACAGTGGAAGAGCTTTGTACAATGCAGATGTTGTTGCAAATCCAACTCAGTTTAATCAAATCACAAGTCGCATAAATAAAGGTCATGCTGGTTTAATTCCACTTGAAGCAATTACGAATTATTATATCGATCCAATAAATGTTAGTCGTCCTCGTTTAGTCAGATTTGGATTTATGTTATACTTTTAATTAAAAAATTAGTTTATGAAAATAAAAATATTTTTAGTTTTCTTAATTTCTACTTTGTTAATTAATTCTCAGTCGAATAAAAAAATTAGTTTTGAAACAACTGATGCAAAAGGATTAACTCCTTCTGAATTACATCAATATGAATTATCAAGAAGAGAATTTAATTTACGCTTACGTAAATCAATTGGATATCGATCAGAAATAAAAAGTTTGGTTATTCAGGGAAATAAAATTAAAACAATTCTTTATAATACTGGTTCAATAAGTCGGCCAGGAATTTCAGGAAATGTATTAGATTTAGTTTGGAATGGCCTTGGATATGGTTATGAATTTGGCCCACTTGTCGGAGCAAAAGTACCGAAAGCAAAACGTGAGACAGTTGATTCTATAAAAATAGTTACTGAAGGATTTGATTCTCCATCTGATGGCGAATATGGTACGGATGGTTCAAAATGGGGTTGGTTGCCAAAAATTGGTTATTCAGCAACGGGACAACCTGATGTTGCAAGTTGGGGAGCTCGAGCCAAAGTTGGAAACGATTTAAGACTTCGTCCACCATCATGGCCGGAAAGTTGGTACAATTCCGGATTAAATCAATATGTCTATCCATCTTTTCTTGGTGGAAATTCTACAGTTCCTGATGAAGAATTATATTATGTAGTTGATGACTACACAAAAAAAGATTGGGAATATTATCCTTTTGCTGATGATTCAACAAAAAGAGGACTTGGTTTAAATTTAGAAGTTCGGACTTTTCAATTTTCAAATCCACTTGCTGAAGATATTATATTTTTAGTCTATACTGCGGAAAATTCTAGTCCTAAAACTTTACCAAAAGTTTATTTCGGAATGTTTGGCGATCCACACGTTGGTGGAGATAGAAATTATTCTGACGATGCTGCATCTTTTATTCCTTCAAGAGAAGGAACGGTTTTTAAAGATGGCATCGATCTTACAATTGTAAATGGAGTTCTCACTTCACAAAGAAGTAGAAATTTAGTTTATGCTTGGGATCCTGATAGAAAAAGTGATATTCCAAATTTAGCTCCAGGTTATTTCGGATATAAATTTCTTGAAAGTCCAAATAATAGCACAGACAATCTTGATAACGATGACGATGGAATAATTGATGAAGATCCATTTGGAGGAAGAGGAATTTATTTAAATCAAGCATTGGCTTATACTGGAATTGCCGATACCAATAAATATTCGAGAGTTTATGGAAAACCAAAAGCTCGATGGTCGGGCGATGAAGATGGAGATTGGGATCAAACTCGTGATGATGTTGGGGTTGATGGAATTTTAAATCCAAACGCACCAGATTTTGGTGAAGGCAATGGAATGCCAGATCAATTAATTGGAAGTGATGGAACTTGGCAAGGATCTGAACCAAATTTTGGATTTAGAGATGTAAATGAATCTGACCAAATTGGATTAAAAAGTTTTTGGGCTTTGGAATGGGGTGGAGCGAACAGACCAAAAAATGATATTTTGATGTACGATAAAATTTCTTCCGATACTTCGGATGTCAGTTTACTTTATCCGCCAATTCAAGGTGATAATATTTTTCTTTACGGTTCAGGTCCTTTTTCTTTAAAGCAAGGTGATCGTCAAAGATTTTCAATTGCACTTTTAATGGGTTCCGATTTAAATGATCTACTTCTAAATTCTGAAATTGCGCAACGAGTTCTGGAAGCCAATTATCGATTTGCGCAACCACCACCAAAACCAATTGTTCGTGCAGTTGCTGGAAATGGAAAAGTAACTTTGTATTGGAATACTGATTCCGAAAATGCTTTGGATCCATTAACAAATGAAAATGATTTTATGGGTTATAAAATTTATAGAAGTGAAGATTATACTTTTAGTGATGTATTTTCAATTACAGATGGCGCCGGTTATCCATTTTTAGGAAAAGCACTTTACGACGACAAAGCTCAGAAAGCTGCAATATTTCATAAACCATGGTCAGCAAATGAAAAGGCATTGTACGTAAATGGATATCATCCTTCAGAATATCTTGGCCGTTCTGTAAAATATTATATGGGCGATCCAAATGATGTAAGTGGATTACGACATCAATATGTTGATTCAACTGTAACAAATGGAAAAACTTATTTTTACGCAGTTATAGCTTTTGATAGGGGAGTTTATACTGACAGTTTAAAATTACCTCCAACTGAAACGCAATCAATTATTCAACGAGATGCAGTTACACAAGAATTTAGATTTGATGTTAATACTGCAAAAGTAGTTCCTTCTGCATATGCATCAGATATTGTAAATCCATCGGACCAAATTAATTTAGGTACAACTTTACTTCACACTTCTGGTGTTGCAACTGGAAAAGTAAAATTAGAAGTTTTGAATCCTGTATCATTGGGAAATAATTCTTATAAACTTGCATTCAGTAAAATTAAAAGTGGAAGTGATTCAGTTCTCAGTTATTCAATATTTCGCGAAACCCCTGTAGAAGAAAATTTTTTCGGAAAGGAAACTTTATTTACAAGTTTATTATTTCCAAATATTGCCAAAACTTCTATCGTAATTAAAACTGAAAGCGGAACTATAATCGATCCATCAAAAATTACTGTCGACTCTATTGGTGGTTTGATAAAAGCAAAGTCAATGGGAATTCTTGTAAAAGGAATTAAATATATAATTCAATATCAATATTATCCTGTTGTAAATAGTAAAAATTTATCGGGACAAGATGCTAATTCATCGTTTGATGGAATGCGACTTTTTATAACTGATGATCCACTTGCACTAAACATAAAAGGAAGTGCTTTTAATATTCCTTCAACAAAAATAATTGGATCAATCAAAACCCCTACAATCGGAATTTCAAAACTTGCACCATTTGATATTCGTGTTACATTTAATAAAGTGGATACACTTGCGAATGGAAATTATTCTCAACCGGCAGATACAATGGGAACTCAATCTAATCCGAATGGGAAATTTACAATTACACCATTTAAAATTTCGAACGCAACTGATAATACTATAATAGGTTCATTTATTGGAAAAACCGGTACAACAATTACCAATTGGAAATTTGGAGAAAAAATAATTATTAGAACTCCTGCACCGTACGATGGTGGATCATCAACTGCAACTTTTATGGAGATTAATTTTAATCTTCCAAAAGATTCAATTGTAAATATTTCCGGTGGTGAATATTTTACAGGAAAAACTACAAGGCCATTCAGCCAAACCGAAAAATATAGTTTTAGTACAACAAAAGTTTCTTACGATGCAACGAAAATTCAAAATGGATTAAAAAATATTTATGTAGTTCCAAATCCATATGTAATGTCAAGCCAGTTTGAACAACCTGCAAATAAGCCGGACTTAAGAGGAGATAGAGAATTGCAATTTAGAAGTCTTCCAAAAAAATGCACAATAAGAATTTATACAATCACAGGTGAACTTGTAAAAATTTTAGAAAAAGATAATGAATCAGATTATTTAAGTTGGGATTTACTTTCTTCAGAAAGTGCAAGAACAAGTTACGGTGTTTATATTTATCAAGTTGAATCTGATGGAGCTACAACAATTGGTAGATTTGGGGTGATCAAATGAGAAAAAGTTTAGCACTTTTATTTTTGATTACATTTTCATTAAACGCACAGATTTTCCGTTCAACAACAAAAGTTGGAACAACTGCCGCACAGTTTTTAAAAATTGGTTCGAGCGCACGTGCAATTTCAATGGGTAGTGCCGGAGTTGCAGTTCAAGGTGATGTTCATTCTTTATTTTGGAATCCAAGTTTAATTGTAAGTAATAATTCAACTGGTTCTTCTGCTTTCACACATGCGGAATGGATTGCAGATGTGAATTATGATTATGCAGCTTCAATTTTAAATTTAGAAAACTTTGGATTAATTGGATTTTCATTTACATCACTTACAACTCCGGAAGAT
Organism: Bacteroidota bacterium; assembly: GCA_005792285.1. GTDB lineage: Bacteria > Bacteroidota > Ignavibacteria > UBA10030 > UBA8401 > SXSI01. Next base: position 28,212 of record SXSI01000002.1, read on the forward strand.
ATCGTTCGTACTGAAAATTATCCATTAGGTGATGGAAGAAAATGGAATGCCAAATCTCTCGCAATGAGTCTTTCTTACGCCCGATTATTAACAGGAAGTTTTGCAATAGGTGGCTCACTTAAATATGTTCAAGAAGGAATTTGGAATGAAAAAGCAACTGGATTTGCTTTTGATGTTGGTACAATTTATACAACTGAGTGGAATGGTTTGAGAATTGGTTCTTCAATATCAAACTTCGGAACAAAATTAAAATTAGAAGGTTCCGATCTTACATTTTCAAATGAACCGGGAAATATTACTAATCAAGGTCCTCAAAATGTAACTTCAAATTATCAAACAGATGCTTTCGATATGCCTCTGCTTTTTAGAGTTGGATTTGCAGTTGATTATCTCTCATTTGAAAATTTAAATGCAACACTCGCATTGGATGCAATTCATTCGAACGACAATAATGAATATGTAAATATTGGAACTGAAATAAGTTACGATAAAATGTTTTTCGGAAGAGTTGGTTACAAATCTTTATTTCTTGATGAATCAGAAGAAAGTTTAACTTGGGGAGTTGGAATAAATTATCCATTATCCGGAGCAATTTATATAACTTTGGATTATGCCTTTGCTGATTTTGGAAAGTTGAAAAACGTACACTACGTTACAGTAACAACTACATATTAAAAAAACCTATTAGCCGACTGCTCTCTTCGATACGTCCACCAAAAAACATGGCGAACTACTAAGAGAGCTATTCCTCTTCAAGCATTTTTTCCGTTCTCTGAGTAATTCACATTAGCGAATGTATCGAAGAGAACAATTAAGAAATTAGTTTTTATGAACCAACCACTTATTACAATCCACTCTTCGATCCTTCGACAGGCTCAGGACTCAGAGTGACAAAACTAATTAATTCCACTTCCGTAGGGAATCCATAAAGTTTTCGATTCACAATTATCGTGCTGAACTCGTTCTCCTTGCGTCTTCTGATTATCAAACCAATCAATTTCAACTCCATAATTTACATTGACTCGTTTAACAGTTTGTGCGCAAAGTTTTTTAATTGAATAACATTCTTCTTCACTTCCCAAAAAATTTATTCCATCAACATCCGAATGCTGAGAAAGAACAGAAGCGAGTTCCATTTTTTTACCAAATACAATTTGTATTGCACCAGTTGGAATATCTCCGGCACGAATAATTTCTATAAATGGAGAAATTGAAATTGGATATTTTTCAGATGGGATTACTATTATAGAATTTCCATAAGCAAGTGCTGGTGCAATTCTAGAAATAAATGCAAGAAATGGAAATTCATCTGGTATCGTAATTCCGATTACACCAATTGGTTCTCTCCAAGTTTGAACAATATGCGATCCATTAACTGATTCAAGTTCTCCGGTTAATTTATCAGCACGTCCACCCCAATACATTAATCGTTCAATACTTTTTTGAATTTCGAGATTTGTACTTTTAATATTTCTTCCTGTCATTGTGGAAAGTTTTTCACTTATTGCATTAAATCGTTCACTACATCTTTCTGCGAGAAACATTAAAAGTTGCATTCGGTTAAAAGTTGTCGTGGTTTTCCAGGAATCATTTCCATTTCGAGCTGCTTCAACTGCATTTCGAATATCTTTTCTATTTCCAAGTGGAACTTCACCAAAAAATTTTCCAGAGAAACTATTTACTGAAACACTCATTCCGCCATCTGGACGAACTTCTTTCCCACCGATAAAATTTTTAATTGTTTGATCAATAATTGGTTTAGAAATATTCTGTTTATTTTTCGATTGTTTATGAATTGCAGAAGATTTCCAATTTGAATTTATTGGTTTTAAATATTCAAACATTCCAATTCTGCCACCTTCTCTTCCAAATCCACTTTCTTTAAATCCACCAAAAGGTGCCGAAGCATCAAACTGATTTGTGCAATTCCACCAAATAGTACCAGCCAAAAGTTTTTTAGAAATTTCATAACCAAGATCAACTTGTTGAGTCCAAATACTTGCAGCTAATCCAAAAGGGGAATTGTTTGCAATTTGAATTGCCTCATTTGGTGTTCGAAATTTAATTGCAACAAGTACCGGTCCAAAAATTTCTTCACGTACTAAAATATTTGAGGGCGTTGTATTTTCAACTAAAGTTGGTGGATACCAATAGCCATCTTTCGGGCAAGCCCAATCGGGATTCCAAATTTTTGCACCTTCGCTTTTTCCATGCGAAATCATATTTGTAATTTTTTGTAATTGCTGCGAAGAATTAATTGCTCCCATATCAACTGCTTTATCCATCGGATCGCCGATAACTAACTTTGACATTCTCAATTTTAATTTCCGAATGAATTCAGAATAAATATTTTCCTGTAAAATTAAACGTGAACCTGCGCAACATACTTGTCCTTGATTAAAATAAATTCCATCAACAACACCTTCAATTACATCGTCGATTGAAGCAGAATCGAAAACAATGAAGGCAGATTTACCGCCAAGTTCCATTGAAAGTTTTTTGTGCGTATTGCTTGTCGCAACCATTATTTTTTTACCAACTTCAGTAGAGCCAGTAAAAGCAATTTTTGCAACATCCGGATGATTAACTAAATACGAACCTGTTTCACCACCACCAGTAATAATATTTATAACTCCTTTTGGAAAATTAATTTGTTCGAGAAGTGAAGCAAAATATAATACAGAAAGGGGAGTGAATTCTGCCGGTTTTAGAATTACACTATTTCCCGCCGCAAGTGCTGGTGCAATTTTCCAAGCCAACATTAATAATGGAAAATTCCAGGGAATAATTTGCCCGATTACGCCGAGTGAAGTGTAATTTGGAAAACTCTCTTGCCAAGTTGTTGCCCATCCTGCGTGATGATAAAAATGCCGGACAACGAGTGGAATGTCGATATCGCGAGTTTCACGAATTGGTTTGCCATTATCTAATGTTTCAATGATTGCAAGTTGACGACTATTTCTTTGGACAATTCTTGCAAGTGAATATAAATATTTTGACCTCTCAGTTGGAGGTATTTTTTGCCACGAACGAAATCCTTTTTGTGCAGATTTAACTGCATTATCAACATCAACTTTATTTGCCGATGCAACTGAAGAAAGTTTTTTACCATTTGCCGGATTTATTGTATCGAAGTATTTTTTGGAATTTGGTTCAACAAATTTTCCTCCAATAAACAAATTATATTTTGGTTGAATCAATTCGCCAATACTTTTTGGAATTGATTCTGGCGCAGGAGAAAGCTCATCCGGGTTAGTGTAATACCATTTTGCATCCATCGGTGAGTTTGGTGAATTATTTTTTTTCGTTTTCATAATTGTTAAGAAATTGGATTGTATCTCGTTGAACCGTAACCACCGGTTGCAAAATGTTGTAATTGTCTTTCGATATCAGAAAGTAAAGTACTTGCGCCTAATCTAAATAATTTTGGTGTGAGCCATTCTTCTCCTAATTCTTCGCGAATAATTGTAATCCATTTTAAAGCATCGGAAGCAGTTCTAATTCCACCGGCAGGTTTGAAACCAATTTTAATTCCGGTTCGATCATAAAAAGAACGAATTGCACGAATCATAATTAAGCCGACTGAAAAAGTTGCATTAATTGGTTCAAATCCGGTTGATGTTTTTATAAAATCTGCACCGGCTTGCATTGCAAGTTCACTTCCGCGCCAAACCATTTCCAAAGTTCCAAGTTGTCCAGTTCCTAAAATTACTTTCATATGGTTTTTGCCGCAAGCTTCTTTCATTAATTTTATTTCATTAAAGAATTCTGAATAACGATTTCCCAAAAGAAGTTCCCGATTTATTACAACATCAATTTCGTTTGCACCAAGTTCAATTGAAGTTCTGATTTGTGATATTCTATTTTTTAAACTCGTTTGTCCTGCAGGGAAGTCAGTTGAAACTGCTGCAATTGGAATTCCAGAATTTCTGAGAGATTCTTTTGCGTACGGAATCATTCTTTCATAAACACAAACTGCGCCAACATGGATTTTAGAATCAAATCCAACTTGTTTTAAAATTTCTGAGCGAACTGGATTAATTGCTTTTTCGCAAAGTCGATGGACGTTAGTTTCAGTATCATCGGCTTGTAAAGTTGTGAGGTCAATTGATTCGATTGCGCGAATATAAAATGCAACTTGCGATCCTTGTTTAATTGCACGACGTGTGAACATTGATGCCAACCTTTGACGAACTGCAGGAGTATTTACTTTTATATTTTTAAGTAATGTTAAATCTAAATTTTGATGCATGAAGTAAAATTATATTTTAATTTGATTTCTTAATCACTTCAAATTCGCCGGCTGTTTTATTTTTGCGGACGTTATTCCAAATAAAGTAGTGACCATTCATTACAATATAAATATTTGGTGGTAAAGTTTGAATAAAAGCCAACGAACTTCCCAAATTAAAAAGTCCGTCCGAACTTCCAAATTTGTAGGGAATCATTGCGCCAGTAAGAATTATAGTTTTATTTCTGATTTTTTTGGCGAGTGCTTTTGCTGTCTCAACAATTGTATCTGTGCCGTGAGTAATTATAATTTTAGTTTCTTTAGATTTTAGACAATTGCTGACAATAATATTTCTCTCTTTTTCTGTCATATCCAAGCTATCAATCATCATCAAAGTTTTAATTTCTACTTCAACACGAGATCGGCCGAGAAAAAGCATTTCATTTAGATGAGTTTTATTGAAGAAGAGATTACCTGTAAGTTCGTTGTACTCTTTATCGAATGTACCACCAGTTACAAATATTTTAATTTTCATTTAATTAAAATTAGATAGAAAGGGGAAGGAGTGCAAACTAAAATTTAGTGGACAGGGAGGGAATTGAACCCCCGACACATGGATTTTCAGTCC
>SXSI01000003.1 GCA_005792285.1 Bacteroidota bacterium
TCCAACAATTGTTGCATCGTGTAATGGTGTCCCTTTCATTTTTAATTCTACTTCAACAACTTTTTTTGCATTATCCCAAGCGCCACCGGCATTTGCCATAAATATTGCTTGAAACAATCCAAATACTGCAATTGCAATTAAATAACTTACAAATAATGCAACTGCATTATTTCCACCAATGCTTGATGGAGAAGAGATACAAGCAAATGCTAATGCGAAAAAGAAAATTCCAACAAAAATATTGAACATTCCTTTTTGTGCATATTGAGTGCAAATTTTTACAACTTCAACTGATTTTTCTGTATCAGCTTTTTTTGGAGCATTTGGATCAAGATTGATATTCTTTTTAATATACTCAACAGCTCTGTAAGCGCCAGTTGTAACAGCTTGCATTGATGCTCCAGTGAACCAATAAATAACTGAACCACCAAGTACGAATCCGAGAAGTGTATATGGATTTAATAAATTAAGAACTGTTTCAGGTTCGATTCCGAGTGTGCTTTTAATCATTAAGATTAAAGAGAAAATCATTGTAGTAGCGCCAACAACAGCAGTACCAATTAAAACTGGTTTTGCAGTTGCTTTGAATGTATTTCCAGCGCCATCATTTGCTTCTAAATAATATTTTGATTTTTTCCAATCTGGTTTGAATCCAAAATCTTTTTCAATTTCAGAATCAATATTTGGAATAGTTTCAATCAAAGACAATTCATAAATTGATTGTGCGTTATCGGTAACTGGTCCATAACTATCAACAGCAATTGTTACTGGTCCCATTCCCAACATTCCAAATGCAACTAAACCGAAAGCAAAAATGGAAGGATAAATCATAAATCCTTCTAAACCAAAAGTGCTTGAGTAATATGCAGCGAACATAAGAACGAAGAAAACCATCCCTTTCCAAAATGCGCTAAAATTTCCTGCAACTAAACCAGAAAGAATTGTTAAAGATGCACCACCTTCTTTTCCTGCACTTACAATTTCTTGAACATGTGCAGATTTTGGTGATGTAAAAATTTTTGTGAATTCAGGAATAAGCGCAGCACCTAAAGTTCCGCAACTTATTATTGTTGAAAGAATCCACCACATTTCTCTGTTTCCATTTATATCTGGAATTAAAACATAACTTGCGATATATGTTACAATGATAGAAAAAATAGAAGTAATCCAAACTAAATTTGTTAAAGGTTTTTCAAAATCAATATCTTCTTTTTTATTATACTTAGCATTACTTATAAATCCATTAAACCAGAAAGCAACTACGGAAGTTATAATCATTAGAATGCGCATTGCAAAAATCCAAACTAAAAGTTTTGTTTGAATTGGTTCGCCACCTGTAACGGCAAGAAGAATAAAAGAAATTAAAGCGACACCAGTAACACCGTAAGTTTCAAATCCATCGGCAGTGGGACCAACACTATCGCCTGCATTATCGCCGGTACAATCTGCAATAACGCCTGGATTGCGGGGATCGTCTTCGCCAATTTTAAAAACAACTTTCATTAAATCAGAGCCGATGTCTGCGATTTTTGTAAAAATTCCGCCAGCAATTCTAAGTGCTGATGCACCGAGAGATTCACCAATTGCAAAACCGATGAAACAAGCTCCGGCTAATTCGCCAGGCATAAGTAAAAGAATAATCAACATCATTATTAATTCAACGCAAATTAAAACAACTCCGATACTCATTCCGGCATTCAAAGGAATTGTAAGTAAGTTTAGTGGATTTCTTTTTAAACTTGCAAAAGCCATTCTTGAGTTTGCCAAAGTATTCATACGAATACCAAATGCAGCAACTGCATACGAACCAAGAATTCCAACAACTGTCCATCCTAAAATTAAAAGAACTTCACCGGCTCCAAATAAAGCAATTCCATCATGATCTTTTGCAAGAAATCCGAAATAAAAACCTACAGTTGAACCGATGAATAAAAATAAAATTGCCAAAAACTTTCCTTGTTGTTTTAAATATGCTTTACAAGTTTGGTAAATTACATCAGCAATATCCAACATTGATTTGTGTGCGGGAAGTTTTTTTACTTTTGTAAATTGATAGTAACCAAAAAGCAATCCAAGAATACAAACTATGAAACCATAATATAGTATAGTCTCATTTTTGATTGTTGCAGGAATTTTTAAATCAGCTTCGCTAGCAAATAAAGGAGTTGCCAACGAAATTAAGAAACCGAGTATTAACGATAATAGTTTTTTCATAGTTAAAGAATTAAATTAAATTCTAAATCATTGATTGAATTTGTGAATAATTGATTGTAAAAATTCTAACAAATATAATAAAGAATGATGTTTCTACCAATAACATTTGAGAAATTTTATTAAATTAATATATGACAATAGATAAAATTAGAAGAGATTATAAACTAGCCTCACTTAATAAAAAAGATGCTGACTTAAGTCCGTTTAAACAATTTGCAAAATGGATTGAAGAAGCAATCAAAGCTAACCTTATTGATGCAAGTGCAATGTCAATTTCTACTTCTGAAAATAATAAACCATCTTCAAGAATGGTGCTTCTAAAAGGATATGATGAAAGTGGTTTTAGTTTTTATACAAATTATGAAAGTAAAAAAGGAAAAGAAATTTCTGCAAATCCGAATGTAGCTTTACTTTTTTATTGGGCTGAATTAGAACGACAAATTAGAATTGAAGGGAGAATTGAAAAACTTTCTGAAAAGGAGAGTGAGGAATATTTTAAATCAAGGCCACTTGATGCGAGAATTGGTGCGTGGGCATCGCAACAAAGTAAAGTAATTTCTAACAGAGCATATTTGGCTGCAAAAGCTGCAGAGTTTGCAACAAAATTTGCATTGAATCCACCAAAACCAAAAAATTGGGGAGGATATAAAGTTATTCCAAATTTATTTGAATTCTGGCAGGGAAGAGATTCACGTTTGCACGACAGAATTCAATATTCCAAAAATAATTCAACTTGGGATATTGATCGACTTGCTCCTTAATTAGTGACTACATTCAGCACCAACTGAAACTTCAATTCCCGAACCGAAACCTTCAGTTTCAAAGAAAAACTTTTTTCTCTCTTTTTTTGAGCCAACTTCGTTCATAGTATTTCCATCAAATAGTTTTCCATTTGCCATTACATATAAAATAGAATTTGTGTTTTGAATATTTTCAAGTGGATTTTTATCGAGTACGATTAAATCTGCAAGTTTTCCTTTTTCCAAAGAACCAAGATCATTATCCAAACCTAAATATTTTGCTCCATTAATTGTAGCGCATTGAAGTGCCTGAAGGTTTGTCATTCCACCTTGAGCTAAACTCCACAATTCCCAATGAGCACCAAGTCCTTGAAGTTGACCATGAGCTCCAATTTGTACCGAAACATTTCTATCCACAAAATCTTTACATACTTTCGAATTTTCGATATGATTGAAATCATCTTCACTGACCATAGTTCTTCTTTTTGCACGTGAACTAATTAAATTTTCCGGGAAAAATGTTAGAAGTTTTTTATTTTTCCAAACTTCATCATGTTGGTACCAATAATATTCTCCCGATAATCCACCGTAAGCAACTAGTAAGGTTGGTGTGTAACCGGACTTACTTTTTTCCATTAAAGTTAGAACATCATTGTAAACAGGGGAAATTGGAAGGCAATGTTCAATTCCAGTATGGCCATCTAAAATGTGTGTCATATTCCAGAAAAAAGTTGCGCCACCTTCAGGAACAACCATCATTTCTAAATTTCGTGCAGCTTGAATTATTTGCTGACGCTGTTCTCTTCTTGGTTGATTATAACTTTTTACACTGAAAGCTCCGAAAGCTTTTAATTTTTTTAAATGAAATTCTGCATCTTCAAATTTATTTACAATTGCTTTAAAACTTCCTTCTGCGCCGTATAAAATTGTTCCAGTTGAAAAAATTCTTGGTCCAGTAATTAATCCAGCTTTTTGCATTTCAGAAGCAGTAAATACCATTTCAGTATTGTTTGAAGGATCATGACTTGTTGTAACTCCATATGCGAGATTAACAAGATGTCCCCAATTTTGTTGTGGAAGAATTCCGTTTGAACCATGACCGAGATGAGCATGTGCATCAATTAAGCCTGGCATAATATATTTTCCATTTACATTTATAGTTTTTGCAGAAGATGGAATTGTAATCTCGTTTGAATTTCCGATTGCGGTAATTCTATTTTTTTCTACAATAATTGTTCCGTTTAAAATAACTTCCTTTCCATTCATAGAAATAATTGTAGCACCGACTAACGCATATATTGAATTTGGTAAATCTGTTTTAACAGAAAAGCCGATATGTTGGCCATTATTAATTTCAGAGCTACCATCACTTTTTGAAGTATCAGAAAATATATTTTGAATATCTTTTGTAAAAAGATTTGGTCCTAAAGACCAATAAATATTTTTATTATCATTTGACCAATGAAGATTTATTCCAGCTTCTATTGAAACTTTTTTTACAGGATATTCACTTGAAGAGAGATTCATATTTATTGGTTGTCCAGTTTTAGGAAATGGAGAAACGTAAACATTATATCTTTCAACAAAAGCGAGCAACTCATCATCGGGAGATGGAATAATTTCCTGTGCATTTTCAGAAATAAAATGGATTTGTTTTTTTGAACCATTTAGATCGAAACTTATAAACGAAAGTTTATCACCTTCATAAGATTTAAGATAAATTCTGTCATCAGTTTTATTAAATAAAGGACGCGATCCAATTTCGGAAACTAATTTGGGTTCGCCACCATCAGTTGAAATAATATAAACTCCAGTTTCGCGTGCATGCGAAATACCTCTTAATTCATCTCCACCAACTTTTCGGAAAACAATTTTATTTCCATCATTCGAAAAAGATGGATCAACATAATGTCCTGGTTCAGTTAAAAGTTTTTTTGGATTTTTTCCATCAATTGTATTTAACCACAACATCCCTTTTTCATCATCATTCCAAGTAATGTATGTAATATATTTTCCATCATTTGAAATAGAAGGGAAGTATTCAAAGCGAGTATTATCATTTGTAATTCTTTTTGGAATTCCACTTTGTAAATCTTTTATGTAAAGATGGCTGAGCGCAGAATAAATAACCTGTTTTTTATTTGGAGATACAGTTACCCATCGAAGAACTTTTACATCAGTTGAATCGGGAGAAACTTTTTGTGGAAATCTTAGCGCGTCAACAATAGTTTGTTTTACGTGAACAGAAAATGGAATATTAGTTGCATCACCAGTTTCAACATTTACTTTCCAAATTTTACCTTTTGCAGAAATTACTATTGACTTATCATCCGGCGTCCAAGAAAATGAAGGATGCAATCCAAAAACTGCCCAACTTTCTTGTTGGTCGCGATTCAGATTATCATAAATTGGTCGTTCAATTCCAGTTGCTAAATCTTGTACAAACAAAACACTCTTTAACCCAACACGTCGAACGAAAGCTAAATATTTTCCATTACGAGAAAGTTGCGGACGAACAGAACCACCTTCGCGATTTGCAATCGATTCAATTTTTCCTGTCTCACGATCAATTCTTTTAATCACATAAATTACTCCGTATGGATCTTTATTGTATTGAAATCCAGAACCAGAGCTAACATCTTCACTGTAATAAACAAATTTGCCATCGGGAGAAATGCAAGGTTCACCGGCATCTTGTTCCCAATTTCTACGTTTTGTTATTTGCGAACCATCACCACCATTTATATGATACAACCACATTTCACCAGCACCGATCGAACGAGTGTTCCGATAATGTTTTCGAGCAACTAAATAATTTCCGTCGGGAGTCCAAACAGCATTATTAAGTTGACGCTCTTTTTCTTTTGTTAATTGTGATTGATTAGTTCCATCGGAATTCATAATCCAAATATTTTCAACTCCATCTTTGTCGCTGATGTATGAAATTTTATTTCCTTTTGGATTAAATCGAGGTTGAGTTTCATATGCATTTCCACCAGAAAGTAATTTTGCATTTCCGCCTGAGATTGGCATTGTGTAAATATCTCCGAGCAAATCAAAAATTAAATTTTTTCCGTCGGGACTAACATCAACAGAAATCCATGTTCCTTCTTCAGTATCAAACTCAATAGTTTTAAATGGTCCATGTGGCGTACTAATATCCCACTTCTCAGGTTTTTTTGAAGTAGTATCCGATAGAAGTGAAAATATATTTTGGGATAAAACTAAAATGGAAATAATTATTTTTTTCATTTGAATTCCTTTTTTAAATTTAATTTTAAACTACAAAGTTGATACTGAGAATTCAAGAAAAATAATGTTAATTTCGAGCTATGAATTTTGAACTTCAGACAACATCCGATTTAGCGCGAGCCGGAAAAATATTTACAGATCATGGTGAAATTGAAACTCCGATGTTTATGCCAGTTGGAACGCAAGGAAGTGTGAAAACTTTAAGTAACGATAATTTGGAAAGTGCAGGAGCAGAAATAATTTTATCGAATACTTATCATTTATATTTACGCCCAGGAACTTTATTGCTCGAAAAATTTGGCGGACTTCATAAATTTATGAGTTGGACAAAACCAATTTTAACTGATAGTGGTGGTTATCAAGTTTTTTCACTTTCAGATATTCGTAAAATTTATGATGAAGGTGTTGAATTCGTTTCTCATCACGATGGTTCAAAACATTTTTTTACTCCTGCAAAAGTAATCGACATTCAAAGATCAATTGGAAGTGATATTATGATGGTGCTTGATGAGTGTACTCCTTTTCCAAGTGATGAAAAATATATTAAAAAATCTTTAGAGTTAACTTTAAAATGGGCGAAAGAGAGTAAAGAGAGATTTGAAAATAATAAATCACTCTACAATTATAAACAGCAATTATTTGGAATAGTTCAAGGTGGAGTTTATAAAAATCTAAGAATTGAATCTGCAAATAAATTAATTGAACTAAAATTTGATGGATATGCAGTTGGTGGACTTGCAATTGGTGAGCCGGCAGAAATTATGTACGAAATTTTAGATTATACAATTCCAAATCTTCCAAAAGAAAAAGTTAGATATGTAATGGGAGTTGGTACACCGGAAAATTTAATTGAATGTATTTCTCGCGGAGTTGATATTTTTGATTGTGTTCTTCCAACTAGGAATGCAAGAAATGGACAACTCTTTACTAGGTTTGGAAAAGTAAATATTCGAAATGCAAAATATTTTGACGACAATAATCCTATTGATAAAAGTTGTAAATGTTATGTATGTCAAAATCATTCGAGAGCATATTTACGACATCTGTTTAATACAAAAGAAATTTTAGGATTACATTTAGCTACAATTCACAACATTTCTTATTATCTTTGTGTAATTAAAGAAGCAAGAAATGCGATTCTTAAAAACGAATATGCATCTTGGAAAAAAGAAACAGTTTCAACATTACAAACAATTATTAACGGAGAGAATTGATGGATAAAATTATTTTATTAGCACCACCGCAATCTGGACAAGGTGGAGGTGAAATTTGGAGTACGCTTTTAATGTTCAGTATGATTATTTTGATTTTTTATTTTATGATACTTCGACCACAGAATAAAAAACAAAAAGAAAAAGATAAATTAATAAGTTCAATTAAAAAAGGGGATAAAGTTATTACAGCCGGCGGAATTCATGGTGAAATTGCAGGTACCGATGAAAAAACAGTTTTACTTGAAATTGCTGAAAAGGTTAAAGTAAAAATAGAAAAATCTTCGATTGTAGTTGTTAATAAAGCAGGAGATGTTACGCAAGCTTAAAACTTGCATTTTCGTATAAATTAAAATAAGTTTCGAAATAAAGCCAAAGATCAAAAGTCGATGGCTTATTTTTTTCATAAAAACTTAAATAAAAATGCAAAACGGACAACCGGAAAAAACATATCTGACTCGTTCAAAGTATGAAGAGCTTAAAAAGGAACTTCGTGCGTTAAAAACTACTGGGCGAAAAGAAATTGCATTTAAAATTGCAGAAGCCAGAGCACACGGTGATTTAAGTGAGAATGCAGAATATGATGCTGCGAAGGAAGCTCAACAACATCATGAATATAGAATTGCAAAACTTGAAGATGTGTTTTCACGTGCAAGAATTATTGATGCTAAAGATCTTCCAAATGATAAAGTATATATTCTTACGAAAGTGAAATTAAAAGATTTAAAGAAAAATAATAAAATTGAATTTACAATTGTCGCACAGGAAGAAGCTGATTTTGAGCAGAATAAAATTTCAGTTACATCTCCAATTGGAAAAGGATTAATGGGAAAAAAAATTAACGATGTTGTTGAAATAATAGTTCCGGCAGGAATTTTAAAATATCAGATATTAGAAATATCACGGTGAAATTTTCCAAACATTTTGTAAATTTGATAAGAAATAATATTGCGGGAGTAGCTCAGTTGGTAGAGCGCA
>SXSI01000030.1 GCA_005792285.1 Bacteroidota bacterium
AATTTTTGCATCACGCAAATATCTTTCAACATTATACTCACGAATATAACCATATCCGCCATGAATTTGAATTGCTTCTAATGCTGAATTTACTGCAACTTTTGAAGCAAAAAGTTTTGCCATTGCTGCTTGTTTTGTATAATCAATTCCAGAATCTTTTAATTGCGCAGCTTGATGAACTAATAATCTTGCAGCTTCAATTTCAGTTGCCATTTTTGCAAGTTTAAATTGAATTGCCTGAAGTTCAGAAATTGGTTTATCGAATGCTTTTCTTTCTTTAGAATATTTTAGAGATGCATCGAGACAAGCTTGTGCAATTCCGAGAGCTTGTGCTGCAATTCCAATTCTTCCACCATCGAGAGTATTCATTGCAAATTTAAATCCAAAACCTTCTTCACCAATTCTATTTTCAACTGGGACTTTTACATCTTGAAATGAAAGTGAAACTGTATCTGAACTTCTGATTCCAAGTTTGCGTTCTTTTTTTCCAACTGAAAATCCTGGATAATTATTTTCTACAATAAAAGCATTTATTCCTTTTGCACCTTTTGTAGAATCCGATGAAGCCATTACTATTATAATATCAGCAGTGCTTCCATTTGTAATCCAATTTTTAATCCCATTCAAAATATAATAATCACCATTTCGAATTGCAGTTGTATGTTGATTAGTTGCATCACTTCCTGCTTCCGGTTCTGATAAAGCAAACGCACCAAGTTTTTTTCCACTTGCCAAATCTTTTAAATATTTTTCTTTTTGAAATTCTGTTCCATATTTATTTATTCCGGCACAAATCAAAGAATTATTTACAGACATAACCACACCAACAGAAGCATCAACTTTGCAAATTTCTTCCATTGCAATTACATAACTTAAAGAATCTAATTCGGCGCCATTATATTTTGCTGGAACTTGCATTCCCATAAATCCTAATTCGCCAAGTTTTTTAATTTGTTCTGTTGGAAATTCTTCTTTCTCGTCACGATAATCTGCAGTTGCTGCAAGTTCATCTTGTGCAAATTTACGTGCAGTTTCTTGAATTAATTTTTGAGTTTCGTTTAAATTAAAATCCATAATTAGTTATAATTAAAAAATCCTTTTCCTGTTTTTCTTCCAAGATTTCCTTCTGCAACCATTTTTACAAGAAGCGGACAAGGCAAATATTTCGGATTATTAAATCCAGAATGAAGCACATTCATAATTGACAAACAAACATCGAGTCCAATAAAATCGGCAAGTGAAAGTGGTCCCATCGGATGGTTCATTCCTAATTTCATTACAGTGTCAATTGCATCGGGTTTAGCAACTCCTTCCATTACACAATACATGGCTTCATTCAACATTGGAATTAAAATTCTATTCGCAACGAATCCCGGATAATCATTTGCTTCAACTGGAGTTTTATTTAGTGAAGTGGCGAGTTGCATTATTTTATTACAAGTTTCATCAGAAGTTGCAAGTCCACGAATAACTTCAATTAATTTCATAATCGGAACTGGATTCATAAAATGCATTCCAATTACTTTGTCCGGCTTGGTTGTTGCAGAAGCTAATTCCGAAATCGAAATTGATGAAGTGTTGCTCGCAAGAATTACATTATTAGAAGTCAGTGAATCTAATTTTTTAAATATTCCAAGTTTTAGGTTTTTGTTTTCCGAAACAGCTTCAATTACCAAATCAACATTTGAAGTAGAATCTTCAAGTTTTGAAGAAATAGAAATATTTGAAAGTATAATTTTTTTTTGCGATTCAGTTATCTCACCTTTTTTTATTTGGCGATCAAGATTTGATGAAATTGTAGAAATTGCTTTATTTAATATTTCTATTGAGACATCATTTAATGTTACAGAAAAATTATTCATCGCAAATAAATGAGCAATTCCATTTCCCATTGTGCCACTTCCGATAACTAAAATATTTTTCAATTTAAGATCTCCACAGCCATCGAAGTAGCTTCTCCGCCACCAATACAAATTGAGGCTATTCCCTTTTTTAATTTTCTTTTTTGAAGTGCATGAATTAATGTTACAAGAATTCTCGCTCCACTCGCTCCAATTGGATGACCAAGTGCAACCGCTCCTCCATTTACATTTACTTTTTCGTGTGTAAGATTTAATAATTTCATATTTGCAAGAGCAACAACTGCAAATGCTTCATTGATTTCGAACAAATCAATTTCCTTTGAGGTTAACGAAAGTTTTTTTAAAAGTTTATTTACCGAATCTGCTGGAGCAATTGTAAATTCTTCCGGTTTCCGTGAATGAGAAGTAAATCCTAAAATTCTAGCAATTGGTTTTAATTTTTTTTCTTTCGCTTTATCAGCTGACATAAGAAGTAGTGTTGCAGCTCCATCATTTATTTTTGATGAGTTTGCTGCAGTCACAGTTCCAGTTTTGTCGAAAGCTGGTTTCAGATTTGGAATTTTATCGAATTTTACTTTCGCTGGTTCTTCATCTTGAGAAATTATTTTCTTTCCAGTTCGATCTTCGATTATTACATCTAATATTTCATCTCTAAACTCGCCGGAATTTGTGGCTCGTTGAGCACGATTATAACTTTCGATTGAAAATATATCTTGTTCTTCTCTTGAAATATTTTGCGAACGCGCACATAGCTCTGCAGCATTTCCCATATGAAAATTATTATAAACATCCCAAAGTCCATCAGTAATAATTGAATCTTGAAGTGTTTGATTTCCCAATTTATAACCGGAACGAGCGTTTCGTAAAAGAAATGGTGCATTCGACATGCTTTCCATTCCACCAGCAATAACTATTTCAGAAACTCCAGTTTGTATTGACTGAGCTCCAAGCATAACAGCTTTCATTCCAGAACCACACATTTTATTTATAGTCAAACAATCAACTGATAATGGTAAACCTGCAAAAACTGCAGCTTGTCGTGCAGGAGCTTGTCCTTCTCCAGCAGAAATTACATTTCCCATAATAACTTCATTTACATCTGAACTATTGAGTTCGGCTCGTTTTAACAATTCTATGATTGTTAGAGATGCCAGTCTTTGGGCTGAAATTGGGGCTAATACACCTGAAAGTGATCCGATTGGAGATCGAACTGCGTTAACAATTACTACATCATTCATAAAGAAATTTAGGAAGAAGAGATTAAGGATACAACCTTAATGATTTATGTACTCATTGACTTTAGAAAATCCTTGTTCGATTTTGTACTAGTAAGTCGTTGTAATAAAAATTCCATCGCTTCGACAGAATTAAATTCACTTAAAAATTTTCTAAGTACCCAAATTCTATTAATATCTTCTTTCGTAATAAGTAGTTCTTCTTTTCTTGTTCCGGATTTATTTACATCAATTGCTGGATAAACTCGTTTATCAGCAAGTTTTCGATCGAGTACAATTTCCATATTACCAGTTCCTTTGAACTCTTCAAAAATAACTTCATCCATTCTACTTCCAGTTTCAATAAGTGCAGTTGCAATAATTGTCAAACTTCCACCTTCTTCGATATTTCTTGCAGCACCAAAAAATCTTTTTGGTCTGTGCAATGCATTTGCATCAACTCCACCAGAAAGTATTTTTCCGGAATGTGGAATAACAGTGTTATGAGCTCTTGCAAGTCGCGTTAAACTGTCGAGTAGAATTACAACATCGTGTTTTGCTTCGACAAGTCGTTTTGCTTTTTCCAAAACCATTTCTGCAACTTGAACGTGTCTTTCCGGTGGCTCATCAAAAGTTGAGGAAATAACTTCAGCGGAAACTGATCGTTCCATATCTGTAACTTCTTCCGGACGTTCATCGATTAATAAAATTATAAGATGAACTTCAGGATTATTTCTTAAGATACTATTTGCAATTTTTTGTAGTAAAATTGTTTTTCCAGCTTTAGGTGGAGATACAATCATTCCACGTTGTCCTTTTCCAATTGGAGACAACATATCCAAAACTCTCATTGCGTATTCGCCAGGAGAAGTTTCCAAATTTAATCTTTCATCTGCATAAAGTGGAGTTAAACTTTCGAAATGAACTCGTTCGTGAATTTTTTCACCCGAAAGTTCGTTTACTGTAGTTACTTTGAGTAACGCAAAGAATCGCTCTCCATCTTTCGGAGGACGAATTTGACCGGAAACTGAATCTCCAGTTCGTAACCCAAATTTTTTAACTTGTGAGGGAGAAACATAAATATCATCTGGAGAAGGTAAATAATTATATGCTGCTGATCTTAGAAATCCAAAACCATCTGGCAGTACTTCTAAAACCCCTTTACTAAACGCTAATCCATCTGCAGCGCTTTGAGCTTCAAGAATTTTAAATATTAATTCCTGCTTGCGTAAATCTAAGTAATCTACAATTGTAAGTTTTTCAGCAATCTCGTGCAGTTCTGTTATTTTTTTTGATTTTAAATCGACAAAATTATTTGTCATTATTAGTACCTCGTGATTAATTGATAAAATTTAGAATGAAATTATTTTGGCTTGTACTTCGGGGTTAAATTTGGTTAAATATATATGCAAAAAGTTATAATGTCAAGCATTAAAATGATTTTGTAAAACTTCTCCAACCACATAATGTGAACCTGTAATAACCAATATTTGATCTTCGACTGTCAGTTTCGTTGCGAGTTCATATGCAGTATTAATTTGCTTACAATTAATTGCAGTTAAATTTTTCTTAAGAAAATAATTTGTAATTATTTTTGATGATAACGATCGATTTGTATTTGCTTGCACAGAAATAATAATTGGATTTAATTTAAGCAGCTCTTTACACATACATCCGTAATCTTTATCCTTCATTACGCCAAACAGAACAATAAATTTCTTTTTTGGATAATTGCATTTTAAACTATTAACTAAATTTTTTATCGCATCGGGATTATGTGCTACATCTAGAACAGTTAAAGGTTTTTTAGATATTATTTCAAATCTTCCATGCAAACCAGTTAATTGTTTATATTTTTTTAAACCTAAATCAATTTGTGATTTTGAGATTTTTAAATAATTCAAATTTATAAATTTTAAAACTTCTCGCGATAACTTCAAATTATTATTTGGTTCTATAAGTCTAACTTTAGAATTATTTTTCTTTGCGATATTCTTTAAAATATTTAATGAAGATTTTTGTGCGACATTTGTGAATAATGGAACTTGAGATTTAATTATTCCACCTTTTTCTTTTGTAATTAATTTAATTGAATTGCCAAGTTTTTTTGTATGATCCATTCCAATTGATGTAATTACACTGCAAATTGGTTTTAAAATATTTGTCGCATCTAATCTTCCACCTAATCCAGTTTCAATTATTGCAATGTCAACTTTTTTATCACTAAAATATTTAAATGCAATTGCAGTTGTTGCTTCAAAAAAAGTTGATTTACTTTTAATAATTTCTGATTTAAATAATTTTACTAAACTATTTAATTCTGAATCTGAAATTTCACAACCATTAATTTTAATTCGTTCAGTAAATCGAATTAGATGAGGCGATGTGTACAATCCAACTTTATAACCCGCAAGTTGCAAAGTTGCAGCAATTGCATGTGCAGTTGTTCCTTTTCCATTTGTTCCGGCAATATGAATTGTTGGATAATTATTCTGTGAATTTTCGCAATAATTCAGAAGTTTCTGAATATTATTTAATCCAAGTTTTATCCCAAATAATTCTAAATTATATAGGAATTTTAAATGTGTTGAGAGTTTTATATTCAAAATTTTTATAACCAACTATCAATTATCGAAGATGACTTCCCTGTTTCAAGTGTTCCGATAATTTGCTGAATATCTTTTAATTTTAAATCTTTACAATAGTTTCTAATTCCTTCAGCAATTGAAACACCGACAGAAGGATTAATATAATTTGCAGTTCCAACTTGTATTGCACTTGCACCAACAATAAAAAATTCGATTGCATCCATCCAATTTATAATTCCACCAATTCCAATAACCGGAATTGAAACTGCTTTTACAGTTTCATAAACTTTTGCTAAAGCAATTGGTTTAATTGCAGGACCGGAAAGTCCCCCGGTAATTGTAGAAATTTTTGGTTTTCGAGTTTTAATATTTATTGCCATCCCAACAATTGTATTAATTACAGAAACCGCATCTGCTCCCGAAGATTCTGCAGCGCGTGCAAATTCAGAAATAAAAGTTACATTTGGAGTTAATTTTAAAATAATCGGCTTGTTAGTTAATTTTCGAATTAGCTTTGTAATTTTTTCTACAGATTTTACATCAACACCAAAAGTTAATCCACCTTCTTTTACATTCGGACAAGAAATATTTATTTCAAATCCCTTTACAGTTTTATAGGAATTTAAAACTTCAACAAGTCCGCAATATTCTTTTATTGTACTTGCAGCAATATTTGCAATAATGGATGTATCGAGATTTTTAAGTTGTGGAAGTTTTTCATTTATAAATTTTTCAACTCCAATATTTGCAAGTCCAATTGAATTTAACATTCCACTTGACGTTTCAACAATTCTTGGAGATGGATTTCCATCACGAGGTTTCATTGACAATGACTTGGTCATTATTCCACCTAATTTACTTACATCAACTAAAGTTGGAATGTCGTTTCCATATCCAAAAGTTCCCGAAGCAACGAAAACTCTGTTTTTAAAAGTTACATTTTTTATTTTGAAGGATTCTTTAATCATCAAAATTTAATATTTTCTAAATTAAAAATTGGTCCATTTTTACAAACTAATTCATATTTACTGGTAAGATTATTCATTTCAATATTACAACCTTGGCACAATCCAATTCCGCAAGCCATATCGCATTCAAGTGAAGCGTAAACTGTGATTCCATTTTTCATTGCAAATTCCGAAACTGCTTTAATCATCGGAGTTGGTCCGCAAGCAAAAATAACTGAATCTTTATTATTTGAAGTTGAAATCGATTTACGAATTAAGTCAATAACATTTCCTTTTAATCCAACTGAACCATCGTCGGTTGATATTAATATATTTTTTAATCCATCCTTTAAAATATAATTTCGATTTCTTGCTCCAAGAATTGTAATAAATTTTTGTTTAGCAGAAAATTTTCTTATTAAAAATGGAAAAGGTGCAACTCCTAATCCTCCTGCTACGAGATATACAAAAGTATTTTTGTTTAATTCTTTAATTGGAAATGAATTTCCACAAGGACCAATTATATCAATTAAATCATTCTTTACTTTTTTAGCTAGTCGCTTTGTCCCTTCGCCAACTACATTAAAAATAATTGATACATTTGCACCAACAATATCTGAAATACTAAAAGGGCGTCTTAAAAGTGGATATAAAGTATTGTCAACTTTTAAATTAATAAACTGACCGGGTTTTGCAATTTTTGCAATTTTGCTTGATCTAAATGTTAACTGATATATTTCCGGAGTCAATTTTTTTACAGAAATACATTTTGCGTTTTCTTGAATCATTTTATTTAACAATTAAGCTATCAGTTTTAATAATTGAACTGTCAGTTTTAACAATTTCAGGTTTCTTGATTCTACCTTTAATCCGCTCAGTTGATGTTGATTTTGGAAATTGATCTACAATTTTTGAGTAAATAGATTTTGCAGAATCATTTTGTTGTAAATATTTTTCGTAAATAAATCCCAAAGCCAACATTGCTTTCTCTTTTTCCTGTGGATAAGAAGTTGTTTTGATTATTCGAGAATAAACTTCCTGTGCTTTTAAATAATTTTGAGAAGTTAAATATTTTTCAGCTTCTTCAAGTGATGAAAAAGCAACTTCAGACTTAATTTTTTTATCTTTATTAATTTTACTTGAATATCCTGATTTTGGATAATCCGTTTCTAAAATATTATAAAGTGAATCTTTTAGCGATTTATTAATATTGGTAATTTCTGCTAACATGTAAATCGAACTTGCAACTATCGCAGTTTTATTTTTTGAGTTAACAATTTTATTTAAATAATAACTTGCTGAATCTATATTATTTTTATTTATATAAAAATATGTTGCAAGTTCATACTGCTGAGACGAAAGCAAATTAACCAATGAATCTTTCGCAGAAATAGAAATACTTTTTACTGAGTCAGGTTTTATGTTTAGTAATTGTAAATTTAAAGTATCAATTAAAAATTCTATTTTTGCAATCTCATCCTTGGTTTTTAAATAAATATTTAATGAAGAATATTTTTCATCTGCAATTATTTTTAAATCGGGAGTAAGTTTGTTTGCAATTGCTGATTTATATTTATCCAAAGCTTTTATTAAATCACCTTTAACAATTTCGTAGTATTCAGCCTGCATAAAATAAGATTTTCCGGAGACCTCACTATTTTTATAAGTCGTATCTATTTTGTTAAAATAACTTAATGCGGTTTCATATTTTTTATCTAAATAAAATGACATTGCAATTTCATATTCAATTTTATCTCGATAACTCTTGTATAATGGATCTTCCAGCATTGATTTATATTTATCAATTTTATTTTCTGCAGGAGAAAAATTTATAAGTTCAAATTCTGCAAGAAAATGGTAATCTATATCCTCCAAATCTTTTAATTTTGTAAAATAATTATTTACTTCATCTTTTTTATTCAATTGAGTTGCTAAATACCCCAATGAATAAGATAAATATGGAATTAGTAAATCATTTTCCGTGAGCTCAATTGCTTTCTCAAAATACTTAAATGCCTCATCGTTATTTTTTTGCTGTTGATACAAATAACCAAATTCAAAATAAACTTCACTTTTAATTTCATCATCAATTGTGGCTTGCAATTCATTTAGTAAACTTAATTCTTTTTCGAACAATAGTTGCTTCCTGTAGGTTTTGACTAAAAATAATTTTGCTTCTTTTTTTAATTCTTCATCATTCGAAGTTGCGAGTAATTCCTGAAATTTTCTTTCGGCCTTAAAATGCTCATTCATTAAATAATAAGATTTTCCAATTAAAAAAATTGCATCATCTACATAACTGGAACTACTATGAAGCGATAATATTTTAGATGACTTTGCAATTGCATCGGTTAATTTTTGCTGACTTGTTGCGGGAGTTGTCGGTAATAATGGAATGTTAAATATATGACTTTGTAGATTTTTTTTAATTAAATCAATTTCTTGTTTTCTTATTTCTTTCTCACCCTCTTCAAATAATATATTTGCATTATAATAAATATTAAAATAAGTGGTTAAATTTGTTTTGTATTGACTCAGAGGATCGCTAATCCAATTTGGCAAAGAACATGCATTTAAAATAAAAATGGAGGATATTATAAATAGATATTTTTTAAATACCATCATTTACAATTTAGATATCACCAGATTGTGGACGAACAATAATTTCTTCGATCATAACAGAATTTGGTTGACAATAAGCTGAGAGAACGATTTCAGCTACATCTTTTGGATTTAACATTCGTGAACTAAATAATTTTCGATCCTTCAAACTCCACATTTCCGTATTTACCATCCCCGGAAGAATATTAATAACACGAATTCCAAATTTTCTAACTTCCTCACGAAGCGATTTCGTTAAAGCTGATGCTCCGGCTTTTGATGCAGAATAAACTGATGAATTAGTAAAAGTTTTAATTGCCGCAACAGAAAGAATATTAATGATAGCTCCACTCTTTTTTTTCTTCATTTGATTTAAAACTGAATTTGTACAAAGAAAAATACTTTTCAAATTTGTATTTATAATTGCGTCAAATTGTTTTGAACTTGTTTTATCAAAAGGAAGAAACTCTGTAATCGCAGCATTATTTACAAGTATGTGAACATGTCCAAATAATTTTTTAATTTTTGCAGAACATAATTTTACACTTTTTTCAGAACTTACATCGCAAGAAATGGCTTTAACTTTTCCATTTAATTTTGAAATATATTTTTCGGTTTCAGCTAATAATTTTTTATTCCTGCTGGAAATTATTACTTGACAACCGATTTGTGCAAAAGAAAAAGCAATTTCTTTTCCAATTCCCTTACTTGCGCCGGTTATCCAAACTACTGGGGAATTAATTTTTTTTTTCATTTACACATAATTGTGTGAGATTAAAGTTAGAAATTCTTTTCTAGTATTTTCATTTTCTTTGAAGATTCCCAACATTTCACTTGTAGTCGTAATTGAATTTTGTTTTTCAACTCCTCGCATCATCATGCACATATGTTGAGCTTCGCAAACAACTGCAACTCCCTGCGGTTTTAGAGTTTCATATAACGCTGCTGCGATTTGACATGTTAATCTTTCTTGAACTTGCAATCTTTTTGAAAATACTTCTACAATTCTTGGAATTTTTGAAAGTCCAACTATTTTTCCATCTGGAATATATGCAATGTGCATTTTTCCGAAAAATGGAAGTAAATGATGTTCGCACAAAGAGTAAAAATCTATCTTTTTTAAAATTACCATTTCCTGATTTTTTTCTTTGAAGATTGCTCCATTAATAATTTTCGCGGCATCTTCTTTATAACCTTTCGTGAAATATTTATATGCTCTTGCAACTCTCTCAGGAGTTTTTAGTAATCCTTCCCTTTTTGGATCTTCATCAAGATTTATGAGCAATTCCTGAATCAAAACTTCAATAGAAGATTTTTTATTTAATTTATTCATTTTACATTTCCTCTGAACTCAACAAAGTTTTTTTCTGTTTCAAATAATTTAACCGAATATAATTTACAATATTTTTGTATTTGAGATTCAATTTGATTCCAGCATGCAATTGCAATATTCTCAGATGTTGGATTAATATTTGATAAAAATTCAACATCGCTATTCAAATTTTTGTGGTCAACTTTATCAATAAAACTAATTTTCAATATTTTTTTTAGAATTTCTAAATTTATTAAAAATCCAGTATCAGCTGCGACTTCTCCACAAACAGTTACCTCAACATAATAATTATGTCCGTGGCCATTTGGATTTGAACATTTTCCAAATATTTCAAAATTCTTTTCATCACTAAACATAGGATTATACAATCTGTGTGATGCTGAAAAATGTTCTCGACGAGTTAAGAAAGTCATTTGTTAGATAAAAATATTTTTTCATAAATGAAAGCACCAATTGATGTTCCTAAAATTGGTCCAATCCAATAAACTAAATTTTGGTCCCAATTACCTAAAATAAAAGCTGGTCCAAACGACCGAGCTGGATTCATCGAAGCACTAGTTAAATCACCTGCAACGAGAATGTTTGCAAAAACAATTAATCCAATTCCAAAGCTTGAAATTTTTGGTGCTTTTCCAGAAACTGCAGTTCCGAAAATTGTAATTATTAAGAAGAAAGAAAGTATTGCTTCGATACAAATTGCAGTTATAAAATTTAAATTGGTTGAATAAGTTGATAAAACAAATCCTATTTTTTCACCAAATTCAAGTGGAAGTAATATTTTTAGTAAATATGTTGCCGCTATTCCCGCTAAAAGTTGAGTTAAAATATATTTTATCGCTAAGTTTATTTTAATTCTTTTTACGACTAACATTGCAATTGTAACTGCGGGATTAAAATGTGCTCCGGAAATTTTTCCAAAGATTGAAATCATTATTGCTAAACCGACTCCAAATGAAAATGCAACAACAAATAAATTTCCTTGCATGATAACTGCAATCAATCCAATAAATAAAAAAGAAAATGTTCCGATAAATTCTGCAAGAATTTGTTTCTTCTCGTTATTCATTTTAATAGCAATTTATTTTTTTAATTGTTCGATTACTTCTAAAGTATGTCCATCAACTTTAACTTTATTAAATATGGATTGAATTTTCCCTTTTTCATTAATTATAAAAGTTGTTCGGACAACGCCCATATATTTTCTTCCATACATACTTTTTTCTTGCCAAACTCCATATTTCGTCAATACAGATTTCGATTCATCAGAAAGAAGCAAAAAATTTAATTTATATTTTTTTTGAAATTTTAAATGAGATTCAATTGAATCTCCACTTAAGCCGACAATTGCACCATTCAACTTTTTAATTTCAGAAAATTCATCTTGAAACGAACAAGCCTCTTTTGTACATCCACTTGTATCATCTTTGGGATAAAAAAAAAGAATTAATTTTTTACCGGCGAAATCTTTTAAAGAATAATGCTTTCCGTCAGTTCCTGGTAATTCGAAGTTTGGCGCTTTACTCCCAACTTTTAACATTATTTAATTTTAATACTTTTTAAATTTTGGATCAATTTCGGACATTGCATCAATTCCACCTTTGAGATTTGAAACATTATTAAATCCTTTATTCTTCAAAAGTAAACAAGCCTGCAAACTTCTCACCCCATGATGGCAATGAATTATATATTGTTTACTTTTATCAAGAGATTGAATATTTTCGCTTAAAGTATTTAATGAAATAAGTTTTGCTTCTTCAAAATTAACAATTTTATGTTCCCACTCTTCGCGAACATCAATTAAAATAATTTCTTTTTTATCAGTTCGAAGTTTTTGGTAATCATCAACACTTATTTGGTTAATCATTGTACTGCTTTTGCAATTTCATCGTAAAGTGGTTCCGCGCCTGGATTTTCACTTACCCATGAATAAGAAACTTTTCCACTTTCGTCAATTACATAAACTGCTCTTTTTGGTGCAGAGTATTGTTGCATCCCTGCAAAATTCTCGTGCAAACCACCATAAATTGAAGCGACTGATCTTGTGTGATCACTCAAAACTGGAAACGAAATTTTATTTGCATCGGCAAATGCTTTATTTGCAAATGGACTATCCGGTGTTATTGCAACTACAACTGCATTTAAATTTTGATATACATTCATAGTGGATTGAAATGCGCAAACTTCTTTTGTGCAAACTCCTGTAAAAGCACCAGGTAAAAATAAAAGAACAACTTTCTTTCCACTATTTGCATTTAAATTAAATGGTTGTCGTGCTGAATCTAGTAATGTAAAATCTATAGCACTTTGATTTATTTGTAAAGTCACATTATCTCCTTTTTTATTAATTGCTTTATTGAAAATACGAAAGAGATGACAGAATTCAAAAGTTAATTTAGATCAATTAACTATTTTTGATGTAATCCAATTGTCAATTTGAATTTCTAAAATATCGAGCGGCAATGCTCCATTATCAAGAATTGCATTGTGAAATTTTCTGATGTCAAATTTATTTCCAAGTTTCGATTTTGCTTTCTCTTTCAATTCTTTGATTTTTAATTCACCAATTTTATATGCAAGTGCTTGCGCCGGCCAAACAATGTATCTATCAATTTCTACAGCAATATCATTTTCAGATTTTGCAGAATTATATTTCATATGATCAATTGATTGATCTCTACTCCAGTTGAATGCGTGAATTCCGGTATCGATAACAAGTCGACAAGCTCGCCACATTTCGTAAGTTAGTTGTCCAAATTTTGAATAAGGATCGGAATAAAATCCCATATCTTCTCCTAAACTTTCGGAATACAAAGCCCATCCTTCAACAAAAGCAGTGTATCCAGCTTGACGACGAAATTCAGGTAAATTTTTTAATTCCTGCGCGCGGGCAATTTGTAAATGATGTCCCGGCATTGCCTCGTGAATTGTTAATGCTTCCATTTCGTACTTTGGGCGAGTTTCTAATTTATAAGTGTTCGCCATAAAATAACCTGCTCTTGTTCCATCTGCCGCTCCAGAATAATAACGTGCAGTTGTTTGTGTCGGTGCTTCGTAATCCGGAAATGCTTTTATACCATACGACAATCTTGGAAGTTCAGCAAATAACTTTGGAAGTTCACCGTCAACACGTTTTGCAATTTCCCGGTATCCTGTTATTAAATCTTCCGGCTTCGTGTAATAAAATTGTGGATCAGTTCTCAGAAAAATTAAAAAATCATTAAATGTTCCTTTGAAATTTAGAGATAAAATTACTTTCTCCATTAACGATCGAATTCTTGCAACTTCAGAATTGCCAATTTCATGGATTTCTTTTGCAGATTTTTTTGTAGTCGTTCTCCGTTGAATTAAATATTCGTAATAATCCCCGCCATCTGGAATTGATTGTATGCTTAAATTTGTTCGGCATTTTGGTAGATAACTATTTTTAATGAAATCCAATAATTTTTTAAATGCGGGAAATACTATTTCCGAAATAACTTTTTTACTTTCTTTTGAAAGTTTATTTTTTTCTTCAATTGAAAAATCTTTTGGGAATTTTTTGCAAGGTGAATAATAAATACTCTCCTCAATATTTAATACAAGCTGATCTTCAATTTGAGATTGAACACCTCTAAGTGGAATTGCAGCTTGAACCCATTTAGTCTCAATTCCAAGTTGTAAAAGTTTTATAATCTGTTCAGCATATTTTGGAAAAGCATTTAATCTTGATAAATAATTTTCATAATCGAGAATGGAATTATACGGCATATTTTGAATCATTCTTGCAAAACCGAGTTGCGGACCATCGAGTTGATCAATTATAAAATATTCCGAATTAAAATGTTGGCCATTAACGGATGATTCTTTTTCTTTAAAAAATAAATCATAAGACAAAAGATCCTGTGTATTAAGTTCATTTTTATTTATTAAAGATATTTTTTTCAGAATAACTTTATCATATTCGTTTCTCTCGGCAATTGCTTCAACGGAAATATCAGTCAGTTTATTGTTGTAGCGATTGTCTCCATACGACGAAGCACTCTCCGGATAATTTCTTTTTCGCCACTCCCAATCTTCATTAAATAAATTTTGAAGTTGAATTGTAGAATTTTGTATCGAATTATTTAATGCCTTTCCAGCAAATAAAGTTGCTGTTGGAAATGCAAGTGGTAAAGTTGAAGCTACTGTTTTTTGCAAAAATTCTCTGCGAGAGTTATTCATGATTTAAATTACTAAAAGGTGCACTTATTCCAAATTGAAATAAATGAAATAGAAATATGATGAGATTTGCATATTTTTACAAAGCTGGAGAGGTGGCCGAGTGGTTGAAGGCGTTAGTCTCGAAAACTAATATGGGCGTAAGTCCATCGGGGGTTCGAATCCCCCC
>SXSI01000031.1 GCA_005792285.1 Bacteroidota bacterium
GATCAATCGAGTAACGATTTTTTTGATATTTCATTTTATTGGTGGATAATCGGAGGATCGACAATCCTTGTATTAATTATTTATTTAATTATATAATCTATTGATTAAAATAAATATTAGTATATAATATATGTTATGTAAAGTAGTATTAAGTCAGTTTAGTAGCTAAACTAGATTCGTATTGATCTTTTAGTGTAGTGATTTCAACAGCTACTTCCCCATTAATTTTAATATAGTTGTCAATTACAAAGCCTAATTTTTGATATTCTTGATTTACATTTTTACACAACTTCTCAAATTTCTCTTTATTTGAATCTTTAACTGTAACTACCACTCTTGATTGGCTTTCTGAAAATAATTGATGATCCAATCTATTTGATCGGTCTAAATCGACTTTAAATCCTAAATTTCGGTTATTAAATGACATTTCACATAACGTTACTAACAACCCACCTTCAGAAATATCATGTGCTGATGTAATTAAATTATTTTTATTTAAATCTGTAATCGCTTTATGAAGTATAACTTCATTTTCTAAGCTAAATTCAGGCGAATCTGTTCCTTCATCTTGCGTTCGAAATTTTAAATATAAACTTCCATTTATATTATCTGTTAATCCACCGAGCAAATAAATACGATCATTATTTGTTTGAAATTTATTAGGAATTACTTCATCAATCGAATTAATTATTCCAACCATTCCAATTACTGGTGTCGGATAAATTGCAGTATTTTGAGATTGATTATAGAAACTTACATTTCCACCAGTTACCGGAGTATCAAATGCTCGACAAGCTTCAGCAATTCCTTCTATCGCATGAGAAAATTGAAAATAAACTTCCGGATTGTATGGATTTCCAAAATTTAAACAATTTGTAACACCAATCGGAGTTCCTCCGCAACAAACAATATTTCTGGCAGATTCAGCAACTGAAATCATTCCACCAACTTTAGGATTTAAATAAACGTAACTACTATTACAATCTGTCGTCATTGCTAATAATTTGTTTGTTGAAGTTATTTCAACAATTGCTGAATCTGTATTATCTACAAATGCAGTTGAAGTGAGAACCATAGAATCATATTGTTGGGTCACCCATTTTTTTGAAGCTATTGTCGGAGATTTTAAAATTTCAATAATCATTTCAAGGTAATTATCAGGTTCCGGAAAATTTTGTAAAATTTTGAGTTTATTATTTTTAATATATTCGGGAAGTTTTTTTTCACGCACATAAACTGGTGCATCGCCTCCAAGAACTAAGCATTGAGGCGGAATATTTACAACAATTATATTTTTAAATTGAACTACTAAGTTTTTTTTTCCTGTGGTATTACCTATTTTTATACAATGTAAATCCCACTTCTCGTAAATTTCGTTAATTCTTTTTTCACAATTTGGTTTGGCAACAAGTAACATTCTTTCTTGAGATTCAGATAACATAATCTCAAAAGAAGTCATATTTTTCTCACGTTGAGGAACTAAATCCAGATTTATTTCCATTCCAACATTTCCTTTGGCAGACATTTCGCTCGTTGAACAAGTAATCCCTGCAGCTCCCATATCTTGTATACTATCAATTAAGTCTTCATTTATAACTTCAAGCGTGGCTTCAAGTAAGAGCTTTTCAATAAAAGAATCTCCTACTTGAACAGCTGGTCTTTTTAGTTCAGATTTTTCAGTGAGATCTTCCGAAGCAAATGATGCTCCTTGAATTCCATCTCTACCGGTTGCCGAACCTACTATCATCACAGATCTACCAATTCCTTTAACTGATGATTTGGCAATTTTATCATGTTTTACAATTCCAACTGCCATTGCATTTACAAGTGGATTGTCCTTATAACAATCATGAAAATAAATTTCACCACCAACTGTTGGTACACCAAAACAATTTCCATAATCCCCTATTCCCTTTGCAACTCCTTTTAACAACTGTTTGGTTTTATTATTGTCTAAATTACCAAATCGAAGTGAATTTAAAGCAGCAATTGGTCTTGCGCCCATTGTAAAAATATCTCTCAAAATTCCGCCAACTCCAGTTGCGGCACCTTGATAAGGTTCGATTGCTGATGGATGATTATGAGATTCTATTTTAAATGCTACCGCTAAGTCGTTACCAATATTAATTAAACCGGCATTTTCCTCACCTGCTTCAACAAGCATATTTTTACCAGATCTTGGAAGTTTCTTAATTTCCAAAATAGAATTTTTATAACTGCAATGTTCACTCCACATTACACTGAAAACTCCAAGCTCAGTATAAGTTGGAACACGTTTTAATATTTCTAATACTTTTTGATATTCGTCAGATGTAAGTCCGAGCTTTTTTGCTAATTCTTCATTTACATCAGGTTCAGAATTTTGATTTAACATTTCATAATCTTGTTTAAAAAATCTTTTCTATTTCTTTATTAAACAAAAAATTGTTGCTTGATAATAGGTTTAGAATTTTTGAGGATTTGACTAATTCGGTAACATTATAGGTAAAAACTTTTTCACTGATTGCTAAGAATAGTGAAATAATTATGACTCCTTGAATTATACCTAAAATTACTCCAAGTATTTTGTTTAATAAGTTGTCACTTAATAATTTAAAGATTGTCATCAATAAAATACTTTGTATTATCGAGAGTGAAATTAGAATCAAAATAAATGCAAGAAACGATCTAACTTGAGAATATGAAGTTAACCAAGCCAAATAATTATTTCCGAATTGAGTTGCATAATTTAGTCCAAAATAAATGCCAGCAATTAAAAATACTACTTTAAGTAGTTTTTTAATTAAACCATCTTTCCATCCCCAGTATAAATTTAATAAAAAGTAACCTGCTATAGCTAAATCGGTAAAACTCATTTAGCGCCAGAAAGTAAGTTTTTAATAATTGTTGTTACAACTTTACCATCAATTTTTCCTTTTAATTCTGGCATTGCTTTTGAAATTACTTTTGGGAAATCCTTATCGTCTGTTGCACCAAGTTCAGATATTATTTTTTTAATAATTTCAGTTGCATCACTTTCAGATAACTGAGGAGGCATAAACTCAAATATTATTTTCAATTCCGCTTTTTCTTGTTCTGCTAATTCTTGTCTATTCCCTTTTTCATATAATTCTATTGCTTCTTTTCTTTTTTTAACAGAAATATTCAAAATTGCTAGTTCGTCGGCTTCTGTTAATTTTTGATCAGCACCTTTCTTTTCAAATTCAAGAATCTGTGCTTTTAGCATTCTCAGAGTTTCAGTTCTTACTTTGTCCCCTTTTTTCATTGAATATGGAAGTTGTACTACAATTTTTTCTTTTAAATTCATTTGCAAATATACTTTTAGTTAAATTGTTAATCAAGATTAATAATTGCACTTTAATATTTTAGAAAGTATCTTGATAGATTATGACATCAATTCCATACACTAAATTTCCAAATTCATCGGAAAACTTTCCAGATTTGTTTACCGATTATATTTATTTTTACAATAAAGTTGAAAAATATTTTAATCATAATTTTCGCAATCAAGAAAGTTGGGATACTCTTTGTTTCAATCTTAGCCAACGCAAATACAACCGATCTGAATTAGTTCAAGTTTTAAGTGAACAAAATAGATCAATTCATTGCAGCGTTTCAACCTTGGCAAATATTGATCTTCTTTATAACGATAATTGTTTTGCAGTTGTTACGGGGCAGCAAATTGGATTACTGAGTGGACATTTATATACAATTTATAAGTTAATTACCGCTATCAAGTTATCTGAGTCACTCAAAATTTCGCATCCTTCTTATTCTTTCGTTCCTGTATTTTGGTGCGATACTGAAGATCATGATTTTCTTGAAATTAATAATCTAAAAGTTATAGATACTCAAAATAATATTTCAACTCTTGAATATTTTATTGGTGAAACTCCTCAGACTAAATTCATATCTCCAACAGGGAATTTAAAATTTGATGGAAAGATCAAACAATTTATTGAACAACTAAAAGGGATGCTTGTTAGCACCGAGTTTACTCCACCTCTTTTTGCAAATATTGATAATATCTTTATTGAAGGTAAATCTTTTTATGAATCATTTGCAGAATTTTTGAATCATCTCTTTCATCAATTCGGAGTAATATTTATTAACCCAAATGCTCCTAAATTAAAACATTTAGCAAAAGATATATTTATTAAAGAATTAACCAGCGCCTCGGAAGTTTCGAAGCGCGTTATTCAAACATCTGCTGAGTTGGAAGAAATTTATCATGTTCAAATTAAATCAAAACCAATAAATTTATTTTTGTTTCATAAAGATGGACGTTACAGTATTGAACCTCAAGGAGATCATTTCTTTTTAAAAAATTCAAGGCAAACTTTTACTTTAGAAGAAATGAAAAACCTTGCAACAAACTCCCCGGAATTGTTTTCACCAAATGTTGTGTTAAGGCCAATTTACCAAGATACAATATTGCCAACTATAACTTACGTGGCTGGTCCTGCTGAAGTCGCTTATTTTGCACAATTAAAAGATGTATACAATCTATTTGATATTCCAATGCCAATTATTTATCCAAGAGCATCTATTACACTGGTTGAGAAGAAAATTTCTAATATCTCAGAAAAATTTAATTTGAAACTTAAGGAAATGATTATGAATCCATCTGAAGTTCAAAATATCATTAAGGAGCAAGATGGAGATGTTGATTTAGATGAACTTTATTCTTCGTTATCCACAAAAATAAAAAATTCAACTAATGAAATCCAATTTGCTTTACTTCAAATTGATCCTACTTTGGAAGGATCGATAAATAGTTTTATTCAAAAAACAGAATCATTATTACAAGTTCTAAAAGAAAAAACTTTGCAAGCAAAAGCAAACCGAGATATAATTACACAGAACCAATATTTGAAATTAATGAATAATATTTTTCCATTAACTTCACCACAAGAGCGAATTTTTAATATAACTTATTACTTAAACAAATATGGTCCGGATTTTATTAATTGGTTGTATACCGAAACTAATCCGCAACTTTTCGAGCATCAACTAATTGAGA
The DNA here is from genome assembly GCA_005792285.1 of Bacteroidota bacterium. Classification (GTDB taxonomy): domain Bacteria; phylum Bacteroidota; class Ignavibacteria; order UBA10030; family UBA8401; genus SXSI01. The sequence goes on from SXSI01000031.1 coordinate 5,024, forward strand.
TAGATTAAATAGTAGTTGGTTCTTGTTTCTCAACCATTACAGCTTTTCTACTAAGATCCAATCTTCCTTTATCATCAATCTTGATAAGTTTTACATCGAATACATCTCCAACTTTTACAAAATTGGCAACTTTTTCAACTCTCTTAACATCAAGTTGTGAAATATGAACTAGTCCTTCTTTGCCAGGAAGTATTTCAACAAATGCTCCAAATTCCATAATTTTTTTGACAGTTGCCTTATAAATTGCACCAACTTCTGGAAGTGCTGTAATTCCTTTAATTAATTGCAATGCTTTATCGCTTCCCTCTTTTGAAGTAGCGGCAATAGTAATTACTCCATCATCGTTAATTGTAATATCCTCAACACCTGAATCTTTTATGATTTGACGGATATTTTTTCCACCTGGCCCAATTACTGCGCCAATTGAATCTATTGGAATTTTTATTTTAATTAGCTGTGGTGCATATTGACTAATTTCTTTGCGATGTTCGCTGAGTGAATCATTCATAATTTTCAAAATATGTAATCTTCCAGTTTTTGCTTGTGCAATTGCTTTTTCCAAAATATCAAATGAAATACCTTGAATTTTTATATCCATTTGGAAAGCAGTAATTCCATCAACAGTTCCCGCAACTTTGAAATCCATATCTCCTAGAAAATCTTCATTACCCAAGATATCACTTAAAATAGCAAACCTATCTCCTTCTTTTACAAGACCCATAGCAATACCAGCTACAGCTTTTTTTAGTGCAACGCCAGCATCAAATAAAGCAAGTGAGCCTGCACAGACAGTTGCCATTGAAGATGAACCGTTTGATTCTAAAATATCGGACATAACACGGACTGTATATCCAAATTCAAGATCATATGGAATTAAATTCTTTAAAGCACGTTCTGCTAAATTTCCATGTCCAATTTCACGACGCGATGTTCCAAGTCTTCCAACTTCACCAGTACTGAACGGAGGAAAATTATAATGAAGCATAAATCTACGTGGTTCTTCTTCGAACATTCCATCTAGCATTTGCTCATCACGATTAGTGCCAAGTGTAACTGTTGTAAGAGATTGAGTCTCTCCTCGTGTAAATAAGGCTGAACCATGTGCTCGTGGCAACAATCCAGTTTCAACAGTTATCTGTCGAATGTCTGTTAATTTTCTTCCATCCAATCTTTTACCAGAAGAAAGAATCATTTCACGCATTTCTTCATATTCAATATTTGAAATAAGTTCTTTTACTAAATCCTCTTGTTCCGGTAAAATTTGAAGTTCCGCTATTACTTCATTAACCAATTTATTATTTGAATCAGATCGTTCTTCCTTTTTCAATACTGAATTAACAATATTTTTCATTTTCGAACGAGCAATTGAATTAACTTTTGCTTGCAATTCGGTGTTTTGCATTGTAGCAATAAATTCTTTTTGAACTATATTTAACTTTGAAGCTAACTCAATTTGAGCTTTGCAAATATCTTTAATTGTCGAATGAGCAAATTTCAATGCCTCAAACATATTGGCTTCAGAAATTTCTTTAGATTCCCCTTCAACCATATTAATGGAGTCATATGTTCCAGCGACTGTCATATCTATATCGCTATCTATCAGTTGTACTTTTGTTGGATTGACAACAAATGATCCGTTAATTCTGCCAATTCTAACTTCAGCAATTGGACCTTTAAAAGGAGCGCCAGAAATAAAAATTGCAGCTGATGCAGCACATGCACCTATTACATCAGAATCATTTATTTTATCTGAAGAATAAACAGTAATAATTACTTGAACTTCATGTCTGTAACCATCGGGAAATAAAGGTCTTATAGGTCTATCAATAAGGCGAGAACTAAGTACTTCTTTATCAGTTGGCCTTCCCTCTCGTTTTAAAAATCCTCCCGGAATTTTACCTGCTGCAGATAATTTTTCTCGATATTCGATTTGTAATGGAAAATAGTCAGCATCTTTTTTAGGTTCTGGAGAAACAACAGCAGTTGCTAAAATCATAGTATCGCCATATCGAGCCATCACTGATCCATTTGCTTGTTTAGCAAACTTCCCAACTTCAAATATTAAAGTTTGTTCGCCAATTTGTACTTGTTGTGTTATTATATTATTCATTATTTTCTTATTCCTAGTTGTTCAACTATTTTTCTGTACCGTTCAATGTTTTTATCGATTAGATAATCGAGTAGTTTTCTTCTTTTACTAACCATTCTTAATAACCCAAATTTTGAATGATTATCTTTTTTATGTTTTTCAATATGCAAAGTCATATATTTAATTGAATTTGTTAATATTGCAATTTGTACTTCTGGAAGTCCTGCATCTTTTGCATTCTTGCCATATTTTAAGATTATTTCTTGTTTTGTAGTGTCAGACATATGTCATTCCTTATTTTAAGTTGTTATATAAATATTCTTTTTCTAAAATTTCTAGTCCATTCTTTTTATCTAAATCCATAGCTTTAATTAATTCTTCAACCGAATTAAATTTTTTCTGTTCTCTCAAATACTTAATTAAATGTATTGTAAGTTCTTTGTCATAAATATTTTGCGTAAAGTTAAATAAATAAACTTCTACTACTATTTTATGAGAATCGTAAAATGTAGGAAGTGTGCCAATGCTTAATAATCCAAAATAAACATGAGTCTCTAACTTAGCTTTTACTAAATAGATACCACTTTTTGGTATTAGTTTATTTACGCCATTTACTTCTAAATTTGCTGTCGGAAAACCAAGTTCTTTACCTCGATTATCACCTTTTATCACTTTTCCAGAAAATTCATAATCTCTATTCAATAATCCATTTATTAGATTAAGATCACCATCAATTATAAGATTTCTAATAGTTGAACTTTTTGCAATATAATTACCAAAGTAAACTTGATCTATTTGCTCAACACCAAAACCAAACTTAATACCAGATTTTGCAAGAAGGTCAAATTTACCTTCTTTATCTTTTCCAAATGAGTGGTCGTAACCAACAATTAAATGCTTAACGTGAAATTTATCGACCAAATAATTTTTAATAAATTCTGAATATGATATTTTTGAAAATTCTGTGTTAAATGGAATGATGATTATTTTATCAACTCCGAACTGTGAAAAATATTTACATCTTTCTTGAATAGTTGAAAGTAATTTTAATTTTGGCTCATTTGGTCTAATAATATCGCGTGGATGAGGATCAAATGTTACTACGATACTTTCCAAATTATTATCTTTTGCTTTGTTAACTAAGGCGCTTAATAATTTTTGATGTCCAATATGAACTCCATCAAAAGTTCCAATAGTTAAAACTGAATCTTTTTGATTTTCCAAATCTTGCAGATTTCTAATAATTATCATGAAATACTCTCAGCAACTTTTGTTCTTGATAAATTAATAAAAGGTAATGCATTTTCAATTTCGAAAGGACCAACTTTAGTTCTTCTAAGTTCAACAACATAAGCGCCACAATTTAATATTTGTCCAATATCATGAACCAAAGTGCGAACATAAGTTCCCTTCGAACATCTTAAGGAAAATGTTACGAAAGGTAATTTGCATTTTATTAATTCTAATTTATGAATTGTAACATCTCTCTTGCTTCTTAAAACGGTTTTACCTTTTCTCGCATATTCGTATAGTGGTTTGCCGGCATACTTCAACGCTGAATACATTGGAGGTGTTTGTAATTGATTTCCCTCAAATGTTTTAAAAGTTTCTTCAAGTTGTTTTACGGTAATACTCGAATAATCATTTGTAGTTTCAATTTTTGTTTCAGCATCAAAGCTTAATGTTGTTTCACCTAATTTCATTGTGCAAATATATTCTTTGTCATAATCAATAAAATTAGAAATTAATTTTGTGTTATCACCTGTACAAATAACAAGTAATCCAGTTGCTAATGGATCCAAAGTTCCTGCATGTCCGACTTTTTTAAAATTATATTTTTTTTTAATTTCATAAACAACTTTTGTAGATCTGACATGAATCGGCTTATCAACAAGAATTGTATTATTTGGTTCAGTGTAATTCATTTTCTCTATTTAATCAGATTTATGAATTTCTTTAAACAATTTTTCCAGGTGATCAACTTTTTCAAGTGTATCATCTAAATAAAAATGTATCGCAGGAGTAAACTTTGTTTGCAAATGTTTACCTAATATATGCTTAATTTCGTTTCTTTTCGATGTTATATGATTTAAAGTTTTTTTCTTCTGATCTTCATTTCCAAAAATACTGATGTAAATTTTAGCATGCCTAATATCTGGACTTACAACTACATCCGAGACTGTTGTAAAATTATATGGAGGAGAAGTAATTTCGCGAGATAAATATTCACCAATGCAATGTCTGACAACTGATGATATTTTCTCCATTCGAATTGACATTAGAATAACTTTCTTTTCGTTTCAACTATTTGATATGATTCAATTACATCGCCGACTTTTAAATCATTATACCCATCTAAACCAATTCCACATTCGTAACCTTGTGCAACTTCACGAACATCATCTTTAAATCTTCTTAAAGAAAGAATTTGACCTTCGAAAATATTTATACCATCACGAATCAGTCTTACTTTATTATTTCTAATAATTGTACCATCATTTACATAACAACCGGCAATTGTTCCGATTTTTGGAACTTTAAATAAATCACGAACTATAATTGATGATGTAACCTCTTCGCTTACAGTTGGAGCTAATAATCCTTCGAGTGCAGATTTAATTTCTGCAATTGCGTTATAAATAATTGTGTGATAACGAATATCAATATTATGTTTATCGGCAAGTTTGCGAGCATTTAAATTTGGTCGAGCATGGAATCCAATTATTATTGCATTTGAAGTTGATGCGAGTAAAACATCACTTTCAGAAATTCCACCGACACCTTTATGAACAACTAGTATTTTTACTTCATCAGTTGAAAGTTTCATTAATGAATCTGCCAATGCTTCAACAGAACCATCAACATCTCCTTTTACAATAATTGAAAGATCACGAACTGTTTGGCCGGCTTTAATTTGTTTTGCAATATCTTCTAAAGTTACAAATTGAATTTGCATAAAATCTTGTTCACGTTTAATTTGCTGACGTCTTGTAGAAATATCTCTGGCAACTTTATCGTTTTCAACAACAACTAATGAGTCTCCTGCTGTTGGCATTCCGTCGAAACCCAAAACTTGGATAGGAGAAGATGGTTCAGCTACATTTTGTAAATTTCCTTCATCATCAATTATTGCTTTTATTTTTCCGCTGAAAATACCGGCAACAAAAGAATCACCGATTTTCAAAGTTCCTTTTTGAACTAAAACTGTTGCTAAAATTCCTTTTCCTTTATCTAATTTTGCTTCAACAACTACGCATCTTGCATTACGATTTGGATTTGCTTTTAATTCTAAAACTTCGGCTTCAAGAATAATTTTTTCGAGAAGAACGTCTATATTCTTTCCAGTTCGTGCAGATAATTCAACAGATTGATATTTGCCACCCCATTCTTCTACCAAAACATCACGGTCAGCGAGTTGTTGTTTAATTCTTTCAGGATTTGCTTCCGGTTTATCAATTTTATTAATTGCAATAATAATTGGAACACTCGCTGCTTTTGCATGGCTAATTGCTTCAATTGTCTGTGGCATAACACTATCTTCTGCAGCAACAACTAAAACTACAATATCAGTTAGTTCTGCACCGCGTGCTCGCATCGCTGTAAAAGCTTCATGGCCAGGAGTGTCAAGAAAAGTAATTTTTCCTTTATTTGGAATTGCAACTTGATATGCACCAATATGTTGTGTAATTCCACCAGATTCACCTTTTGCAACGGATGCTTTACGAATGTAATCGAGCAATGAAGTTTTTCCATGATCAACATGTCCCATTACAGTTACTATAGGTGAGCGATGAATAAGCGTTTCAATTGGATCAGCAACATCAATTAAAGCATCGTCAACAAATTCAGTTACAAATTCAACTTCGAAACCAAAATCTGATGCAACTAAAATTATTTTATCTTTTTCAATTCGCTGATTTATTGAAACCATTAAACCTAAATTCATACATTTGGCAATAACTTCTCCAACTGGTTTGTTCATTAGGCTTGCAAGACTTCCAACTGTCAAATATTCTGTAACCCTAAGTACTAGTTCTTTTTGTGATTCTTCCTCTATTTGTTTTTCAACTTCGATTTCTCGTTTTTTTCTTTTATTTTTTCTAATTGAAGCACGGAAGGATGGTGCAAATAAATTATTTCCACTTATAGTTTCTTTAATTTCTTTTCCAACATTTTTTGTAGCTAAAGGACTTAATCTCGATTTTGTTTTAGAAGCAAAACTAGTTTCAGGTTTTGCGGCAGTTTCAGTTCCAAAACTTTGGGTTCTTATAATTTTCTTTTTCTTTTTTGCTTTATTAATATCTGAAATAGAATCACTTTTTTTCTGCGTTGAAGTAGTTATAGCTGGCTTTAAATCTAATTTACCTTTTATAATTAAATTAATTTTACTTCCTCTTGAAGCTGTATCTTTTGCAGATACATATCCACCAGTCGTTTTAATTATTTTTATTTCAGGTTCAACTACTTTTGAATCTGCTTCACTTATTATCTCTGAAGATTTACTTGAAGTAGTTTCAACTATACTTCCAGTAGCTTTAACTTCTTTTGCAGCTGGGTTCTGTTTAACTATTTGCCTTTTAGCGCGTGCTTTTTCAAGAGGAGTTGTACTTGATACTGTCGATTTTGCAATATGCTCGACATGCGCAGCAACTTCTTTTTTCTTTAACTCTTCTATATGTGCAATCTTTTTTGTATGAAGTTCTGCACTATGTCTTTCTTTTTTAAAATGTGAATATAATTCATCAACTAAATTTGGTTCGACTGCTGTTAAATAGTTTTTAGCTATGGTTCCTTTTTTAGAAAGAAAATCAATTATTGTATCACTAGAAATATTTAGCTCTTTAGCTAGATTATATATTTTTATTTTTTTATCTATTTTATCAGTCATTTATTTGCTTTGTGGAGTTCACATCAGAATTTACTTTTGTATCTGAATTTTCGTCAACACTTTCACTATCAATATCGGCATTTTCATATTCTGTTTTTATTAAATCAATTATTTTTGTTAATTCTTCTCTATCCATATCCAATTCTTTTGCAAGTTTATTAAAATTGGTATCTAAAATAGATTTTGCAGAAGTATATCCTCTTTCTAAAAATTGATTTAAAACATCGTTGCCTAATTCTTCTTTAAATTCTTCAAGGTCGATATCGTATTCTGCTGCTTCCTTCATAATCTGAATGTCGAATTTAGTTAATTTTGTTGCAAGGCGAATATTTTGTCCCCCTTTTCCAATTGCTAAAGAAGCTTGATCGTCTGAAACAAAAACTTGATATCTATTACTTTCTGCATCAAATTCAACTTTTTTTAATTTAGCTGGCGCCAAAGCTCGAGTAATAAAAATTATTGGATCAGTATTAAAATTTATTACATCAATATTTTCATTATTTAATTCTCTCACAATTGTATGAATTCGCACACCTTTCATTCCAACGCAAGCACCAACAGCATCAATTCTGTCATCTTGTGACTCAACTGCAACTTTTGCTCTTTCACCTGGATCTCTTGCAATTGCTTTAATTTGAATTAATCCATCATACACTTCAGGAATTTCAAGTTCAAACAATCTCTCCATAAATTTATTATCAGTTCTTGAAACTATAACATATGGATTTCCAGTTGTCTTTCGCACTTCCTTTACAACTGCACGAATTGTATCGCCCTTTTTAAATCTTTCTTGTGGAATTTGTTCGCTCTTCGGTAAAATTATTTCATTTTTATTATGAATAATAAAAAGATCATTGTTTCGAAGTTGATAAACTTCTCCAACTACGATATCGCCGACCATTGTATTGTACTCGCTAAAGATTAAATCCTTTTCAATGTCTTTTACTTTTTGAATGAAATTTTGTTTTGCCAAAATAACTGCTCTTCTACCAAAATCTTTTAAATGTAAAATTTCAACACAATCTTCACCAATATCTAAATTTTCACCGGTTAAAATTTTAGCAGTTTCTTGATCAACTTCTAAAGCTGCATTAACTACGACTTCAACAACTTGTCGTTCAAGATAAAATTCAATATCACCTTTATCCATATTTATAACGACTTGAAATTTGGCATCGAGGCCATATTTCTTTTTTACCATCATTCCAAAAACATCTTCCATGATGCTAATTAAAACATCTCTATCAATATTGCGTTCGCGCGCAAGTTGAGTAAATGAGTCTACGATTTCATGATTCATAATTTTGCTCCGATATTACATCTTTAAAAAATAGTCTGAATATAAGTTGTTACTAAATTGCTAAATGGCAATTCAATTTTTAAATCTTTACAGTTCAAAGTTACCGATTTTTCTTCAATAGAATAAATTTCACCGATAACAGTTTTTTCAATTTCATTTTCCATATATGTTACTTTAGCTTTACGTCCGATATGTCTTTTATACTGCCTAATATCTTTCAGTGCTTTATCTAATCCCGGCGAGGAAACTTCCAATCTATATTGCCAAGGAATATTTAATTGTTCAAGATTCGTCTGAATTTGCACTCCAACTTGCGAACATTCACCTGAAGTTATTCCTTTTTCTGAATCCATATATACTTCAATTACTCGATATGATTTATCACCACGAAAAACAAAATCAACAATAAATAAATCCGTACCAGTAATGGATTGCTCAATTGCTTGTTTAAGTTCAGTTGATATAGTCATATAGCACGTAAAAAAAAATCTCGCAACGCGAGATTTGAATTAATATAGACTTTTATCTTTACATATACAAGTTGCAGCTATTTAGAAAAGTAACCTCATTTCCATTCTAGCTGTATGAATTGTCGAGTTAGAATAAGTAGAATTATATCTACCAATATAATACAAACTGAATATCAAATTTGATTCCAATCTTGTATCAGCAGAAATATTTAACAAATATGTTTTTCCAATTTGCTTTCCTTGTAAAAGATGAAAATCATTAAGATAATTATTTACATTTGAATTAATAGTTCCCTCTTCTCTTGTAAATTCAAATCGAAGTTGTCCGCTATTAAATAATTTACTTACAATGCGAAGTGATTGTAAATTAGTAATTCCTTCAGTTTTATTATTTACTATTGATTTATCAATTCCTTCACCAAATTCCATTTTAATCCCAACTTCAATATCTTGCTCTGGTCTATATGAAATATCAGAAATAATATTTTGCAGATTTATCATTCGATTTTTATCATTCAGAATTAAGTAAATAGTTCGATCAGATTTTTTAAGGAATTCAAAACTAAATCCAATTTCTTTAATTAGTTGAACTTGAGCTCGAACTGTATGTTCGTTTAAAAATGCAATTTCATTTGTTCCAAGAAATGAAGTTAATCCTTCACGATACAGATGACGATATCGTAAATTAAATTCTCTATTATTTTCTTGAAAGTAAAATTGTTGTTGCGCAAATAAATTTGAATGAAGTACATTTCTTGTTGTTAAAGATGGAGAAGTAAAATAGTTACTTAACGAAGTATTATTTCCTTTTCGATCGACTCTCAATAGTAAATCGTAAGAATATTTTTTTAAAAAGGATTCAGTAATATTTAATACTGGAAGCAGTTCATTCAAACTAAATTTTGATTTCCAGGAGAATTTAGATGAATTAATTGTTTCATAATTTTCAGTTGGCAGTATTAATAAATTAAAATTCCCGTCAAATCTTGTCGGTTCAAAATCTCGCTCGTCATCAAAATCAATTGAAGCATTTTTATTTCCATCAATCCAACGATATTTTCCTTCGCCTCTTTGAACCTCAATGAATCTCTTTTCATACTTAGCTCCCTGTTGCTGAGTATTTTCTCCATAGAAATCTAAGTCAATACCCGATACTGGTTTAACTCTGGATTGAACTCGATAAAATAATAATTTTTGATCACTTGGATGATTTTCAAAATTATTTTCGTAATTCAAAGTCCGATATGAAGAATTTAATTCAAACCTATTATGTTGGTTTGAATAAATTAAATTTAATTGCGACCTATTATTGGTTGAATATTTCTCAAATATACCTTTTTGACTTCGGTTATCTAGTTGATATTCATGTGAAATTGTTGTTGTTGTATTCGCTGCTAATTTAATATTTATTTCTGGAGTGTATTTTTGAAAATAATAACTTCCCAAATTCAGAGAATCATTTCCAAATTGCGTTATTCTGTTTTTCTCATGTTGAAATAATAGTGATGGTATAAAATATTCATATTCTTTTTTCAATAATAAATCTTCCCTTTCAGATTTCAGAAATGAGTTTCTTTCTTGGGCATTAATACTAATACTATTGAAAGTAATTTGTGCAATGTTAGATTTATTAAAATTGAATGAATAATTTGAGTAATCTCCAAATTTATCAGAAGTAAATCGATTTAACCCTTTTTGAATTCCAACTTTAAGTGATTCAATTGGAAAATAGAAAACAGAAATTTCATTACTTGTTGAGTTGCTTTTTTCTTGTGAGAGATTCCATTTTCTTGAATAATCAGGATCTTCAGTTCGATCAATTTCTGCAAAGTTTTTACCTTTGTATTTTCCTGAAAAGCGAAATGATATTTTCCCTAATTCATATTTTCCAATTTCTAAATTATTGTTTTCCGTTTTTCCATTAAATAATATATTACTTCCTTCAATTCCATTTGGATTGCCAAAAGTATTCCCATTAAATCTGGTTCCTTGATATGAAACTGATAAATCTGAAGTTTCATTTAATTTGTATTTTGATTGAAGTGAGATAATTTCATTTTTACTCGGTTTTGGAATTAAAATAATAGGCAAATAACTTCCCTTTTTAATCCCAACAAAACGATATTCTAAACTGGAAATCTTATCATAATCGCCTTGTAGTTTTCCTAAATATGTAAATATAATTGTAAAAAATGATTCTTTACTTCTTTGTAAAAATAAATAATAAGTGAAATTCTTTTTTTCAATTAAAGTGTCAATTTTAACATAATCACCTTTTCCTAAACCGGTCAAAGAATCTATTCCAACAATATAAATTCCACTTTTTCCAATTAAAGAATCATTACTTGTAGAAAGTAAAACTTTATCTTCATCAGTTAAAATAAAATCAGTTGTGGAATTTACATCATCCTCTTCACGATGATATGAAGTATTAATATTCAAATTATTAGAAAGTGAAGATTCAAAACCAATTCCATATAACGAACGAAAATAATTTCTTTCGGAATACTCGAAATCGATCACAATTCTGCTGTAATTAGTTATTAATTTTTTTGAAGTAAAAATAATTTCACCTGTTGAATAGTCGATTACATAATCATTTTGTTCTCCTCTTTTAATTATCGCACCATCGAGATAAATTTTTTCCGAACCGGCAATGACAATAATATATTTACTATTACTTTTGCCATAAAGTTTATACGGACCTTGAACTCCTTCAATCGGTGTAATTATATTCGAATGAAATAATCCACGATTTGCCGCTACAATTCCAACAACTTTTGTTTTATCAGATTGTTCCTGATACTCAAAAATTCCTCCTTGAACTTTTCTATTTATACTAATTCCATCAGCAATTGTATTCGAATAATATAAATCCCCAAAAGTAGTTTTGAAAGATGGACTTTTAATTGAAATAAAAACATTATCAATTTCTCGTAAAGATTGCGTATTCCCCTGAGGTTGAATTGGAGTATTTTGATCGGTCAATGAAGCGATTACATCAATATTGTCAGACAACTTTCCGGAAAGATCTAACCTGAAAGCTGAATTAATTGTTAAATCACTGTTTGTTGAAAGAGAAATTCCTCTTAAAATCATTCCCTGTTTATTTAAACGATCAGGAGTTTGATTTACAAAACTTATTTCATTTTTATTTTGAACAAGAATTAAAGTTTTTACAGTATCGAATGAATGTAAAAAGTATTTTTTCTTTAATGAAAATTTAGAGGAAATGCTATCTGCTTCCTGACTAAATGAAGCAGTATAAATAAAGCAAAATAGAAATGTAAAAATTAATAAATAGTTAAATGTTTTTTGCAAAGTTAGAATTTAAATAGTATCAACGTTGCTTTACAAACCTTTCTATTTTTTTAAGTACCAAAGGTCGGACTCGAACCGACACTCCTTTAAGGGGAACTGGATTTTGAGTCCAGCGCGTCTACCAATTTCGCCACTTCGGCATTTATTATAAAACAAATATAAATAATTTTCTTTGAAAAACATTTGATTAATTTTTTTTGAATAGAATAATATACTTATGCAGAAATTAATAATTGTAATTTATCAGGTTGTAAATTAATTTCTGCAATTTTAATATTCTTTCCCAATAATTCACCATCAACATGCAATGGGACACCTTCCACACATTCGATAGTAAAATTTTTAGTTTTATTATACGTTATCAACGGATGACTTAAATGTGAACCTGTTAGCGCTCTTGGAAGCATTGTCAATAAAGTTATTGTTGATGCAGATTTTGCCAAGCAAACATCCAACGTCGAATCATCTACTTTTGCTTGAGGAGTTAAACGAAATCCACCGCCTGCAAATTGTCCATTTCCTATTGCACAAAATATAAATTCATCATCGTATGTATTTGAATCTGTAATTATTTTTAGTCGTCTTCCTTTTGCAGAAAATATTGTTTGAATCGAAGCAACTAAATATTTTGGAAATCCTTTAAGCCAATTAATTGTTTTTGCTCGATATGCAACTTCGGCATCTAGTCCAAAACCAATACAATTAATAAATTTAATTTTAAGTTCATTATTTATTTTAATTTCCCAAACATCAACTTCTGTAGTAATTACAGATTGAATATTTTGAAGAAACTTTTGAAGTTGTATTTTCGGAAACATTTTAACAAAATCATTACCAGTTCCCCCAGGAATAATTCCAAATTTAGTTTTTTTAAAATCAATTAAATTGATAATATTATTACAGGTTCCATCTCCACCAATTCCGATAATTGTATTATAATTCTTTTCAATTTCACCAATAACTTCATTTGTCGAAGCTTCTTCGTTTGTAAAAATCGGAATTGATAAATTTTGTCGTTTGATAATATTACGAACTCTCGTCAAAGTTTGAAGAGAACTTCCGGAATATTTATTTACAAAAATTGCTGGCTTAATAATCATATTTTTATATTAAGATTATAAACTAATTTTTTTTGAAATGGAATCATAATTCAATTCACCTTCAAATAAAATATGTGCTGAACCTTGCAATTTTATTGGACTGTCGGAACCTTTTATTAAAACTTTTAAGACTTCCCCACTTTGGACTAAAATCGAACATTCGTTTCCAGTATATCCTAATTGATTTGAAATAAAAGCACACGCAGTTGATCCAGTTCCGCAAGCCAAAGTTTCATCTTCAACTCCCCTTTCATAAGTTCGATTGACAATTTTTGTATCATTAATTACTTCACAAATATTTACATTTATTCCAGCCGGAAAGTTTTTATGATATCGTATTTCTTTGCCAATATTTTTTGCATCTATATCTTTTAATAATTTTGGAAATACATTTTTGTTCTCATTTAGAAAAATAACACAATGTGGAGCTCCAGTATTTATTGAATGAAATTTAATCGGGAAATTATTTAAATTCAATTCTTGATTAAGTTCAATTTGCGATGCGGGTTTTAATTCTAAAATAACTTCATCATTTATCAATTCAGCTTTGTACACATGACCATCTGCATAAAATGATAAAGGCTTATTTTGAAATAGATTTTTGTAAATTACAAATCGAATTGCACACCTTCCTCCATTACCGCACATCATTCCATCGGTTCCATCAGAATTAAAATAATGCATTTTAAAATCTGCGTCAGTTGAATTTTCTATAAATATACAACCATCTGCCTTTCTGAGAAAATCGGAATTATAAACTTCTTTTGTAAAATTCGATTTATCTAAAATTATAGATTCACGATTATCAAAAAAATAAAATGTATTTCCAGCTCCCGACATAAATGTAAAAGGAACTTTGAAAGTTGAAACGGTGTCGTTATGAATCGTCATCAAAATAAAAAAGTGGAGGTGCGGGGAATCGAACCCCGGTCCGAAAAAGAGATTATTAGACTTTCTCCATGCTCAGTCCAACATTTAACAGTTCCTTCGTTGTATACATGTCGAACATTCTACAACAAAGTAGACGAATAAAATTTCATCGTAAAGTTCTCGTCCGGCTTTACAACAATCCTTTCAAAGTCGACACCGCCGTAACAAGGAAAGGCACTTGATACATTGATGTGCTACTTAATTACTTAAGCAGCAAGTGCGTAGTTTGAGCTAGCACATATTGTTTACCAGTTGTTTTACGTGCACCTGGAGCGCACGGCATGCTTATGTGTAACAATCTACCAATCCGTCGAAGCCATAACACCCCCCAGAAGAACACAATTTAATACTTCCAATGGAGAATATCAATATACTGCAACATGTTTTGTGCCTCCAAATTATTTTTTTGTTTTTCATAAGATGATATCATATTCCGGATCATTCTTTCAAGCATTTGTTTTACTGTTACAGGCTCAAGATAATCTTCATGAAATTTAAATCCCGACCTCTCAACTAATATTTTACAGTCGTTTGACTTAAGTATTTTACCGTATGAAAATGGATCGATGTAAACTATTTCTCCAAAAACATCCAATGAAATAATAAAGTGTCCCGGTAAGCCAATTCCTTTTAATGGAATGTTTAAGCGTTTTGCTACAAACATATATATAAACGACAATGAAAGAGGTATTCCTAATTTAGTTTCGAGTACTTGATCAATTAAATGATTCGAGAGATTATGATAATTTTCAGTATTTGGAATGAACTTTCTTTTTTCAAACAAATATTTGCTAATTTTTTCGAGCATATCTATCGTTAAAGTATCTGTTGCTAAAATTCCCTTCAAATCTCTTGCATATTCATTTAAAACATTTTTAAAAACATTTATTTGTAAAAGTGGATTTACAACTTGCGAAAGTAAAAATGCACCTTCTTCAAGATCAAGTTCATCGTTAGTTGATACATAATGTCTGAAATCTTTCAACATTCCAGTATGAATTATTTTAGATTTTAGTAATTCAATCCTTTTGATATATAATTCAGATTCGTTTACATATTTGGGAATATCTTTTAATACTTCAAGTCCGAATTCTAATAATTTTAATTCTACTGTGGCATATATTTCTAAATCCGGATCATCTAAAAGCTGTAATAACGATTTTATGGATGTTTGTTTATTCATTTGATGCAAAATATTCAGGATAGTTTTTAATTAGATCTGTCTTAAGTTTAACAAATGCCTCTTTTGGTGAATTTACAAAACTGAATAAAGATAAATCTTTCTTACTTATTAATTCAAGCCGAGCTAATTCTTTAAAATTTATAATTTTTTCCCAATATTCTTTTCCGTACAAAAGAACTGTAATCTTCTTTTTTATTTTTGATGTTTGAGATAACGTTAATAATTCCATCATTTCATCAATTGTACCAAAGCCTCCAGGAAAAGCAATTAAAGCTTTTCCTAGATACATAAACCAATATTTTCTCATGAAAAAATAGTGGAATTCAAAATTCAGATCGGGAGAGATAAATTTATTTGAATTTTGCTCAAATTCTAAACTAATGTTTAAACCAATCGATTTACCATTTGCAAGTTTTGCACCTTTATTAGCAGCTTCCATTATTCCAGGTCCACCACCTGAACAGACATATATTCTTTTTTCCAGAGGGAGCGTTTGAGTCCATTCTGTCAACAATCTTGAAAGTTCTGTTGCATCCTCGTAGTATTTTGATAGCTCTAATAAACTTTTGTTTTGTTCTTGTAAGTTATTGTATTTTAATTTAGTTATAAGCTTTTTAGTGAAGTTATTTTTAGTATCATTAATAATCTTAAGTACTTCGTTTTTTGACTTAATTCTAGCTGAACCAAAAAAGACTACTGTACTATGTATTCCAAATTGAATAAATCGACTTGAAGGCTCAAAAAATTCTGACAATATTCTAATTGGACGAGCGTGTCTTGAATTTAACCACGATGCATTTTTATAAGCTTTTACAGGTTTAGTCAGCACCTTTTTCATCTTGCAATATGTCTAAAGGTCTTCTCTTTAACTAATTCATATTCAGTAGTTTCTAGCTTAAACTTCAAACATTCTTCCATTTTTGATGTTACCACGGCTAAATAATATATAGTTGAATCTTTTCTAAATTCTGAAATAACTTTCCCGGCAAACTCACCATTTTCAATTTGTAACTGACGTCCCACTGTATTAAACTCTTCCTTATTACTTGATAATAGAACTAATGTCTTTGAAACTTTTTGATAACTATCCAATCTTGCTATTATTTCTTGTCCGAGATAACAACCTTTTGTAAAAGAAATATATTCCCACAAATTAAGTTCAAGCGGATTGTACTGAAGGTAAATATTCTCATTAACAGCGATTAACCCACTTGTAATATTTAAATAAGTAAATTCTTCAGTTTTAATTTCACTTAAGATTGAATTAATATTACTGACTGAATTTATAAATAATACTTTCCATCTTCCAGATTTAACATCCATCCCATAAGGTGAACTGAATTCAGATATAATATTTTCATCACAATTAATAAACTCTACAAAATCAAAGGAATCATTATTCTTTGAGATCTCAACATCATCCGTTATAATATATTTTTGTAATAGTTTTATTGTTTCATCGAACTTAGTTGAACAAGAAATTAAATATATTTTTGAATTGACGTAAAACAAATCACAAATATCTACTAACTTTCCTTTATCGTTTAAGAAGCAAGTAGTTAAGAATTTAACTTCTCTTAATCTTGAACAATTATTTGTCGATATCCGTTGTAAATAATCAATTGAATCTTTACCTGTTATTATTACAGATTTAATATTTAGATGATTATAATAATATTGCATATAAATATTAAAAGCACCAAATGGTGCTTTTAATTATAAATTTATTAACTATAAAAAGTTAAATAATTATTTCTTTTCAGTTTCACCATCAGTTGCGGTTTGTTCATCCACAGCAGATTCTGCTACCGTTTGTACTTCTTGTTGAACAGCTGCTAATGATCCAATTCCGCTCTTTACATAAGTTCGAATCATTCTTGTAATTCTTCTTCGAGCTTTTAGTTCATCCTCTGGTGCGACAGATTTCAAAGTTGCAATTCTATCTTCGAGTAATGTTCGTGCTTTGGTCGGTAATAATGACAACATTCTTTCAGCTAATTCTGGTGGAGCATTTTTAAGTGCAATTGACAATTCTTCTCCGGAAACATCACGAGCCAATTGTCGTAATAATCGATCATCTAATTTACCAATAGCTTGAAAAGCAATACGTTGACTCGATATTTCTCTGTAAAGATCTAAATTAATTGTTTTAATAAAATCTGTAATTGTTTCTTCGGATTGTTCGTCAAGATTATCAAATATATCTAGTAACATATCACTTCCTTGAACTTGAACATTATTAATAGTTGGTATTTCTGATGCTTTTGTAGCGAGTTGACCAGCTACAGATTTATATGTCTCTGCATCCATTCTTGTTAATTTTCCAAGTTCGAGCGCCACTTCACCTTGTTGCATTGAAGGTAAATTTTTCAACATTTGACTTGCAACTGGAGTTGATAATTGAGAAAGTATTATTGCAATAATTCCTGGAGTTTCTTCTTTCATCAACATATAAAGTTGTGACTCAGTTAATTTTTCTAAAAATGCAAATGGATTCTGTGTTTTATTTCTAGATTCCGCAAATCGTTTTACTAATATTTGAGTCTCAAAATATTGCAATGCCTGTTTTTTATCGTCTGCAGTTTTATTGAGTGGCTCTAAAGTTATTTCCTGAATTTTTTTAACTTCATCAATAGTGAAATAGTCTTTCATAACTTTTAACATACTTCCACCAAGCTGTTCAGTTACAATCGCAAGTTTATCTTTTTGTGTTGAATCAAGCATCATCTCTTTTATTACTGTTGAGGCAATATTAGATTCACCGGCACATGCAGATACAAGTTTTGAACGCATTTTCTCTAATTCAAATCCTACAGACATTTCTTGAACAGATTCTTCAAAGCTTTGACCTTTCTTTACTTGAACGCCATCAGTTAATTCTTGAACTTCTGTTCCTTGTTGCGGCAAGTATTCAACTTTTGGTTGAGCATTTTTTAATCTTGTTAAGAACATATTGATTAATAATAATGCAATTACTAAACCAAGAAATATTATTAAAAACCATTTTATAAGAGGATCAAAAGTTTCTCTTGCTTCTTGTTGCTGTTGCTGAAGTTTAATACGTTCTTCTTCAATTTTTGATTTTGTTTCAGTTAATTGTGTAGTAAGTTCTTCGATGTTCTTTTTATATTCATCAAGTTTAGTCTGTTGCTCAACACTTAATTTTTCTTGAGTTTCTTTATTTGTTTTTTCGAGTTCTTCAATTCTTTTAACACTCTCAACTCTAATTTGTTCTTCGATTATTTTCTTTTCTTGTTCTAACTCAGCTATTTTTTTTAATGCCACACTGCTTTGTTGATCTTCTTTCGTTGAAATATTTTTTGCTTCAGGAAAAACCATTTCCTGTATTTCTACCCGATCTCCACGGCCATTGTCAAGTTTTGCTGTGTAAAACGCAATACTTTCTAAAAGTTCTTTATCCTCTTTTGCTCGGTTCTTTTCAATTAATAATTTAATTAAAACATTTTCGATTGTTTGTTTTTTAACTGTCACAATTCCTGTTGCATCAGTTCTTGATGATTCAAAACCTTGAACTCCAGGAAGGCCAATATCACGTGTATCAGTTTGCTCATCAGATTGTGGAGCAGATTCTTCAGCAAAAGTGATTTCTGCAGTTACTAAATATTTCAAGTCAGAAAAATATTTTCTTATTTCGTTTGAGATTCTACCTTCTAATTCTCTTTCGAGTTTCTTTTTATCTGCTTCTAAATCAGTTGCAAATAAATTTGTAACTATTAAAGCTGAAATAAAAAACAAATTAATTATTTTATAATTGATATTTTTTTTCATTAAACTACTCGGCTATAATAAATTCTGATTACAACTCTTCTATTTTCGTTTCGTGCAAAATCTGAAAACATTCCCGTAACTGGATCAATTTCTTTACTAACTGGTCTTGAATCAGCAAATCCCGTAGATGACAATCTAATATGATCAATTAATACTGTATCTTCCAAATAATGTAGAACTTCTGTTGCTCTTGCAGATGACAATTCCCAATTTGAAAGAAATTTTTCTTTGCTTTTCAAACGAGTATCATCTGTATGACCTTCAACTGCGAGATACGCATTTCTTGCTTTCACAAAATAAGCTAATATTTGTCCAATTCGATAAATTGCTTCATAACCTTCAGGTTTCATATTAGCTTCACCAGGTTGGAATAGTAAACTACTTCCGAATCTTAATTCAATTCCCTCTTCAGTCATAACAACAGATATTTGTCCTTTTAATCCCGGAGAAGTCTCAATTGTTTGTTTTAATTCCTCCGATAATGATGACAAACTAACTTGGTTTTTATTTTTAGACGATGCAAAACTATCTAATTTTGATTGGTCAGGGACAGACATTCCTAATAATAAAACGAATGCTGCAAGTAGTGCAGTTAGCAAATCAATATAACTAACTTGCCAGTGTTTTTCTTCTTCCCCTTTATGAAGATTAAAATGTTTTCCCATTTTTATCCTGTTGGTACTTGTTCCATTTTTGGAACACTTAACATTCTAGTTCCTGGAACATATGAAATTAATTTATCTTGAATAAATATTGGATGTTTTTTTTCTCTAATTAATACTAATCCTTCAACAATCATAGCTTTAAGCATAACCTCTTCGTCAGTTCTTTTTTTAATACGATCATGCATTGGACCGAATAGAAAATTGTTATACAATAAACCGTATAAAGTTGTGGTAAAAGCAACAGCCATTGCATTTAAGATTGGCGTGAATCCTTTTGCAGCATCAATTGGAGTCGAGAACATTTGAATTAATCCGACGGTTGTTCCTAACATACCATAACCTGGCGCAAAGCCTTCAGCTTCTTTAAAGAAATCAACATCCTGATTATCTCTTGCCATTTCATTTTGAATTCTTGATTCAAGAGTATCCTGAAGATCTTCTTTTGAATATCCGTTTACCAATAATAATAAACCATCACGCATAATAGGATATTTTATTTGATTTGCATATTCTTCAAGAGACTCTATATCATGCGATTGAGTGTATTGAGCAATATCTTTTATAGCATCAATATAAATTGTAAAATCAATCTTATTGCCAACAAATACAAAATATAAGGTCTTCAAAGCGCGCACAATTTGACCAGTGCTAAAACTAATAAATAATGATGCAACTGGACCAAGAGTGCACCAAATTAAACCGGGAATATGTACATAAGTTTTTAATATAGCAGGAACATAATGTTGCAACTCTTCAGTTGACTCATAACTTCCACCGATTATAATAAGAAAGTATAACGATATTAAAAATATTACATATCCAATTAGAGTTGATACCATATTATTTCATTTTAAATAAGTGAGCGCGGACATCATCCATTCCAGGATCTAATTCAAGTGCTTTTTCCCAACTTTTTTTCGCTTCAATATCTTGTCTTAGCATATAATAGATTGATCCTTTTAAAGCATATGACATTGCTAAATTAGGTGTAATCTGAATTGAATTATTTACTTTATCTAAAGCTTCCATATATCTTTTTCGTGAAAATAATTTTTGGCCTTCGTGAAAAAGTGCAACGCCTTTATTGTAATCAGCATCATCACGTGAATAAGTACCAAGTTTTTTTCTAACCAAACTAGTATCTATTAAATCTTCAATTTCTAATGCTAAATCATCATCTCGGGATTTTGAAGGTGCAGCATATTGCCCGGCAGAAGTTTGTGGACGATCTGAAATTATATCTGAAAATTGTTTTTGTCTAATTAAAGAACTTAATCTTGTTTCTGCTTCTCTTAGTTGATCGAACAATTTTTGATATTGATCAGGAGGTGTGTTAGATCCGGCATTGTCAAAATCTTTTTTTGCTTTCTCGTATCTTCCTGCAGCTTCTTTAATACTACTTTCTCCTTGTTGGGCATCTAATTTTGATTCTTTTAAATTAGCTCCGCTGTAATCAATTATAAAATCGATATCCTTATTATAAAGATCTAATAATAAATCCATATTAAAAGCAGGAGTTGAAACTTTTACTTTTGTCGGAGCAGATGGTGATGCACTACGCATTTCTGATTCAGTACGAAGTGGCTCTTGAGTGTTCTCAATTCCTTGTGCAGAAATTGATTCTATTAAAATTAAACTAATTCCAAAAAAGAAAAAGTTTTTCATAATACAAAGTTTACTTGTGCGCCAATATTAGTGCCACCCAAATCCCATTTTAAGTTCTTGACATCAGTTGGTAGATAATGTAGATATCCAGTAAAACCAAGATTCTTACTCATTCGGAAAGTAACTCCGAGAGTGAAAACTGATCGTAAATTATTTTTAAAGGAAACATCAAATCCTCCTCCTACATCAAGTAGAATAATTCCCGAACCCAACTGATCGGAAGAATATAAGTCGAAAGAAAATCCCGGTTGTATTAATAAGCCATAAAAATTTGAAGTGTTTGCAACAATGCGTGTATCGATGTGGAATTTAACAAATTCAATTATTGTGGCAACTTCATTAAATCTGTATCCCAATGAAACTAATCCTGTTGATACTTCATCAGATGAATCACCAAGTGCTAAAGTTCCACCTTGAAACGAAACAGTCAAATAATTCTCGATATATCCGGTTTTAGTACGCATTATCTGTTGAGCTGCAGCAATATCTTCACCATAGTCGTAAGGCAAAACACGATAAATTGCTTTATACTCTTTTGACCATAAAGTTATACCATCTAGATCATTGATGTCGATATAAAAAACTAATTGGTTTGGAGTGATCATCACATCACATGTTACAACTCCATCAATTTTTTTAGTCTTTGCATATTTTTTTAAATCATCGTCTGTTAAAACATTTCTGACTTGTACAGAACTATCAGTTGCGCGTACAACTACAGCTTTTAAATCTTGAGCTGAAACAAATGCAAATCTTTTTTCACGAGCAAAAGCTGTCTTTATTTTTTTTTCAAAGTAAGTTGTTAAAAATTGTATCTCAGCAAACCGAAGTTCTTCTTTAAAAGGCCAACGAATTTTTAATTTATAAATGAGAAGATTTCGAATATAAGGGGAAACATCTTTTGACTCGATTGGCAACATGGACAATGCCGAATCAGAGGCAATATCAAATCTTGGGAAGACATTTAATAACTGAGTTGTACTAATATCAGGAAGAACATTTTTTTCAGTATCAGCTTCACTGTCCTGTGAATATACTTTCGGGGAAACAAAAAGAATAGCAACGAGTACTGTTATTACTACTTTTTTATTTAGAATTATGTTATTCAATATTTATTTATTTGTTATATGAAATTATAGTAACCATCTAATGTAAACACTTGTTTAATTCTTATAACTCCTCTTAATATATAACAAAATTTGTTTAAGTCAAGCAATTGTGCAACTTTTAGCAGAGCCACCAAAAGTGCAACTCAATCTTTTATTTTGGCAGGTTTTGTGGTACTTGCGGAGGTGGTAAACTGGTTTGTGTAGATTGTATTATGCTTTCAGAGTCAGCGGTATTCTTTCCAGGTAGAAATAATAAATTAATAACTAATGCCAGTACAATTAATAACGTTGCAAGTATTGTAGTGGTTTTGGTTAAAAAATCTGAAGTACGACGAACTCCAAATACTGCACCAATATTTCCCCCTCCCATACTTGAAGCTAAACCTCCCCCTTTACTGCTTTGCACAATAATTACCAGAATTAATAAAATTGATAAAACAATTTCTACTATCATTAAAAATGTAAACATAATTATCCTTTTTTTTTAAAATACCAATATTTCGATCAAAATAAAAAGAAATGAAGTAAATTATTAAGAGTTTTTTTATTTAATTTTTAGTAATATGTGATTATTCTAAATTAACAAAAACTAAAGAAAATGGAAAATATAGCACATTCAAAACTAAATTCAGGCTGGATTGAAGTAATCTCCGGTTGTATGTTCAGTGGCAAAACTGAAGAATTAATTCGACGATTACGAAGAGCGCAAATTGCAAAACAAAATGTAATAATCTTCAAACCAATAATTGATAACCGCTACAGTAACAATAATATAGTTTCTCATAGTGAGCAATCATTAAGTTCAACTGTTGTTGAAACTGCAGATGAAATATTTAGTTTATCTCAAAATTCTCAAATTGTCGGAATTGATGAAGGACAATTTTTTAAAGGAGATCTAGTTTCAGTTTGCATTAAACTTGCTGACCTTGGAAAAAGAATTATTGTTACAGGTTTAGATCAAGATTATCGCGGTGTTCCCTTTGAACCAATCCCACAATTGTTAGCAGTTGCTGAATATATAACCAAAACTTTAGCAATCTGTGTTGTTTGTGGAAATCCAGCTTCACGAACTCAAAGAACTTCAAATTCAAAAGAGCGAATTGTTGTTGGCGCAAAAGATTTATATGAAGCAAGATGTAGAAGTTGCCACACAGTTGCTCAAAATTAATTCAAACACTAGTTAGGGAAAAATATTTATGGACTTAATAACTATAAGTAGAGGACTTTTCGGAATTGTACTTTTAATTTTTATTGCATTTTTATTTTCAAATTCCAAAAAAAATATAAACTGGAGATTAACAATTACTGCAGTGATACTGCAAATTGTATTCGCATTATTTGTTTTAAAAACTTCAATCGGTCAAAATATTTTTGGAACTATTAGCAAAGGATTTGTTACAATTCTACAATTTTCATCGCAAGGTGGACAATTTGTTTTTGGAAATTTAGGAATTAGTCCAGAAGGAAATAATTCTTTAGGATTCTTTTTTGCATTTCAAGTTTTACCAACAATAATATTTTTTGCATCATTAATGGCCGTACTTTATCATTTAGGTATAATGCAAAAAATTGTTCAGGCAATTGCTTGGTTTATGTCCAAAACTTTGGGTACAAGTGGTGCGGAATCGCTTTCTGTTGCTGCAAATGTTTTTATCGGACAAACTGAAGCTCCTCTAGTAATTCGACCTTATATCGCAACAATGACAAAATCTGAATTACTTACGATGATGACTGGTGGAATGGCGCACATTGCCGGTGGTGTAATGGCTGCGTATGTACTTCTTTTGGGAAGTGCATTTGCAAAAGCACAAGGATGGGAACTCGGAACTGCACAAGTTCAATTTGCTGGACAACTTTTGGCAGCAAGTGTAATGTCTGCTCCGGCAACAATGTTAATAGCAAAAATTTTAATTCCCGAAAATGAAGAACCAATGACACGCGGTTCAGTAAAAATTCAAGTTGAAAAAACTCATTCAAATGTTATTGAAGCTGCCGCAAGCGGTGCAAGTGATGGTGTTCGTTTAGCAATTAATATTGCAGGAATGTTAATCGCATTTATTGCAATTATGTCACTTTTAAATTTTATACTGGAAGTTATTGGAAACTCATCCGGCTTGAACGAATATTTATTTGCAACATTCGATAAAAATTTATCTCTTGAATTTTTGTTTGGATTAGTTTTTCAATTTATTGCATTCGGAATTGGAGTTCCTTGGAACGATGCTTTAAATGTTGGCAGCTTAATGGGAATTAAACTTGTGTTAAATGAATTCGTTGCATACTCGAGACTCTCAGAATTAATCTCACAAAACGTTTTATCAGTCAAAGCAATTACGATTGCAACTTATGCATTGTGTGGATTTGCAAATTTCTCTTCAATAGCTATTCAAATTGGTGGAATTAGTCCACTAGCAGAAAATAGAAGAAGCGATATTGCGAAACTTGGATTAAAAGCAGTATTGGGTGGAACACTTGCAACTTTAATGACAGCAAGTATTGCAGGAATGATCTCTTAAATAATGAGTGAAGTTTTAATTCAGCAAAATAATTTAAGCGAAGCAGTTTCATATCTCAAAAATTATATTAATGAAACTCCTAAAATTGCAATTGTTTTAGGTTCTGGACTTAGTCATTTTGCTGAACAACTTTCTGATAAAATTATTATCGACAATAATGATATTCTAAATTATCCAAAATCAACAGTAGTCGGTCATTCCGGAAAAATTATTTTTGGCAGAATTAAGGATAATAAAAAAACATCTCCTTATTTGTGTTGTTTCCAAGGACGAGTTCATTTGTACGAATCGGGAAATATTAAACTAACTTCATTT
Source organism: Bacteroidota bacterium (assembly GCA_005792285.1). GTDB lineage: Bacteria > Bacteroidota > Ignavibacteria > UBA10030 > UBA8401 > SXSI01. The sequence continues at coordinate 30,364 of SXSI01000031.1, forward strand.
CCAATTGATGTGGCTTTTAAATTGGGAGTTGAAACTTTAATAATTACAAATGCAGCTGGCGGAATAAATAAAAATTATCATCCAGGTGACTTGATGTTAATCAAAGATTTTTTGAATCTCACTTTCTCCTCCCCTCTTCGTGGATTTTTAACTAGTAAAACTAAATCCAATTCGTTCTTCTCACAGAAATTAATTGATGTCGCAAAAAATGTTGCGAGTGAAAATAAAATTAATTTACAAGAAGGTGTTTATTGCTGGACAAAAGGTCCATGTTACGAAACCGCTTCTGAAATTAAAATGATGAACTTTTTAGGAGCAGATGCAGTTGGTATGTCAACAACTCCTGAAGTTATGAAAGCAAATTATTATGGAATGGAAGTACTGGGAATTTCTTGTATCACAAATATGGGAACTGGTATTTCAAAACAAAAACTTACTCATTCTGAAGTTACTGAAGTTGCAAATAAAGTAAAGGAAAAGTTTACAACATTAATGAAAGAAATAATTCTTTCAATCGATTCTCAGTAGCGACTTTTTACTAATTTATTAATATCCTTAACAAGTTGATTCATTGATTCGACTTCATCTGAATCGTAATATCCTCTGATATAAAATCTTTTATCAATCAAAACAAATTTTGAACTATGAATTATTGGTTCTTCCAGAGTTAAACTTTCCTCACTTACTGGCAAATTAAATCCATTTTTAATTAAAGAGTATAATTTTATTTTATCATCTCTTAAAAATAACCATTGATCTTTTGGAGCCTCGAATGCATCGGCATAAGAATTCAACGCTTCTAAATTATCTCTATCAGGATCTACCGTAATTGAAACTAATCTGACTTTGGAAGTATCAATATCCAAACTCAATTCCTTCATTGTCATTGTCATAGTTGGACAAATTCCTGCGCAATTAGTAAATATAAAATCTACTACCCAAACTTTATTTCTAAAATGATCAAGAGTAATAGTTTTTCCACTACGTTCAGTTAATCTAAAATTTGGAAGAAGTCCGTATTTGGGAAGTTTAGGATTTGATTCAAGATACCAACTATAGAAAATGAAAAATGAAATGGAAGTAATTATAAATAGTATTAATCCATAAATCGAATATTTTTGAAATGGCGTTTTCATATTCTTCTTTTATTCAAAATTTTAATGGAAATAAAATAAAATATTATCGTTAGTGAAATAATTAATAAATATGAAAAATATAGCTCGGAGATATTTACATTTTGACTTTCAAACCAAATTGATTCAATTAGTTTAAAACCATAAAACAACGGATTGAAACTAATAATAGTTTGTAAAAACTGCGGTGCGGTTTGAATTGGAAATACACTTCCAGACAACAACCAAAGTGGAACTAAAATCAGATTCATTATTGCATGATAACCTTGTGTGGTTTCATACATTGTTGAAAGTGAAAATCCAATTGTTGTAAAAAATATTGAGAGTGTAAATAAATTAACTAAACTCCAAATAATTGTGGCAATGTTCATTTCAATTCCAATTAATGGAAGAATTAGTAAACTTAATAGTGATTGAATAAACGCTAAAACTGAACCACCAATAATTTTTCCAAATGAAATCTCAGAAATCGAAGCTGGAGAAACAAACAATGATTTTAATGATCCATTATGTCTATCGTCGATAAGAGAAATTGTAGAAAATATTGCAGAAAACATTAATTGAAGCATAATAGTTCCGGGAAAAAAATATTGAAGGTAGTTGATACTTTTATTGTAATGTGCTAATCCAAATGAACTTCCGAAGCCGCTTCCTAAAATAAACCATAAAATTAATGGCGTTCCTGTTAATCCAATAATTCTTGCAGGTTGTCTTATAAATTTTTTTACATCGTAATATGCAATTGAAAACCACATATTAATTTTTATTATTAAATGAACTTAAATAAATATCTTCGATGTCGGGATTTTCAATTGTCATTTCTTGTAATAATTCCGGATTGTTTTGCAATATGGTTTTCAAAGAATTGAGATCATGAATTTTAAAACGATAAGTAGAATCATTTTGAGCAATTTGTTGCATAGTATATTCTAAAAAATTCTTTTTATTTGCTAAATAATAATTTTTTGGAATAGAAATTATTTTATGCGATAAGAATTTTTTAAAATTATTTATTAAATCCTGAAAGACAATCTCACCTTTTTTAATTACAATAATATTGTCAGCATATTCAACTTCCGAGAGTGAATGCGTTGAAAAGAGCAAAGTTAAATTATTACTCGCAACTTCTTTTTGAAGAATATTCCATATTTCGTTTTTGGTTTCAACATCAACATGAACAAAAGGTTCATCATAAAATAAAATTTTTGGTTTATGAATTAGTGATCTAATTATATCAACTTTTCTTTTGGAGCCACCTGATAGTTTTTTTACAAATGTATTTTTCTCATTAGTTAAGGTAAACTTCTCTAAATATTCATCAATCAACAAAGTTGTTGTATTAACATTTAATGAATAAAGTTTAGAATGAAGAAGCAGGTTTTCAAATAGAGTTAATTTTTCATCAGAAGTTGTACTTTGAAAAACTACACCAATATCTTTTGAATTTATTTTTACGGGAATTTCATTTGAATAATTAAATATTTCACCTTTCAATGGAGTAACTAATCCAACAAGAATATTAAATAAAGTTGTTTTCCCCGATCCGTTTGAACCAACAAGTGCTGTAATTTTTCCTGTTGGAATATTGCACGAAATAGAATTTAAAACTATTGATTTTCCATACGAGAATGATAGATTTGAAACTTTTATCATTTTAGATTTTGTAAAAAGCCATCAGAAAAAAAACAATTGGCAAGTAAATCAACCCAGAATAAAATAATTTACGTGCATTTTTATTTACATTGGCAATATCTTCTACTTTATATGAAATAACATATAACGAAAATTTTATTCCATAATAAATAAAAACTGATCCAATTATTAACATTATGTAAAAATACTCAATTGAGACAAATGGAATTACTGCTGGCATTAAACTAACTGGAAAAAGTGCAAACATGTTAAACAAAATTTGCCCACCTAATGATTTCCCTGTTGAATCCGTTACTGGTAAAATTTTATAATCTGCAAGTTTATAATCTTTACGATAAAGCCAACCCAAAGAATAAAAATGTGGAATCTGCCACAAAAATAAAATCGCAAAAACAATCCAGGCACCTTGATCAATTCTATTTGTTACAGCAGTCCATCCGATAACTGGAGGAAGAGCGCCGGGAATTGCTCCAATAATAGTTGAGAAAACTGAAATTCTTTTAAATGGAGTATAAATAATTATATAACTAATTACAGTTCCAATTGCAGCAAGAAAGGAAATTGTTGAAAGATTATAAAATGAAAATAGTGTTCCGCTAATTCCTAAAACAGTTGCATAAATCCAACCAACTCGAGTTGAAATGTTATTATTAACTAGTGGCCTTCCTTCTGTTCGCTTCATTAACGAATCGTATTTTTTTTCGATCAGTTGATTTAAGATTGAAGCACATCCCCCCAATAAAAAAGTTGAGATTACTACATTTATTAAATAGTTGTATTTAATTAAGAAATCTGTACCGACAGGAATTGCTATGTAGCAACTCATCACTGCAGTAAAAACAGAAAGAAGAGTTAACTCAGGTTTTAGGATAATCCAATAATCTTTAAGCATGTTTAATTTATTTATTTTAAATATGAACTTGCTTCTTTTTTCATTCTTAATAAAGATAAAGTTAATCCCCAAGTTAAGCCCAATGTTAATGCACCAAGTACAACATGAGTTGTTGTAATAAAAACAGATTTTCTAGTCAACACTGTTAATAATCCCAAAATAAATTGAGAACAGACCATCAGAATTAAAACTAAGCTAATTGTTTTGATTTTTTTAGGAAAAATATTATTAGATGTTTTTTTCAATTTAGTAAACAGAAATATAATTCCTATAACAACAACATAAGCCCAAGTTCGATGAATCATATGATACATTATTTGAAAGCTTGATAATGGACCATCAGCATATAATCGGATATTTTTTTCAATCTGTAGATTATTATACTTCTCAAGATTTTCAGAATTTAAAGATGGAAATATTTGTCCGTATGAAAGTGGAAAATCAGGAACAGCCAAACCAGATTCCGTATGTCTCATCCAAGCACCAAAAATAAGTTGGAAATAAATTATTCCGAAAACTATTAATGATATTTTTGAGAGCTTTGAAATTGATTCTAAATTCGTTGAATTATCAAAACTACTTTGATTATGCCACCATTTAGTTTGGATAATATGAGTTGTAATAATCAGACAAAAAAATGTTTGAGCTAAAGTTGCGTGGAAAGTTGATATTAAATCTGGTAAAAGAAATAGTACAGTTAATCCACCAAGTAATCCTTGGAAACAAACTGTAACTAAAGCAATCCAACTTAATTTTTTCACCCATTTTCTTTGTTCAAATTTATGTGTAAGAAAAACTAAAATTATTGTTAGAAAACCAATTCCACTTGCGATCAATCTGTGAAGATGTTCATAAAATATTCCACCAACCCACATTGAAGGTGGAAAAGTATACATATTATATCCGTAAGTATTTGGCCAATCAGGAACTGCCAAGCCACTTTTTGTACTTGTGACTAAGCCACCAGCAATAATTAAAATTGCAACTGAGAAAATTAAAAAAGCAGTATATCGGTGAAGCAGTTTACTATACATTAAACAACTTTTATTCTGAAGCTACTAATTCAGCTTCTTTTTCTTTCATCCAAATATCATATTCTTCTTGAGTTTGAATATTTACATATCCGCGCATTCTGTAATGACCTAATCCGCAAAGTTGCGCACAAGCCATTTCAATTGGAGTTGCTAATGCGATTGAAATATTTTTTATTCCTGCAATTTTTAATTGTTCAAGTGACAAATCGGTTACAGCAGATCCTTTAGAAATTGATGCTGAGCTATAATCTTCCCAAAAAATAAAGTAATTCAATTTTGCTTTTTGTCGAGCAGTTACTTGCGAAATATTATTTTGAAGTAATATTGAAACAAAGTCATCAATTAATGGAGTTCCCATTGGAACAAGAATATTTCCTGTTGCATCTTCGTAATCTTCAGTTGTTAATAATGTTTGAAGTGCAGGATTTACTTTTCTTGCTTTAACTTTCGATATTGAATTATCGACAAGAGCTTTCACATTATCTGCATCTAAAAGCATTCCGCTGTAAAGAACATCATTTCCATTTTTAGTTGCATTTTCCATTAAAATATAATTTTTTAAATTTCCACCAGCTGAAATTGTTAATTCTTCAATTTTAGGTAAAATTATATTTTTAGTCGCAGGTAATTTTGTTAAATCATATGTTTGAATAGTTTCATTTTGAACTTCAAGTGAAGTTTTTATTGGCTTAAACCACATCGGGATTAATTGTCCAGGCATTGCGTCATGCTTCGCTCTTAAAACTGGAAAGGATAAAGAATGTATAACATCTTTCGAACCCAAATAAATTATTACAGGTTTATTTACCGGAATATTTAATTGATTATTTGTAATCACATCATCTTTTGCATCTTCATTTTCTCTATCAATTCCAATTGGATTATCTGCACTAATTAAGGAAACATCCGTTCTTCCGAATTTGCCATCAACTCCTGGATAATGAACATTCCAAGCAAACTGTTCTCCGATAATTCGAACGATTGTAGATTCTTCTTTTGCAGGAAACTCAACAACTCTTTCTGCCCAAAGTGGCATTGCAAATGCAGTTAATAAAATAGTTTCAAAAAATACCAGCGCAACTTCAAGCCATGTTGATGTTTTAGTGGTTACTCCTGTATAATTTGCAACTGGATTATTAGATTTACGAAATTTATAAATTGAATAATAAAAGAAAACACTCCAACCAATTGCAAGTATGAACATGATCCAATGAATAAGCGCGAGCATTTCATCTATTTTATATCCATTTTCGGATGCATCTAATGGTAAATTTAAAAATTCTCTCATAAATTATTTAATTCATTTGTGATTTTTGATTTCAATTTTTTAATTCTAAACATTACAACTACAAAAAATGATATTATACTTCCAAGAACAACTCCTGTTATTCCTAATAAAGAAATAATTGACAAACTCAATGCATTTGTTGTTTGAGTTGGTTCGGTTGAACTTATACAAGTTGAACATGCAACCGAAGTTGCTTGAAATATTATTATTACAAAAAATAAAATAAAAAATAACTTGAAATTTTTCATGACCAAATACTTATATTTTTTGATTTTCTCAAAAAATAAATTGCATACATAACAAGTGCTGGCATCATTAATAATCCAGCAATGGCAATCAACAAATTACTTATTAAATTATTCGCCAAATAAGTTGTAATACCCCAATAAGCTAAACCAATACTTAATACTGCCGATACAGAAATAAATAATACGTGAAGTGATTTTAAAGACATATTAATATTTAATTGAGTCTAAAGATGAGAATAGTGGAATTAAAATTAAAAATATAAAAAAGATAATTGTTAATATTAAAGTCCAAATAATAATTTTCTTTTCACCAAACAAATGCATAAAAATACCGGCAACAAGTGTACTTTTAACTGATGCAATTATTAACGCCAAAATTATTCCAACTCCAACACTAACTGTCAAAAATGATGCGTAAACTGTTAACACTGTCAACACCATTAAAGCCAAATATACTTTTATATACTTTTTTGAATGACTTTTTACATCAACGTTATGTGTTGTCATATAATTTTCCTTATAAAAGATAAAGTACTGGGAATAAAAATATCCAAACAAGATCTACGAAATGCCAATAAAGTCCCGCAATTTCAATTCTATTTTTAAATCTTTCTGGATTACTTTCCCACATTTTCGAACCAGGAAATAAAAAATAAATATTTACAATCAAACCACCAATTACGTGAAGTACGTGCAAACCAGTCATTGTAAAATACAATCCAAGAAAAGTATTTGTTGATGGATACAAATTATGTTCAAATTTAGCAGTGTATTCAAAATATTTAACAACTAAAAATGCACATCCGAGTAAAATTGTAAGTAGCATATATTTTCTATATGCCGAAAAATTTTTATCTACAAGTGAAAGCCACGCCATCACCATCGTAATACTTGAAGTAATTAGAAATACAGTATTTAACGCTGCCATTGGTACACTTAAAAAAGAACTTCCAACCGGCCAATTTATTGTACCAACTCTTAAAAAAATATAAGTTGAAAATAATGCACCAAAGAGCATAACTTCGGAAGTTAGAAATAACCAAATTCCTAACTTCGCATTATTAACTCCAGTATCTTCTCGTTCTTCAATTGTATATGGAATAATTTCCGTGCTCATATTAAACCTTTTGATTTTGTGGTAAATAATCTGTTGGATGTCCTGGAACACTATATTCGTATGGACCACGATAGACAGTTGGTGTAACTTCAAAATTTCCATGTGGAGGAGGAGTTGGTGTTGCCCATTCTAATGTTGTTGATTGCCATGGATTTTCTTCGGACTTCTTCCCTTTCCACATACTATAAAATAAATTAAAAATAAATATTAGTTGAAATAAAGCAAGCACCCAAGAAAATATCGACATAGTTTCGTTGTAACGAAATACACCTTGAGCATGAGCATATTGTTCGCCACCATCCCATAATCTTCTGGAAACTCCTGCGAGTCCAACTAAAAACATTGGAAAGAAAATTCCGTTCATACAAATAAACGATCCGACAAAATGTATTTTTCCTAATTTTTCATTCATCTTACGACCAGTAAATTTTGGGAACCAAAAATAAATTCCTGCGAAAAGTGCAAAAATAGTTCCCGGCGCAACTACATAATGAAAATGTCCGATAACATAGTATGTATCATGAAGTGCAATATCAGTTGCATTTAATCCAAGTGGTAATCCAGTTAATCCACCAATACCAAACATTGGTAAAAATGCTAATGCAAATAACATTGGAGTGTTAAATCGAATTGATCCTCCCCAAAGTGTAATAAATAAAGTTGTTATAATTACAATCGATGGAACTGAAATAATCATAGTTGTTGTTTGGAAGAATGTACTAATTGTAGTTCCCATTCCAGTCATAAACATGTGATGAGCCCAAACTGCAAATGACATAAATCCTAAAAACAAAGAAGCATAAACTAATCCACGATATCCCCAAATTGGTTTGCGTGTGTTGTTTGCAATAATTTCTGTTACAACTCCCATTGCTGGAAGAATTAAAACATAAACTTCTGGATGAGCTAAAAACCAAAATAAATGTTGCCACAAAACTGGAGAACCACCGCCAGTATATTTTAACACTTCACCTGAAACAACTAAACCACTTGGCATAAAGAAACTTGTACCAGCAAGTCTATCCATAATTTGCATAACTGCTGCAGCTTCAAGTGCAGGAAATGCTAACAATAATAAAAATGAAGTTATAAGCTGAGCCCAAACAAGAAATGGTAATCTAAAATAAGTTAATCCCGGAGCTCGTAGTTGAATAATTGTAACAATAATATTAACTGCTCCAAGTAATGAAGAAGTAATTAACAGAAACATTCCAAACAACCAATAAGTTTGTCCAACAGATGCGACTACCGCAAGTGGAGCATATGAAGTCCAACCTGATGAAGCAGCACCACCGGGTAAAAAGAAACTTGACAACATTACAATACCACCTAAAAAATAAACCCAGTAACTTGCCATATTTAATTTTGGAAAAGCCATATCGGGAGCGCCAACTTGTAATGGAACTAAATAGTTTGCAAATGCTCCAACTGCTAATGGAACAATTCCAAGAAACACCATTATTGTACCATGCATTGCTCCAAGTTGATTATAAAATTCAGGCAACATAATTCCACCAGGCGCATTTGATTCTCCAAACCAACTTCCAATAAATGGAATTGGTTGTTCAGGATATGCAAGTTGCCATCTCATCAACATTACTAAACAAAATCCGAAGAAGAGAAAAATTAAACTTGTTAGCCCATATTGAATTCCGATCATTTTATGATCGGTAGAAAAAATATATTTCCGCCAAAACGGAAGTTGATGGGAATGTTCGTTATGTGTGCTCATGAAGAGATTTTTTTTATTTTGCAGAATAATTAAAATCAGCTGTGACTGGTTTATCTGCAACTGTGATTTTTAATTGTTGAGTCCCATATTTTTCGTGCCATGCTTCAAGCGTATAATTTCCTGCAGGTAATCCTTTAATTGCAAATGAACCGTTATCATTTGAAACTGCATAGTACGAATTATTTACAACTCCAACATATGCAGACATCCAATTATGAACATCGCATTTAAATTTTACCATAACTTCCGGTTTATCAAATTTTTTATTTAACTTCATTCCTTTCATAGGTTGTGCATTATTAAACTGTGTATTACTTTTTGCGAGTGAATGAACATTATGCAAAGTTGGATCATCATTTAAAATTACAAATGGTTGACCAACTTGTGTGCCCATTACGTGCGGAGTATATTGACATCCTTTTTGACTTAATGTAACTGGCACGGTAGGAGCAGCAGTTGGTTTTGCACCTTCTTTTACATAAATGAAAACATTTTTTAAAGTATTATTTGCATTAACAACTACTTCTTCCGATGAAACTGAAGTTGAATGCATTGCTTTACAAGTTTTATCTGCATCCATTTTCATTTTTGGCATTTTTGGAGATGCTCCTGAAAATGAAATTTTCCCGGTTACATCTGCGCTAAATACATTGATTGTAAGAACTAAAATTAAACTTACAAATTGCGTTAATCTTAACATGTTTATTACATCCTTTCTTTAATTGATTATTTTTTATTTTTTCCTATTATAAATACATGGTCGCGAATTGCTTCCATTTGTTTTTTTGCGTCGCCTTCTAAAACATCAGGTAATGCGGTTTGTCCATCTGGCCAATATCCTGGCATCATCGTTCCTGGCTGAATTGCTTGTGGATCTTTCAACCAATCAACAACCCATTCTGGCTTTAAACGTTTTGCAGTTAATGAGAGATTTGGACCTAAACTACCAGAACTTTCACCTTTCCCTAATATATGACATTTTAAACATTGATATGAATCGAACATTAATTTTCCTTCAGCCAAAGTTGATTTATTTGGTTGGAATGCTGAATAGTCTCGAAGTCGAAGTTCTTGTTTTGAAACAGCAAGAAAATATTTTGTTAAATCATTAAGTTCATTTTCTGAAAACGAAAAAGTAGGCATTCTTACTTTTAACCAAGGTCTAATTGGTGATGGACTTTTTATAAATTCATTCAACCAAGGTTCTTGAACTTTTGCACCTTCCATTGTGATCATCGGAGGTCCCATTGAAGGATCTTCAAGTGTTGCAGAAAAATATGAACCGTGATCTTCAATTTCATGACAATTTATACAAGCGTATCTTGTAATTAATTTTTGTCCTTGATCTAAATCGCGAATTCTTTGATCAAAAGTTTGCTGATATTTTTTATTTGGTTTATCACCTCTATAACTTAAAAGCAACATTCTCAATAATTTTATTTCTTCATCACGGAAATTAAAAACTGGCATTTTTTGTGGAATGCGTTCAGTTTGGAAAAGACGAGAATTATATAATTTTCCATAAACCCAACCATCCCATGAATGTTGTACTGCAACTTTTCCATCTTTAATTTCAAATTCAAGTTCACCTTCTTTGTCTAATTCTTTAACATCACCGAAATCCATTTGTTCAACTTTTTTTCTTCCAAAATCAGAAAGGTTTACACTTATTTTTGATTCTCTTTCCATTCCTTCAATTGCATGACATCCATAACATCCATTTGAGCGAACTAATTTTTCTCCAAAATCAATTTTTTCTTTTTTATTAATTTCAAGTTTTCTTGAATCTTTATTTCGACTATCACTCATTGTTTGCAAATAGGCAACAATATCTCTTGCTTCACTATCAGTTAAACGAAGGTTTGGCATTTTTGTTGTCGGATTATAATGACGAGGATTTTTTATCCAATCATAAATAAAATCTGGAGATAATTTTCCGGAAACATGCGATAACTCCGGCGCAATATCATAACTGGTGTTTCGTTTTTCACGAACTTTTGTTTCGTCACCAATAACGTGACAAGCTTGACAACCAACTTCATTAAAAATTAATTTACCTTTAGCAGATGAACCACCTTTATATGAACCATTAGAATTTGCAAATTTAAAATTACTATTTTTTGATTTGTCAAAAAGAAATGCAGTTACAGCTTCTGCTTCTTCAGGAAGAAATTTATAATTTGGCATTCTTGTATTTGGGTTGTACGCTTTTGGATTAAGAATCCAATTATAAACCCATTCTGGTTTTACTTTTGAAGAAACATTTTTTAGTTCAGGACCAATTGGCGGTAAATTTTCATAACCGTCGATTTGGTGACAAGCATAACATCCAACTTCGAGCATAACTTGTTTTGCTTTTGTAAAATATGGTGCACTCTTTAATGCATTTTGATTTGCGTGGCAAGAATTACATGATGCATATACATCAGTTTTTTTAAGAAGGGGTGTTTCCCAATAATGATCTTCGTCGCCATGTGCATAACCTGTAGTCAATGCATTTCCTTGTCCGCGATGACAAGTTGTACATCCAAATTTTTCTGGATTATGAATTTTTAAAAGTTCTGGTAATGGATGAGTTGTAAATGGCTGTGGTGCATCTGCCATTAAAGGCTCTCTACTACCCAAATGACAAGTTTGACATCTGTCTACTCTCGCTTTTAATTCACTAAAATTTGTTTTTTCAAAATCATCTATTACAACTTGTTTGATTTCAATTGGCGCTGCGCTAGCTCTTGTTAATTTTAATTTAACTTTATCAGCATCAATAAATATTTTTTTAATTTCAGAATTTAATTCAGCTATTTTGTTCGTGTAAGTTGCAAGGAATTCGTTTGCTTTATTAATTCTGTTTTGAATTGCAGAAACTGAGTCGGCATATTCGGCAATTGATCTTTCAATTTCTTTTAATTCATCTTTTAAACTTTGGCTTGGAGATCCGCCGTGAACACCTTTTTTATATTCATAATAAACTGCATCAGATTTACTTCTTGCAAAACTCCATTCACGTGTTGCATCTACATATTCTTGTTGAAGATTTCCAAGTTCCTCAACTCCATTTTTATATGCTTCATTCTCAAGTGATGACTCTGCTTTTTTTAATTCGACGTGTAAACCTGCAACTGTTGATGAATCAATAAGTGAAATTAATTCATCGTAATTAGCTTGCAATTTTTGTTGAAGCAAATAATTGTATTCTGACTGATAATCTTTCCAAGGACGACGTGTGATAATTTCATCAATAACTGCCCAAGCTGTTGATAAAAATAAAATAATACTTATAATGAGATAAAAATTTGTATAATTTCTATTCTCAATTAGTAAATCAAGTCGTTTCTTAAAATTGAAGAGCTCCTTCAGTTTATCCAGCATTATTTATTTTCTTTCACAAGAGTAATAATTAAGTTTAAATATTGAACCATGGTGTAACCCAAAAATATTTAATTGGATAAGCTCCAAAAATCGGAGGAAGAAGTCGTAAAGACATTTTTAAAACAACAAATCCCATTCCAAGAAAAAGTGCCGAAGTTGTCCAATATCTTATAGGTCCCATTAATTTAAAAAGTTCTGTTTTTTTAAATTTATTGTAATGCCAACCACCGAGAATTCCAAAAAATCCAGTTACAAAAGTAAATCCAAATAATGTAGCCCAAATATTTAAACTATTGTCGGGTAACTTAGTTGGTATTCCAATTAATTCTGAGAGATCGATATTATTTAGAACTACAACTTTGTGCGTGTCCCAAAATTCCCAAGGCAAAAAGAAATTCCATCCAGGTCCTCGTAAAAATGTTCCGAGAATAATTAACGCAATCCACAAAATTAAAAATCCAAAATAGTAAGTTAAAATTGCAAATTTTCTATCTTTAAAAGTGTAGTAGCCATTTCCTTTTGGATTAACATCAATATATGGAATTGCCATGAGACCAATAATAATTATACTTGGAAGCATAACGCCTGCAATCCAAGGATCGAAATAAACAAGTAATTCTTGAAGACCAAGAAAATACCATGGTGCTTTCGATGGATTTGGAGTTAAGGAAGGATCTGCAGCTTGTTCAAGTGGTGCATCAATTGTAATTGACCATACTGCTAGAATTGCAAATACAATTAACGTTCCTAAAAATTCAACTCGAACTAAATATGGCCAAACTTGAATTTTATCATCGAGTTTTGCTTCATCAGGAATTTCTTGTGAATCATTTTTTCTAGCTTTTTTAAATGCGAACCAAGTATAAAATACAACTAAAAATAAAAGTCCAACAATTGGAATGTTGTCTGGTTTTGTAATTATCTCTAAAAAGTATTTCATTTTTAAAAAGTTTTTTTAGTTGTATCCGGTCCTGAAATTCCACCATCTTTTCTTATTCGCCAAAAATGAACCACCATAAATATTGCAGCGATCAATGGAAGAAAAATACAATGACCTACATAAAAGCGAAGTAAAGTTGGTGGACCAACTTGAGTTCCACCAAGTAAAAGAAATCTAATATCATTATCAATTCTCATTCCGAGTTCTGGTCCGAATGGTCCTTCGTGACCAATTAGTGGAGTTGCTCGAGCCATGTTTGTACCAACTGTTACAGCCCAAATTGAAAGTTGGTCCCACGGTAATAAATATCCTGTGAAGCTTAATAAAAAAGTTAATACTAAAAGTAAAACACCAATAACCCAATTAAATTCTCGTGGTGGTTTATATGAGCCGGTTAAAAATACTCTGAACATATGAAGCATTACTGTAATTACCATTGCATGTGCAGCCCAACGATGCATGTTTCTTACAAATGGTCCGAATGCAACATCGTTCATTAAATATTTCATGTCCTCGTATGCATATTGCGCAGTTGGACGATAGTAAAACATTAAAATGACTCCAGTGAGTGTAAGAATTAAAAATAATAAAAATGTTATTCCACCCATTCCCCATGTAAAACCAATATTGGTAGCGTGTCTTGGAATTCTTACAGGATGTAAATGAAGAAAAACATTATCTACAATTTGAAGTGCTCTGTTACGTTGAGTATCATCGTACTTATGTCGGAAAATAGATTTGTAAATTTCCGACTCTCTAAATTTTTTCATTGGGCTTATCATTCTAATTTCTCCTTTGCACTTAATTACGCAGTAAATCCGAAATAAGAACCTTCTTTGCCCCACTCACCCTTTTCGTAGAGGAATTTAATACTTAGGTCAACTTCAATCTCACCATCTTCAGTAATTGAAATTGAAGCTCTTTCAAGTGGACGAGGTGTTGGACCTTCGAAGTTTACACCATTTTTATAGTAACCACTTCCATGACAAGGACATTTAAATTTTTCTTCTGTTGGAAGCCAACGTGGAGTACAACCTAAGTGTGTACAAATTGCTATCAATGCATAAAATCCAGTTACTTCTCGTATAATCCAAATTCCCTTTTCAATATATTTTTCACTGACTTCACCAAGTACATAATCATTTGGTAAGCCAACTTTAAATTTTTTGGTAGGTTCAAATAATATTCTTGGGAACATCATTCGCAAAGTTCCGATTGTAGAAATTCCAATGAAACCAAAAAATGCTAACCATGCGGAATATGAGAAGAAATTTTTTCTTCCCATTCGCCATAAACCAGGGTCATTTTCCGGAGTTCGATCCTGTTTTGGTTTTCGTGGTGCTGGTGTTTCTGAAATTTTTAGTTCAGGTTTATCTTCTGGTGTTTGTTCTTCAGTTGTCATATAAATTAAAAAATAATATTTAAGCGAGAACTTCTTCTTCGCGTTTTAACATATCAATAACATCCCATGGACAATATTTTGCGCACAATTTACAACCAATACAAACTTCTTCGTCAACAACACAGATTCCATTTACATTAATTTGGGAACCATCTAAATTTTCGGGACCGGGAGCTTTATAAATACAATCGACTGGACAAAATTCAATACAAACTTCACAACCTGTACAACCTTCAGAATGTATAACTGCAATTAATGGTGATTTCTTTTTTTTCTTAACGGGAATTATAGGAACAACCGGAGGAGTTACAATTGGTGTTGAAGAAATCACTTCCATAATTATTAGTTATTATCTTTTAGTTTTTTATTAGTACAGGTATAAAAATATGCATGAAATACTACAATTGCAATATATGTTTATAGTTTGTTTGAAGTCAATTTTCTAGAAGTGTTATAAATTTTTGTTTACTTCCTACACAATCAAACATTCTTTTAACTATCATATCTGTTGCTTCATCATCAGTCTCTTCAAATCGATCAAATTGTTCAACACTATCGGCAGTATATATTTCTGTAAAAGCCAATGGATTTCCTTTTTGACTAAAAACTGAATAATTCACATTTTCATTATTCAAATATTGTGATTTCATTTCTTCTATCAATGATTTGTATTTCTCCACTTTTGAAGCCTTAATTTCATATTGAACTACCATCATAACCCGAGCCATAATACTTTCCTTTTCTAAATTAATAATTAGTTTAAGATTTTAATAAATTTAATATTTAACACAACAAATATATACATAAATCTAGACTATTTTGAATAAAAAGTTCATTTATTTTAGCTATTTAAATTATTTGATTTAGAATTTTTACGGCAATAAATATTGTGATCGAAAGTGACATTAAGGCAATTATGAATGATTTCACAAATTTAACATACCCAACGCTTCCAAATAAAGATGATATCCCAATAATTAATAAAATAAAAAAGTAAGTAATAAAAATAATAGATATTCCATAGAATAAAATTGAATTTGAAGTGATATTAGATGTGAAAGAAGAAACAAATGATATTCCCTCGATACCTAATCCAATCGGAACAAATATTACAAAATAAAATAAAAGTGGCATAGAGCTCCAACCGGTAATTGCATAGCAATTAATAAATGAGTTTTTGCTTTGAAATATTTTAGAAGTTAAATAAATTGATAATGCACAAACAAATCCCAATGGAAGAAAAGTTACAATTGATATTAATTGAATTAATAATAAATAATAAATTAAGTTATCAAAATTTTTTCCACTTGCATTGAACCAAGTTATTATAAAAATTATCGTAGAAATTAAACCATAAAATAAAAGTAGAACAAAATTTTTATGTTCGGCTCTTAATATTTTATTAAATGCATTTGTTGGTGATTCTAATATCATCCAACAAGTTTGAAAAAAATCAAGATTTGCAATTTTATCTTGAAGTATAAATCCACATTTTTTACAAATTTGAAATGAATTCGAATTTAACTCATTACAATTTGGACAAGAAATCATTTCTAATTTTATTGAAAATATTTTACTAACGAAAGTAATTCGTAATTCTCAACTTTTTTTCCGCCATTAAGAAATGCGAGTTCAACCACTAAACAAATTCCAGCAACTGTTGCACCAGTTTGATTAATTAATTTCAGAGCCGCTTCCAAAGTTCCTCCAGTTGCGAGAACATCATCATGTAAAATTACTTGATCTCCCTTTTTTAATGCATCAATTTGAATTTCCATACTATCTTTTCCATATTCCAATTTATATTCTTGCGAAAAAGTTTTTCCCGGTAATTTTCCTTTTTTTCGAATTGGAACAAACCCAATTCCCAATTCATTTGCAAGTAATGAACCAAGAATAAATCCACGCGACTCAATTCCAACAACATGTGTAATATTTTTTTTTGAACTAAATTCAACAAATTTTTTAACAATATATTTTACTGCTTTATTGTCTTCCCAGATTGGTGTTAAATCTTTAAAGTAAATTCCCTTTTTAGGAAAGTCCGGAACAGTCCTAATAATTTTTTCTAAATCCATTTATTAAAGTAGAAAATTTTTGAAAGTAATCACTTACAAATTAAGTAACAAATCCTTGTATTTTGGAACTGGCCAAGTTTCATCCGGAGACATTTCTTCAAGTGAATCTACAACTGATCGGAGTTTTCCACATTGAATTTTTACATCAACATAAATTTTTCCTCTTTTCAATAAATCGTTTGTCGAGTGACATTTATAAAGCAATTTATCAAGTTGGATAACTTCAATATGCATTTCTTCTATTCTTTTTGCATAATCTTTAATAAACAAATTCATTACAGTAGTCGTATTATTTTTACCGAGAGTTTGGCTCAACGATTGTGAAGTTTGTAAAAGTTGTTGAACATATTTACTTGCTGTTGGATAAAATAAAGTAACTGCCATTTCTTTTGCAACTTTTGCTTCGATTTCAACATTCTTACAATAACTTTCTAAATCAACTTCGTACCGTGATTCAATTTCGCGATGGTTATATATTTTCAATTCCTCAAACAGTTTAATATTTTTCTTTTCAATTAATGCTGTTAATGAATCTGGAGTTGCTTTAATATTTGGCAAACCTCTTTTTTCAGCGGTTTTTTCCCAATTGGATGAATAATTATCTCCTTCGAAAAATATATTTTTTGAATCATTATACATTTGTCTTAAAACTTTTACAATTGCTTTATTTAAATTTTTGCTTTTCTTAACCTCAATATTAATTAGCTTATTCGTTTCCAATAATGTTTTTGCAATAACTCCATTCAAAACAGTTATCGGAGTAGATGGAGTTGCACTTGAACCAACAGCACGGAACTCAAATTTATTTCCTGTGAATGC
>SXSI01000032.1 GCA_005792285.1 Bacteroidota bacterium
AGTTGGTAAAACTGCAATTGCCGAAGGACTTGCACTGAGAATAGTTCAGAAAAAAGTTTCAAGAGTTTTGCACGATAAACGAGTTGTAACACTTGATCTTGCAGCACTTGTTGCAGGAACAAAATACAGAGGACAATTTGAAGAGAGAATGAAAGCTGTAATGAACGAGTTAGAAAAATCGCACGACGTGATTTTATTTATCGACGAACTTCATACAATAGTTGGAGCGGGAGGAGCGTCTGGTTCACTCGACGCATCTAATATGTTTAAACCTGCACTTTCCAGAGGAGATTTGCAATGTATTGGAGCAACAACTCTTGATGAATATCGACAGTATATTGAAAAAGATGGCGCTCTCGATAGACGTTTCCAAAAAATTATGGTTGATCCGACAACATCGGACGAGACACTTTTAATTTTGAAAAGTATAAAACATAAATACGAAGAACATCATGGCGTTCACTACAGCGATAAAGCTCTTGACAAAGCTGTTCGTTTAAGTGACCGTTATATTTCCGATCGCAATATGCCGGATAAAGCAATCGATGTAATTGATGAAGCAGGTTCGCGCGTTCATCTTTCTAATATTGTTGTTCCGCAGGAAGTTGTTAGTTTAGAAGAACAAGTTGAAAAAATAAAGCAGACTAAAAATCAAGTTGTAAAAAGTCAGAACTTTGAAGAAGCTGCACGACTTCGTGATTTAGAAAAAAAATTATTAAGTGATTTGGAAATTGCAAAAAGGGAATGGAATCAAAAAACAATTTCATCAGTTTACGAAGTTACCGAAGATCACGTAGCAGATGTTGTTGCAATGATGACCGGAGTTCCTGTAAATAGAATTGCAGAATCCGAAACTCAGAAATTAATTAAAATGGAAGAAATTCTAAAATTAAGTATCATCGGTCAAGATGAAGCAATTTCAAAACTTTCAAAAGCAATTCGGCGCGCACGCGCAGGATTAAAAGATCCACGAAGACCAATTGGTTCATTTATTTTTCTCGGTCCAACAGGAGTTGGAAAAACAGAAATGGCAAAAGTTTTGGCAAAATATTTATTCAATACAGAAGATGCATTAATCAGAATTGATATGAGTGAATACATGGAAAAATTTTCTGTTTCACGGCTTGTCGGTGCTCCTCCAGGTTATGTTGGATACGAAGAAGGTGGACAGTTAACTGAAAAAGTTAGAAGAAAACCATACTCGGTTGTGTTGCTAGATGAAATTGAAAAAGCGCACCCCGATGTTTACAATATTCTTTTGCAAGTTTTAGATGATGGCCAACTAACAGATAGTCTCGGACGCAGAGTTGATTTCAAAAATACTATTTTAATAATGACTTCGAATGCCGGTTCGCGTGATGTAAAAGCAGGAGGTAAAATTGGTTTTGGAAATGAAGGAGAAGTTGATAAGTACAAAGCAATGAAGGGAACTTTTGAAGATTCAATGAAGCAACTATTCAATCCTGAATTTATAAATCGTGTTGATGAAACAATAACTTTCCATCAATTAGAGAAGAAGCATATAATTGATATAATCGATATTAGTTTGAAAGATCTTTTTTCGCGAATTGGTTCAATGCGTGTAACAATTGAATTAACAAAACAAGCAAAAGAATATCTTGCAGATAAAAGTTACGATCCCGCATTCGGTGCTCGTCCACTTCGAAGAGCATTGCAACAATACATTGAAGATCCTATTTCAGAAGAAATTCTTAAAGGAACATTTAGCGAAGGAAGTAATATTAAAGTAAAGTACATTAAGAAAACCGATTCGTTAAAATTTGTTGAAGGTGGAAAGTCTGACATCACTGAAGAAAATGAGCAACCGGAAGAAACCGATGCGAAATAATTTTTATTAATAAATGAAAAAACTAAATTCACTTATTATTTTATTTTTTCTTCTGAATATATTTTTAATGGCACAACCATCAATTTCTTTATATCCCGCACAACGATACAAGTTGCCATATCAATATGGAATTATGAGTGAACGACAAAAATGGAATACATTATCGATTCGTTCGATTGATGCGCCATTTATTCTTTTGGGTGAGCAACGAACAAAATATGTTTTTACAGATCCATATTTTAATTTGCTCGACGAAACTATTTATAATTATGTCGGAGAAAATGTAAATAATAGAATTCCAATCGGAATGGTTTCCAGTAGTCAACTACTTTTTGGATTTGTTTCGCCAACCGGTTCGATTGTAATTTCACCACTTTATTACGATATCTATCCTTTTGTAGAGGGACGAGCAGAAGTTTTGCGTGGTGGGAGAGTTGGAATTATAAACGAAGAAGGAAAAAAAATTACTCCTGTTAAGTATGATAGAATTGGAGATTTTTTTAACGGAGTTGCTGTTGCTGAATTTCTCGGAAAATTTTTACTTCTTTCAGAAACAGGTGAAGAGTTAACTCCGGCAGTTTACAATTACATCGGAAGATTTGAAGATAATCTTGCACCAGTTAAGAAAAATAATTTGTGGGGATTTATCGATCGAATGGGAATTGAAGTTATTCCTGTTGAATATACTTTTGTTTCTTCATTCGAATTGAAAAGAGCAATTGTTGGTATAAATAATAAATTCGGGCTTATCACAAACGAGGGAGTTCTTTTAACGTCAATTGAATATGATGAAATAGGAACTTTTGTTGGTGATTGGGCGTTGGTTAAAAAAGATGGAAAAGAACTTTCACTTTCAAGAGATGGAAAAGAATATATTGATCTCAAAAACAAATAAAGGAACCGCAATGAAATTTCACAAAATTATTTTATTTAGTTTTTTATTTTCAGCAGTTCTAGTTGGACAGGAGCTTGCACAATACGATCGAGTTTGGGAGCTTGCAGAAAATCTTAAAAAAGTTTCCAAAAATGCAAAGTTTGGCTTACACGATGGCTCGAAGGAAATCGTCTCTCCGAAATATGATTATATGGGAGAATATATAAGAGGAATGATTTTTGTTAGTAACAATGGAAAATGGGGATTTATAAATAGAAATGGTGAAGATATTTTTCCACTAAAGTATGATTACGTTGGAGATTTTAGAAGAGGAATTGCGCAAGTTAGTTTAAAAAAGAAATTCGGATTTATAAATTCAAACTGGAAAGAAATTACACAATTAAAATACGATGCTGTTTGGAATAGTGATGAAGGTTATTCGCAAGTTCAAGTAAAAAGTAAATATGGTTTAATAAATGATTCGGGAGTGGAAATTACAGCAATTAAATACGATCGTGTTAACGGTGTTGGACAAGGATTTAGCAAAGTTTGGATTGGCGATAAATGCGGATTGCTAGATCGACAGGGAAAAGAAGTTACTCAACTTAAATATGAAGATATCGGTTTACATTCCGAAGGAACTTTCAGTATTAATTTAAATGGACTTCATGGATTTTTAAATACAGATGGAATTGAAATTACACCGATGAAGTACGACACTGTTTATAATTTCCAAAATGGACTTGCTGAAATTGTTGTTGATGGAAAAGTTGGTCTTATAAATAATAACGGAGATGAAGTTTCCCAAATAATTTACGAAGAGATTTATGAATTTGTAGATGACCTCGCAAAAGTTCGTGTTGGTGGAAAATTTGGTTTAATAAATTCAATGGGAAAACCAATTACTACAGTTGAGTATGATGATATTTATAATTTGAAAGATGGAATTATCCAAGTTAAAGTCGGCGAGAAATATGGATTTATAAATCAAGATGGAACTCCTATTACAAAATTTGAATATGATGAAGTTTATAATTTTGTCGGCGGATTAATTACCGTTCAACAAGAAGGAAAAAAGGGATTAATAAATCGACGCGGTCAGCAAATTACACCAATTAAATATGACGATGTAAAAGAATTTAGCGAAGGTTTAGTTGAAGTTGAAATTAACAGACGCAAAGGTTTGGTTAACAAGCAGGGAAAAGAAATTACATTAATCAGATATCAATACATTGGCGATTTTGTTCAGGGAGTTGCGCATGTAAAATTTGGCGAGCAGCTCGGAATCATTAATACTTTCGGTCGCGAAATTACACCTATTAAATATAGTTTAATTGGCGATTTTGTTGAAGGATTTGCACAAGTTAAAATTGGAAATAAAGTTGGATTAGTAAATCGAGATGGAAAAGAAATTATTCCGATTAATTATGAAGCTATTTCACCATTCAGTGAAGAAATGGCAACTGTTAAATTAAATGGCAAGTATGGCGTTATAAATAAAGTTGGGAAAAATATTACAGATATTAAATATGACGATGTCTTTCCATTTCAGATGAGTGTTGCAAAAGTTGGCCAAAACAGAAAATATGGTTTAATAAATCTCGAAGGAAAAGAATTAACACCAATTCTTTATGATGATATTTATCCATTTAGAGCGGGAACTGCAAAAATAATGCTCGGTGGTAAATGGGGTATTATCGATAAAGAAGGTCGCGAAATCTGGGATAAATAAAATTCTACTGAAGCTTCTTTTTCAGTTTAGAAATTAAGTTTAACGCTTCAAGAGGTGTCAACGAATTTATATCTGCGTTTTTAATTTCTTCCCGCAACGAATCATCTTTTAATTCAAAAATATTTAATTGTGGTAATTCGTCGATGTGAGAGTGAATCGACAAATCGGAGGACTCTAAATTTTTTAAAATAGTTTTTGCTCGGTCTGTTATATTTTTAGGAAGTCCCGCCATTTCGGCAACGTAAATTCCATAAGAGTGATCTGCAAATCCGGGAACTATTTTATGTGTAAAAATAATTTTACCATCGTACTCTTTAACATCAGCTTTGAAATTTTTTATTCTGGGGAATCGTTCAGCAAGTTCATTAAGTTCGTGATAATGAGTTGCAAAAAGAGTTCTCGCACAAATATGTTGGTGTAAATATTCTGTCAAAGCCCACGCAATTGAAATTCCGTCGAAAGTACTTGTTCCTCTTCCAAGTTCATCTAACAGAATTAAACTTTTATTCGTTGCGCTGTGAATAATTCTCGCAGCTTCGTGCATCTCAACTAAAAATGTACTTTCACCGGTCGAAATATTATCACTTGCACCAACTCTCGTAAAAATATTATCAACAATTCCAATTTCTACACTATCGGCAGGAACAAAACTTCCAATCTGTGCGAGTAAAACAATTAATCCTGTTTGACGAAGGAAGGAAGATTTTCCACTCATATTCGGACCGGTAATTACGAGTATCTGATTTTCTGAAGTGTCGAGTTCAACAGAATTTGATTTATATTTTTCGCCAAATGGAAGTAACTCTTCAATTATAGGATGTCTTCCATTTTTAATAATTAATTTAGTTGAATCGGAAATAATTGGCTCGCAATAATTTCTTTTTTCAGCAACAATTGCAAAGGACATTAATACATCCAGAGTCGCAATTAACTCACCATTTTTTTGGATCGCAAGAGATTCTTTACCAATTAAAGTTCGTAGTTCTGTAAATAATTCAGTTTCAAGCGCGAGTATTTTTTCCTCAGCAGTTAGAATTTTTTCTTCATATTCTTTCAACTCTGGCGTAATATATCTTTCGGCGGAAGTCATTGTTTGTTTCCGAATATATTCGGTAGGAACTTTATCTTTATGTGTATTTGTAATTTCGATATAATATCCGAAGATAGAGTTGTAAGAAATTTTAAGAGAATTAATTCCGGTTTTATTTCTTTCAGTTTGTTGAAGATTCGCAATCCAATCTTTTCCCAAATGTGTAATCGATACCAATTCATCGAGCTCTTTATTATATCCTCTTCGAATAACATTTCCTTCTCTCAAATTTATGGAAGGATCATCTGTTAATGCATTGTTTATTTGTTTAACTAAGTTTTCAAGAGGATTTAAAGAATTTAAAATTGTTAAAAGTAGGTTAGTTGAATTTTTTATTTTTGAAAGAGTTGATTTAATCTGTGGAATTGTTGCAAGAATATTTTTCAAAGCAACAACATCACGCGGAGTTGCACGTTGAGTTGCAATTTTACTTAACAATCTTTCAATATCCGAAATATTAGAAAATTGATTTTGTAATTCCCTCAAAATCACTTTTTCTTTTTTGATTTCACGAACAGCAAATAATCTTTCAGAAATATCTCCAACATTTTTAATTGGATTTGTAATCCACTTTGTAATTAACCTTCCTCCCATTGGTGTTAAAGTTTCATCTATTATAGAGAGAAGTGTATTGTTTGAATTATTTGTAGATGAAATTATTTCCAGATTTCTTAAAGTTGTTGAATCGAGAGAGATTGTTTTACTTTGATCCACCCAACTTATTGAACAGATATGCGGAATATTTGATTTCTGTGTTTCTCCCAAATAATGAAGCAACATCCCCGCTGCAATAATTGATTGATTGTGATTTTCTAAACCAAATCCTTTTAGAGAAACTGTATTAAATTGTTTTGTTAAAATATCTGTAGAATAATTTATCGCACAAACCCATTCATCAACAGTACTAACAAATGGAGAACTACCAGTTAGAAAATATTTTTTGACATCATTTTTAATTTCTTTTCGTACAACTATTTCTGAAGGATTTATTGCAGAAATATATTGTGTGAGTTGATCTTCAGGAATTTCAGTTGCAAAAAAATCGCCGGTTGAAATATCAACTACAGCGACTCCAATAATTTCATTTCCCGAAAATGAAAGCAAATAATTATTTTTCTTCTGCATGAGAACTTTATCAGAATATGCAACTCCGGGAGAAAGAACTTCAACAACGTCTCGTTTGACAATCCCTTTTGTAAATTTTGGATCTTCTAATTGTTCACAGATAGCAACTCTTAAACCAGCTTGTAATAATTTTGGAATATAATTATCAAGAGCGTGATATGGAAAACCTGCAAGAGGAGTCTCACCAGCAAGACCGTTATTTCTTTTTGTTAAAGTTATACCAAGTATTTTAGAAGTAGTTTTTGCATCCTCATTAAAGGTTTCATAAAAATCCCCCAATCTAAAAAGAAGTATTGTGTCTGGATATTTAGCTTTAACGTCTGCGTATTGTTTCATTAGAGGTGTTGTCATAACAGTTGAAAATATAGAAAGTTTAAAATTATGAAAAGAGAAATTTATACGAAAATAAAAATAATAAACAATAATTTTCTACTAAAGAAAATAAAAGTATATTTGTGTCGTAATTATGGATTTGTGCCCGTAGCTCAATTGGACAGAGCATCAGCCTTCTAAGCTGAGGGTTGCGCGTTCGATTCGCGCCGGGCACACTTTTTTGAATTTGCGGATTTTCAAAACTCGTAATAAGGTGATGATAAACACACCTTATTCCTAACTTATTGGATTAAATTAAAAATTATTCTAACTTGGTCTAACTAAAAAAAGGATAGAATTATGAAAAACTTTTATACAAAAGTGTTACCGATTTTAATGCTTTGCTCAGTTTCGGTTTTATTTTTGGGCTACAGTGGTGGAATTACAGGACAATCTAAAGTCGGATGTACTTGTCATAATCCAACTGCAGATCCGAATGTTTCAGTTTTATTAAAAGGTCCTAATACACTTGCACCCGGACAAACAGCAAATTATACTTTAGAGCTCAGCGGTGGATCGGCCGTTAAGGGTGGATTGAATGTATCTTTATCTCAAGGTACAATTGGTATTCCGGTTGGAATAATGGATACAAAACTTGTAAGTGGAGAATTAACTCACACATTACCAAAAACTTCCGTAAATAATAAAACTAGTTTTAATTTTAATGTTACTGCACCAACTACAGGAACTGAATTTTCGATTTTTGCAGCAGGTAATAGTGTAAATGGTAATAGTGCAAATAGTGGTGATGGATGGAACGCAACTGACTATAAAGTTAAAATTGATACAAATCCACCCGTAGTTGCAAATAAAACCTTTGAAGTTGTTGCAACAAGAGTTCTACCATATTATATCTCCGGAAATTTAGCAAATATCAGAACTTCATTTGATGCAAATACAAAAAAAGATACTGCGTTATCCAAGTTTAATGACACACTTAAATCAACTGAAACTTTATATATATCTAGATCTTCTCAAACCTCAGATCTTGCTACTGTTGAAGCCGTCATTGCAATTTCTCCTGAAAGTGGAAAGGACTCAACGCTTGCATCACATATAAAGTTTAAGAGTCATACTAACTCAACTACTACACCGGCAATTGTTCCGGAAGTAGTAAATGCATTAAAGCTTGTTTATACGATTAAAAATAAAACAAACACAGCAGCTAAATTATATTGGGCAATAATGGGAGGCGTGGACTATAATAGAACAAATCCTCAGGCGAGTATTGCTGAATATACCGTTGGTTTATCTCCACAAACTGGTTACGGAACAAATTTTAATATAACAAGAACTCAAATTTCTCACGGTGATACAACTAAAGGCATAATATTTTTCCACAGTGATAGTTCTTCGCAAGTAATTTCCCCAAATGGAACAGTTGAAGTTACAGTTTATTATCATAATAATATTCAATCTAAAGGAACAAACAATAGTGGTGGATCTACTGTAATAAAAGGAGAAATGTTAACTCTGTTTAATGATTTACGAATTGACAGTTCATATGTTCGACCTCCACAAATGAAAGATTTTAATATTCATCCAAGATTTACAAGTTTCGGTCCTGGTCCATTTACACCAAACTCAACTAAAATTGATAGTGTTTTTGTTGAAGGAAGAAATTTAACTGAAAATATTAATTTATCCATTTCAAGTAATTCTGTATTTAAAATAAAAATGGCTGGAGCTTCGCAATATGGAAGCAGTATCGTTTTAAATAAAGATTCAATAAATAAATATTTCCGTATGAAAATGGAAGTACAATTTACTGCTGGCAACCAAACTAATTATTTTGATAGTATAAAAGTGAAAATTGATTCAATAAAAACCGACTATGTTATGCTACAAGCTGGGCCAATGGGTTTTGATAGTTCAAGTTTCATAAAAGTTAGTAAGCATTTTATTTCTTTTGGAGAGATTGTTCCAAATCAAATAAAAGTAGATTCATTTAAAGTTTCGGGATTTAATTTAAGAGACAGTGTATCTCTACGAACAAGAATTGGTTCAACGTTTAAATTCAAGCGAAAAGGAGATTCTCAATTTGTGAATCATCTTAAAATTCCGAAAGATGGAAACAATCAAGTTGATACAACTATTATTGTCCAATTTATTCCGGGACAGAATCAAATGGAAATTGACACGCTCAGGATTGAAACAAAAAATTCACCTTTTGCTGGTGTTTTGCTTTTAGCAGGGAAGCCATATGAAAAAAAATCTGAGCCATTTTTAATATTTAATGTTGCAAATTTAAAAGGATCACCAAATTGTGGTGACGAAATGTTTACTATACCAGCCAGCCCAGCTCCAATTACATATTATGCATTTACAGGTTTGGGATGGGCTGTAAGTTCTACATCAACCTGTATTAAAGAGTCATTAAATGTTTTAACATCAACTGCTGGAATAAGTATTAAAATTGATAGTCTACAACTAGCTGGTTTCCAAAAAATAAATACACAAAATGGAAACCAACCACCTGGACAAGGAAATTTAGGCGATGAAAGAATTTATGCGAATGGTGTAGTTGACATTATGGCAAACAATGCTCTTAAACTACGATTAAGAAATGTAATTTTATCAAATGATAATAATTATCCACCACCATTTGGAGGTGGATTGCCAAATACTGGTTCAATTAGAGCTGAAGCTTTTGGAATAATTGATACAATAAATAGTGATGCTGTATGGGTAAATGAAATTTCTAAACCAGGATCAAGGGTTATTGGTTTTAATATTGAGTCAATGTCTCCAGTTGCAGTGGAAACTGGTGAATGTCCGAATGGATATGGATTTTATAATGGAAAAGTTGTTTTATTCAGCATTCCGGAGATGAAGTACAAATATAAAATAGTAAGTTTACCAAATCAAGGCAACTCAATTAATTATACAGAAAATATTTCAACACAATATTTAGATGCTTCTATAAATTTTACAAAAGCAATTTTTGGCCGTGATTCACTTCCAGTAAATACAAACTCGGGAAGAAAATATATTTTAGCAATAACAAATGGTTTTGATGATCATCAATATCAAACTCCAAAAAATATTAAGGTATTAATGAATTCGCCATGGTTTTATTCAGCAACAACAATGCGACAATATTCCGTGAATGTTACTTTTGATTTTACAGCATCAGCAGGACAAATGCCGGTTAGTGAAATAGTTTTTCTATCACAACGTAATGATTCGTTGTTGCCAATTCCACATCAAACATATCTTGGAAATAATAAAATAAAAATAGACAGTCTTCGTGGATGGCACGATTTTACATTTGGATTAAAAATTCAGAAACCGGTTTTACAGCTCAGTACGAAACTGATAAATTTCGGGACACTAAAACAACATCTGACAAAAGACACAACACATACTATTACCAATTTAAGTATGACTGACACATTGAGAATCCTTAATATGATTTCTTCATCTCCAGTGTTTAAAGTGAATAATTATATTCGTGTAATTCCTCCAGGTGGAAGTAGAAAAGATACAGTAAAATTTGTCCCATCAGGAATTGGTTTGGCAACTGGTGGATTGGCTATTGCAAGCAACACCGACAAAATGATTGATACAATATTATTTACAGCTAATGTAGTAACTTCAGTTTCGCTTGGCTTGGAAATTCCAACTGTATTTTCATTGGAACAAAATTATCCAAATCCATTTAATCCAAAGACAACAATAAAATATGGGTTGCCAACTGAATCGAATGTTAAAATAGAAGTTTACAATATGCTCGGACAAAAAGTATCTGAATTGGTAAATGAAGTACAGAGTGCGCATTATTATGAAACCATCTGGGATGCAACAAATGTTTCATCTGGTTTGTATCTTTTTAAGATTGAAGCGACAGATATAAATGATTCAGCAAATAAATTCACTTCTGTGAAGAAAATGGTTTTGTTGAAATAGAATCAATGTGGCTTCGATAAATTCACTTTTAGTGAATAACTCAGCCACCGAATCCGTTCTCTGAGTAGTCCGAAGGACATATCGAAGAGAACAAAGAAAGTTGACGTTGGTGAAATAGAAACAGTACTGTCATACTGAGCTTGTCGAAGCATGACAACGACAAATGAAAAGTGATTTTGAAAAATCACCCTTCGACAGGCTCAGGGTGACAATAAAAAAGTCCAAGAATATTCCGGGTTTTTTTTTGAAACATAACTCCTTCTCCTTATAATTAAGAATGATCGAAACAGTTGTCGGAATTATTATTAAAGATTCATCAGTTCTTTTAGGGCAACGAAAAGAAACTGCTAGTTATCCATTAAAGTGGGAATTTCCCGGCGGCAAAGTTGAAGATAAAGAATCTCTTGAAGCATGCTTGAGAAGAGAATTATTTGAAGAGCTTTCCATCGAAATAAAATCGGCAGAACTTTACCACGAAGAATTTGCTAAATATGCAAATGCTAGCGAGTTTTATGTTTACTATTATATAGCACATCCAAAATCGTGGAAAATAAAAAATCTTGTATTTAATAAAATTTCATGGGTTCCATTTAATGAACTTTTGGGTTATGATATTTTAGAAGGGAATAAAAATGTAGTCCAAAAATTAATAGAAGACTATGAGTGATGTAAATAATAACTTACTTGAATTATCTTCAAAATATCAAATAATAAGAAAATCGATTAAGAAAAAACTTGTTGAGTTTAAAAATATTTCGGTTGATAAGTATTTTTACGAAATGTTGTTTTGCTGTATGACTCCGCAGTCAAGCGCAAGGTCGGCATTAAAAGCACAACTTGAATTTGAAAGATTAAAATATTTAGAAAATAAAATTAACCCAAAACAAATTCTACACACAAAAGAATATTATATCAGATTTCACAACTCAAAAGCAAAGTATATTCAACAGATAAAATTAAACTTTCCTGAAATAGAAAAAATAATAATATCGAATATATCATCTGAAGATAAACGAGATTGGATAGTTAAAAATGTAAAAGGATTAGGACTCAAGGAAGCCACCCATTTTTTGCGTAATATTGGTATGAATAGTGAACTTGCAATACTCGACAGGCATATTTTGAAATGTCTTATTAAGTATAGAGTAATTAGTAAAGTACCCAAAAGTATTTCTAAAAAAATATATCTGAGTTTGGAAAAAAAGTTTCAATTATTTTCTAAAAAAACAGGAATATCAATAAATGAACTTGATTTATTATTTTGGTCTGATCAAACAGGAGAAATAATTAAGTAATTAGAATTAAATTATTTTTCATAAAATTAATGGAGCAATATGGCACAACAAAATAGTTTCGATGTAGTTTCAGAGGTTGACTTACAGGAAGTTGATAACGCTTTAAATCAGACACGCAAAGAAATTGTGCAACGATACGATCTTAAAGATTCTAAAACCGAAATTGACTTCAATCAAAAAGATAAAAAAATTACAATAACTTCTCTCAATGATTTTACTTTCAAAAGTGTTAATGATGTATTGCAAGGGAAATGGATTAAAAGAAGTTTGTCATTAAAATCATTATCGTATGGCAACAAAGAACAAGCGCATGGCGGAATGACGAGAGTTATAATTACAATTCAAGTTGGTATTGAAAAAGAGTTAGCAAAAGAAATTATAAAATTTATTAAAGATTCAAAGTTAAAAGTGCAGGCTCAAATAATGGATGAGCAAATTCGTGTAAGTGGAAAAAGTAGAGATGATCTTCAGCAAGGAATTGCAATTTTAAGAGGGAAAGAATTCAGTGTTCCTTTGCAGTTTGTGAATTTCAGATAAAATTGTGCAAAGAAACTCAAAAATAATTTTAATATTCTTATTTTATTTTTCAGCTTTAGCCTCTCAGAAAATAGATACAATTGAAGTTGAAATAACTTCAGATATAGTTCAATATGAAAATATCCGCTGTATCTACAACAACAATAAACTTTACTTTGCAATAGATGATTTAGCTGAAAAACTTTCATTTCCGCTTTATCGCAATTTTGTTCTAAAAAAGATGGAATTGAATATGGGGGATTATCTTTTAAAGCTTTCTTCTAACAACCACTTTGTTATTTTTACCGATCAAACAAATTATAAAAGATGGATTGAGCAAAATATAAATCCAATGTTATTAATTGATTCAATTATTTTTGCACCATCTGATTTTGTGGTTGATAAATTTAAAAAATATTGCAACGTAACAATTAAATATGAAGCGACATCTACCCCTTCAATTGAAAGTGATATTTCTACTTATACTTTTAAGGAAAGTGAAACTTCATTGCAATTATATTTTCCAATTAATGTCCCACCAAAAAATTGGAATTTGAAACAAGAAAATAAAAATTCAGTTTCAATTCAGCTAATTAATTGTAGGGTAGATGAAGAAAAAATCCAAAATGCAAAAATTCCTGAATTAATTCTCGCACCATTTGTACAGCAGGAAGATGAAACCGCTACAATTACATTTGTAATGAGGCAGAAATTTAAACCGGACGAAGTGATTCTTCAGTTCGATGAAAAAAGTAATTCCATTCTTGTTGAGTTCACAAGAAAAAATATTGAAAATATAAATCCAACTTCTGAAGTTAAATCAATTCCGGTTACAAAATCTCAATCACCAAAAATAGAAGAATCAGAAAAAAAAAGATGGGAGTTTGACGTAGTTGTAATCGATCCAGGGCATGGTGGTAAAGATCCGGGGAGCATTGGCGTTACAGGTGTATTGGAAAAAAATATAACACTTGGAGTTGCATTAAAACTTGGTGAGTTAATTGAATCAAATTTAAAAGGAGTAAAAGTAGTTTATACTCGTAAAAATGATTCTTTCGTTGAACTTTATCGCCGAGGAAAACTCGCAAACGATTCCGAAGGAAAATTATTTATAAGTATTCATTGTAACTCATTTGATTCTGATAATCAATCACCAAAAGGATTTGAAATATATTTACTTCGCCCCGGTAAAAATGATCAAGCAGTTAAGATAGCATCTCGTGAAAATGATGTAATAAAATTCGAAGAAGATTATCAATCTCGATATAAAGAAATAACAGAAGATAATTTTATTCTTCTAACGATGGCGCAATCTGCATTTGTAAAACAGAGTGAAGAGTATGCCGAGATATTACAATCGGAGATGGATAAAAAACTTGTAAGTGAAAGTCGTGGAGTTAAGCAAGCGGGCTTTCAAGTTTTGGTTGGAGCTTCAATGCCAAATGTTTTAATTGAAACAGGATATTTGTCGAACAAACAAGAGGAACAATTTTTATTAAGTGAACGGGGGCAACAATTAATTGCAGAATCAATATTCTCTGCAATTAAGAAGTATAAGGATTATTACGAGAAAAATATTTTAAATGAAGGTTGATTAAACTTTACTTATAGTAATAACCAATAACAATACACATTTCATCTTCACTTGTAACGCCAAAACTTTTTGTTCCTGAGGTTTCATTATTATAAATCGCTTCATAACGATAACCTTGTCCTGCTTCAACTACAAGTGGTGGGTCAAAACTAACAAGTGGAGGATTGTGCCAATCTTTTGATTCATACACCAACTCACCATCGCGAGATCCACCTTTTAAATAAATTTTAAAATTTGTATTTCGTTTGTGTGCGTGTGAAGTAAGATTAAATAAATTAATCTTTTCAGGAAATAAGTATGTTCCAGAAATCGTAGTTATTTTTTGTGCTGGAAGAACAAAGGAAGTATTGTTATGAAAAATAGGAATAGCAACTTTACTTGATCCAATTTTTGGCCTAGTGTACAAATTTACCCAAACTTGTCCAGACATTTTTCCACCAGTTGCATTAACAAAATGAGAATTTAAATCCATTCCAAAATTTGGCTTTAAAGGAAGCGTCACATTGTTTGGTAACTTGAAATATGCGCTTGGTGTTTGCGCTCCAAAAACAAATTTTCTATTTAGTGTACGTTGTGCTTCTGGAATATTTAATATTCCATTTGTGTATAAATCCCTTAAAACATTTTCGCTAACATCGCTGCCGGTATATTTATATAAAATAAAATGATGGCTAAAGCCTTTCATAACAATTGAAATGCTATCTAAGAAAAGTGAATCTGTGTTTACAAGATTTTTAAACATGTAAACTTCTCTTTCACTATATTTTTCAATATCGAATGGCCCAAGAATTAATTGAATTCCCTTACCTGTTGGTGGAGGTGCAGGAGGAACGAATGTATCAATTACTACTTCCGGTTGAGTTGGCTGATTAAGCGAACAAGAATTTATTAACAATGTAACTGTAAAAAGTAAAAGTAAATTTTTAAGCATATTTATTCGAATTAAGTTCTAAAATTATTTTTTTTATACTAACTTATTTTATTTCAAAATACAACAATTTGAAAATAGGAAAACGTTTTTCTATAAACTAACAATAATCAACTAACTTACTTTTTTACAATGCCTAAAATAAAAGGTTTAATAACCCCTACATTAGCCCTAATTGTCTTTATGGAATAAAGCGTTGTATCATTGTAAAATAATACAGAATTAAGGTATTTATGGGTACATCAAATCTAGCCAAAAAAGTTAAAAAAGTAAGAAATATACTATTGATTTTTGAGTAAAAATTTGTATTTTTGTTGCTCTTTTGAAACAAACAAAATAGCATTCAAAATTTTTTAAATGTACGTCGATGTATTATGTTTTAAATATGTAGTGCGAAAGACGGTATCCGCTTTTTGCTGGCGTAGCTCAGTTGGTAGA
>SXSI01000004.1 GCA_005792285.1 Bacteroidota bacterium
AAAAATTCGATCCATATTTAAATGTTGATCCCGGAACTATGAGTCCATTTCAACATGGAGAAGTTTATGTAACCGAAGATGGCGCTGAAACAGATCTCGATCTTGGACATTATGAAAGATTTCTCGACATCAATATGTCGAAATTAAATAATGCAACTACTGGTCAAGTTTATGGTGAAGTTATTTCAAAAGAAAGAAAGGGAGATTATCTCGGCGCAACTGTTCAGGTTATTCCACACATTACAGATGAAATTAAAAAAAGATTTTCGGCGCTCGGGAATACAGGTGAATATGATATTATTATAATAGAGATTGGAGGAACAGTTGGAGATATTGAAAGTCTCCCATTTTTGGAAGCAATGCGCCAGTTTATGTTTACAACGGGAAGACAACATACAATCAGCGTTCATGTAACTCTTGTTCCATTTATTAAAACTGCTGGAGAAATAAAAACTAAACCCACTCAGCATAGTGTAAAAACTTTACTCGAAATAGGAATTCAGCCGGATGTTTTACTTTGCCGAACAGAAGAAAATTTAAGTGAAGATATTCGGAAAAAAATTGCTCTCTTTACAAATGTAGAAGAAGGAGCCGTTATTGATGCTGCTGATGCACGATCGATTTATGAAGTACCCTTACTTTTTGCAGCGCAAGGATTGGAAGAAATTATTCTTGATAAATTAAGTTTAACTTGCCCACGTCCAAATTTAACTCTTTGGAAAAAATATGTAAATAGAATTATTAATCCGCAAGGAAAAGTTACAATCGGTTTATGTGGAAAATATACAGATCATCAAGATGCGTATAAAAGTATTTCTGAAGCATTTATTCATGCAGGTGCTGCAAATAATGTTAAAGTTGAAGTTCGTTGGATTCGTTCAGAGGATGTTGAAAAAAATGGAGCTGTAAAATATTTATCTGAAGTTGATGGATTGCTTGTTGCTCCCGGTTTTGGAATTCGCGGGATTGAAGGAAAAATTGAAGCTATAAAATATGTTCGGAAAAACAATATCCCCTTTTTCGGAATTTGTCTCGGTTTGCAATCGGCAGTAATAGAATTTGCAAGAAATGTTTGCGGATTGAAAAATGCTAATAGTACAGAATTTAAAAAAACCGAGCATAATATAATTGACATGATGATCGAGCAGAAAAAAGTTACTGCTTATGGCGGAACGATGAGACTCGGTTCATACAAATGTAAATTAAAAAAAGGAACAAAAACTTTTTTTGCTTATAAAAAAGAAGTTATACACGAACGACACCGACATCGCTACGAAGTAAATAATTCTTATTTGGAATTATTACAAAAAAATGGAATGATAATAAGTGGTGTTTGTCCGGAAAATAATCTTGTAGAAATGATTGAACTACCAAATCATCCATGGTTTGTTGCTGGCCAATTTCACCCTGAATTAAAATCGAGAGCTTTAAGTCCGCATCCTCTTTTTAGAGAATTTATTTCTGCAGCGATTAAATATAATAAATCGAAAAAGAATTAATTATTCCCACTTTGTCTTTCGACCTTCTTGTGTTAAAGTAAAGACGCGGGCAATATTAAATCCGAAATAAACGTCTCCTTTATACCACTTCCCAGTTGTGCCTGAAATAAAATTTTTCTCAGGAATTCCTGTTGAGTTACTGCAAAATAATTGAAAGACGTGCCCACCGGTTTCGATATCGAAACCTGCTGATAAAACATTTTCAGTATTTGGGAGTTTAAATTTTGGAATCTGAAAATAATATTCCAAATTAAAACTTACCCATTTTGTAATTTTTTGTCTCGCTCCAACCCCAATTGCAATTACATCGTTTGGATCTTCTTCTTTTGCAACCAAGTTATAATGAACAAGTGACGGAGTAATTTGAAGTGATAAATTTTCACTTAATTTGTTTGCGACTAAAAGTTGAAACGCATAATACAATCGGTCTGAATTATTATTTGGTCTGTTAGTATCTGTCAATTTTAATGTATTCACCATTATTGAACTTAAAATACCAACACTCAATAAGTTCCCATTTTCTTCCTGCTGTTGTAATTTTATTTTAAAAAAACCATCGTACATTTTTTCATAACTACTTCTTCCGAGACCAACCATTAACCAGTTTGTAATTCCGTAATCCATTCCGATACGAATGTATGCATAGTCGAGTCCGAATAAATTATAAGCTCCTTCGTTCAATCTTCCAAATCGATGTGAGATTTTTACATCCAATATTCCTCCGGCAACTTGTTCAATTGAATGACCATTTATAATTCTTGTGGTTTTAAATGTAGCAATAACCGGAATTGGTTTATTTGATTTTTCTGAATCAAGCAAAAACATTAAATCCGTTGAATCAACATCTTGTGAAAAGGTTGACTTTGTAAATACAAATATTAATAATACAGAAAATATTATTTTCATTTTGTTCGAGGTTCGTATCTACATTCAACTTCTACATCAACACCTTTTGAAATTTTATCTGAAACAAGAGATGGGATTTCAATTTTAAAATCAGCTACTTCAAGTTTAAATTTTGTTGTGCCGATAATTTTGCCGCCATTAACAATTAGTGTTGCCGAAGAAGCAATCTCTTTTTTTATACCTTTAATTGTTAATTCTCCTTTTATAGCTGCTTTATATGTACCATCTTTTTGGAAATTAATATCATCAAGGTTTGTAATTTTTCCCTTAAAGGTTGAACGTGGAAACGAATTACTTTCCATATAATTTTCGTTGAAGTGTTCTTCCATTAAAGCTTTTTTAAAATGAAACGCTTTTATCAAAACTTGGAATCCTAATTCTCCGTTTGTAATATTTAATATACTTGTAACTTCATTATTAATTGGGTCAATATCTTCAATTGGAGTCCCTGCGTGAAAAGAAATTTTTCCACTACGTGTCATAAATAATTTTGATTTCTCAGTTTGAGATTCTGCAAAATTTAGTACAAGTAAAAGTAATAATATTGTTTTCATGTTGTTAGTTGTTTAAAGTGCCTTGATTTATCCAAGCCTGTATTTTTTCAATTCTACAATCGGATAACTTAGGACTATTTTTTGGCATAGACGAATACCCGCTAATATGTTTAATGCTTCCAATTAACTTCCCATTTGTAACTTGAACTTTAATTGTTGAATGAGAATTTAAAAGAAATCCTCCGCTTGGAGTTGTCCCAGAATGACAACTCACACACTGATTATTAATTATAGGAAATATATCATTACTGAAAGATTGACTTAATGTATCGCATGCATTTTCGGGATAAAGTATGCTTTCTTTGTCATAGGAACATCCTTCACTAATAATTAAAGTTATCGATGTAATAAAAAATAATAGAAAATGTTTTTTCACTTTTTTATTAATTCAGAGTTTTAACAAGCATACATTTCCCAACTTTTACATCAATTCCATCATATCCGGAACAAATACCTTTTACTATAATTATTTGTGAAGGAATAAAATTGTCGATCGACTCCGTAAACGTACAGACAACACTACTTAATTCTGAATTTACCTTCAAAAGCAATACCGACTGTCCAATATTATTGTGAAGTGTGTCTAAAATTTCTCCTGTGACTTGAAGTGTTTTATCCAAAAATAGTGCATTGCCTCCATCTTCATTGTTAGAATAAATTGTATAAAGTGAGTCGGCGGTAATAATTAGCGCATCTTCATTTTTAACATCTCTGTGGGGAGAGTTAAATATGTAAAAATAAATACCCGCAATTATTATAAGTAAAACTATTACCGTGGATACTACATATTTTGAAAATTTAGCCAATTAATTACTAAACTAACCATTATTGTTTCTATTTACAAACTGATAATTTTAATTGTTTTATAAAACGCCATTTCAATATGAATTCTTTTATATTTGTAAATAGAATAATGGAAAATCACAAAGACATATCCTGTTGCGAAACTCCGCAGGTAAATTTTAAAATCGGAAAAAAATTAAAACTTTACAGTTCACTTTTTATTCTTGTTTTTTGTATTTCATTTTTACCTCAACTTCATTCTTTAAATCATAGTTTAATTTCTTATATAAGTTTAATTTGGTGGGCTGTGTTGCTGGGATTATTAATCGGTGGATTAATTGAATATTTCATTCCGACAGGATTTATTTACAAATATCTCGGACAAAAAAAATTTTCTTCTTTACTTTACGCTGTTACACTCGGATTTTTAATGTCTGCTTGTTCTCATGGAATTTTAGCAATTGCAATGCAGTTGTATAAAAAAGGAGCGCGGATTCCGGTTGTAATTACTTTTCTTCTTGCTTCTCCCTGGGCAAATTTACCAATTACAATTCTTCTTTTTGGATTATTCGGATGGAAAGCAATTCTTTTTATTCTTGCGGCGATGATCATCGCAGTTATTACGGGAATAGTTTTTACATTTTTAGAAAAATATAATCTCATTGAACAATCCAAAGAAATTACTTCTTCAACTTATTACGATTGGGCAAATATTAAATTTTTTAATTTGAAGAAAAGTATAAATGGTGTTTTACGCGGAAGTTTAAATTTAGCAAATATGGTATTATGGTGGATTTTAATTGGCGTATTCCTTTCTGCACTTATTGGCGCATATTTACCGGAAAATATTTTTGCAGATTATTTAAATTCAAGTTTTGGTGGAATAATGTTCACACTTCTATTTGCAAGTATTATTGAAGTTTGTAGTGAAGGAAGTTCGCCAATAGCATTTGAAATTTACAAACAGGTCGGAACTTTGGGAAATCCATTTGTTTTTTTAATGGCTGGTGTTGTTACAGACTATACAGAAATTGGTTTGATTTGGACAACAATTGGAAAGAAGTCGGCAATTTGGTTACCAATTGTTTCAGTCCCTTTAGTTGTTCTAACTGCAATAATTTTTAATTTA
This sequence comes from Bacteroidota bacterium, assembly GCA_005792285.1. Lineage (GTDB taxonomy): Bacteria > Bacteroidota > Ignavibacteria > UBA10030 > UBA8401 > SXSI01. The sequence goes on from SXSI01000004.1 coordinate 4,872, forward strand.
TATTTATAAAATTAATTAATTTTCCGATAACTAGTTTGCCTGGTACTGAAAGCTAAAGTATCGTCAGCAAATTTTGTTACAAACTGTTGCAGTTCATGTGTTGATGCTGTAAATAAAATCCTTTCCTCGGATAACCATTCGAATTTTAAAGTTTGATTTTTCTCTGCGAGTTTTTTCTTCAGCCAATCATAGTTTACATCTGCGGTTTGAATTGAATCTTTATAAATCCAAATACGCGAAAAACTATGAACCGATTCGAGATATGTCGCATAATCAGTATCTAAAATTTTATCTTTGTCCGGAAGAATATCGAGGAAATAATAATTATTTAATTTTACCAAATGACCGATAAATTTTATTTCCTTTTCATTTGAAATAATCGAAACAACATACGATGTATCTGTCCCTTTAGAAATATTCCAAGTTGAGCTATTATCACTCCAACTTCCTAAAATAGTAGAATCCATAACCAAATTATTTTTTGTATAAAGAGGGTGAAGCGAACGCCAATAGCAAGAGGAAAAAAGAATTCCTAAGAGAGGGACTAGGAAGATAATTAGAAAACTATTTTTAGCTTTCATATACAGTTTAAATTTAATGTAACTTTATTTCAAAGAAAATATATTTATTCTGGGAATTCAAAAATTAAAATTCAATACTTACAAAGATTGGCATAAATCTTGTTGTCTGCGGTTTAGTTAAAGCAAATACTTGTCTCATTCCGATAATTGTATAAATTCCTGCTTTTGATAATCTGATTCTCAAACCACCACCTAAATTAAATTGAAATGCCAGACTTGTTGCCCCAGGTTTAATTAACATATTTAAAGAATCATCTTTTGCAAAAGTTTCACCGTGACTGCTAAAAAAATATCCACCCCCACCTTCAACATAAACTGCAAATGGACTTTTCGATTGTGGCGACCAAACAACATTTTCGCCAATGTAATAATATGTCATTCCAGAATTATTAGAAATTGTTTTGAAGTCCGAAGTTGCAACACTGCTATTCAACCATTTCTGATCATCGAAGTATGCAAATTGATATCCGATTGTTGTGAGATATTTTAAATTTCCAATATTAAATGAAACTCCTCCGTTGATAGTTAATCCAGGCTGCCAATATTTTCCCATTCCAATTGGAGATGAAATTAAAGAATATCCAATTCCAACTTGAAACGAATGTTCTTTTGGTTGCGAATAACTTCGTCCAACAATTAAGAAGAGAATAATTATGTGAATTGTAAAATTCATATGAAAATATACTTTAAATCTAGAATAGAATAAAATAAAAGTATGAACTCGTTGCTCTCTAAATTTGCTTATTGTAACTTATATTAATAAACAAAAAGACGAATATGAAAGTTCAATTTTTGGGCGCTGCAAGAACCGTAACTGGTTCAATGCATCTTCTTACGGTGGGAGAAAAAAACATACTTCTCGATTGCGGCTTATTTCAAGGCAAAAGAAGCGAAAGTTACGAACGAAATAAAATCTTTCCATTTGATCCTTCAAAGATTGATGCGGTTGTTCTTTCTCATGCACATATAGATCACTCCGGAAATTTACCAAATCTTGTTCGCAGTGGTTTTAATGGAAAAATATTTGCCACTTTTGCTACGGTTGACTTGTGTGGAATTATGTTGGAAGATAGTGCTCATATAAATAGCAGAGATGTTGAGTTTGTAAATAAGAAATTAAAAAGGAAAGGTCTTCCACAAATTGAACCTCTTTACGAAATTGAAGATGTTGTTCAAACAAAAAATTTATTTCAACCACAAAATTATAAAACTGAATTTCAAGTTGTTGATGGAGTAACGGCGCAGTTTTTCGATGCCGGACATATTCTTGGTTCGGCTTCTGTTTTACTTAAAATTCAAGAAAATAATTCTTCTAAAAAAATAATTTTAGGTTTTTCCGGAGATCTTGGTCGACCAAAACTTCCAATTCTTCGCGACCCTGAATTTATTGGCGATTTAGATTATTTTATTTGCGAAAGTACTTACGGCGGGAAAATTCACACTCCTGTTGATTCGATGGAAGAAGAATTATTAAATGTAATTAAGAAGACAATTGAGAGAGGTGGAAAAATAATTATTCCTGCTTTCAGTGTTGGTCGAACTCAGGAAATTATTTATGCATTGAATAATCTTTTTAATAAAGGAATGCTTCCACAGCTTGATGTTTTTGTTGATAGCCCGTTGGCTATAAATGCAACAACAATTTTTCGAAGACACGAGGAATGTTTTGACAAAGAAACTTTAAAAATTTTACAAAGCGATACAGATATTTTTGGATTTCCTTTTTTGCATTATTTAAGAACAGCCGATGAATCGAGAATGTTAAACGAAAGAAAAAACCCTTGTCTAATTATTGCCGCTTCGGGAATGTGTGAAGCCGGTAGAATTCTTCATCATTTAGCAAATCATATTGGTGATTCGAGAAATACTGTGCTCATTGTTGGATTTCAAGCGGAAAATACTTTGGGAAGACGATTAGTAGAAAAATCTGATGAAGTTCCGATTTGGGGCGATCCTTACAAACGAAATTGCCAGGTTGTTGTTTTAAATTCTTTCAGTGCGCATGCTGATTCAAATGAACTTGTGGAATATTGCTCTCATTTTAGTTCGAAAAATATTAAAGAAGTATTTCTGGTTCATGGTGAAATAAAACAATCCCAAGCTTTTTCAGATAAATTACTTTCAATGGGATTCCCATCTGTTCAAATTCCTGAACGGCTTTCGAGTTTTATTCTGTCTTAATTAAGAAATGATAGTTAATGTTTTACCAAAACTTTTAAATTATTTATTGTTTTACTCTGTTTATTATTTAATTTTCAACTCAAATCTTTCTGCGCAAACAAGAAACCTGTTTTTAATTTCTTCAGATAAAAACATCAACACTTATCATAATCGTAGTAATCTTGGATTAACTTCGGATACAAATAATTTTAGATTTACTTTTTCGGATGATTTTCATTCTACAATTATTTCAGGGACAACTCCTATTTATCGGGAAGAAAATTTACTCAACTTACAATCTGTTTATAAATATTCTACTTTACTTTCACCCCTCTTTGAAGTTCGTTCTTTTGTAGTTAAAGATAATTACCTCGCAACAAACCGAACTGAGCATAATTCTATTTTAAGTGGACTTCAGTTTAAACCGACAAATTATTTACAAACTTCCACACTTTTTGGATTTCGTCAGGATGTTCAGGAAGAAATTAAAGATAAAGGTTTTGGATTTACTTTTATAACGCAATTAGATTCTGCTATCGAGCTTCCAATATTCTCCAATTCTATTTTTCAAATGGAAAAATATATTGTCGGCGATCGAACTTTGTCCTCTAAAAATGGAATAATTGGAATGTCGTCTAACTTTGCAAATAACGGATATGACAGCATCCAAGTTCGCTATTTTGAACATCAATCCGATTTTTATATTTCTGCCGATTCAAATATTTTAAATTTGTTCAAAGTAAAAAATAATATTCGCTCGCGAAAGGAAGATGTTGTTTCGGTTTTAAACATTTTAAATTATCCACTAACTTCTAATTTAATTGTAAATCTTAATACTTCAGTTGATTCCAGAAATATTGGGAATTCATATAAATATTTTAATTTCAAACAGTCAACTTTATTTCCCGCAAATGTAAAAGAGTTGCGGCTTGGTGGTGCAATTCAATTACTTTATAATTTCGATGATGGTTCGTTGTCCACTGGGATTGGTTATACAGAAAGAAATGAAGATCATTTTTTAAATAAAATTGATAGCGTTCCTGAAAATATTTTTTCTCAAAAAGAAAAACAAGAGCTTCAGTTAAATAATTCTACGCAGAGAACTAATATTTGGGGAAGATATTCACAGGTTTTCTCAAATACCGATTTAATTAATTTTCAGTTTTCCAGCGGAATATTAAAATACAACACTCCTTCTACTGAAAATGTTGAGGATAGAGATGAACTTGCAATAAATATTTCTCTCGAAGAGCAACATGTTTTTCATAAAAACTTAATAATGACAACGACCTCGGATGTTTTATTAACTCATAGTGTTTATTTGTTAAAGGAAAGAAGTGCAAATAATTTGTGGAATCGTGTAATTCGATTTGGAGCAAACTTTATATTTACTCCAACTCCTTATTTTCGGTCAACAAATAGTTTTGATGTGTTGGCGAATTATTCTGTTTACGATTTTGAATCAACAAGAAGTGATGTTAAAAGTTATTCTTACAGACAGTTCCGTTTGATTGATTCAACGAAGTGGAAATTCAATTCAAATTTCGAAGGGATATTACATGTTCAATTCAGAGAATATATTCGTGGGCAATTTGCATGGAATTCATTTTCAGAGCGGCCGGAAGAATTTGTTGATGAACTCTTTTTTTCGCCAACAATAAAATATTCGCTAGGTGAAATAAGTTTTAGTTCGGGATTAAAATCATTTCAGCAAATCAGATATCGATATGTTGCGGAAAAAAGAATTTATTACGACAACTTTATAAGTGCGGGACCAACTATTCAAATTAACTGGAAGAAAAATAATTTTGAATTACTTTGTACTGGTTGGCGTGATTATCGGTTTTTATCTGGAGAACGAATTTCTATAATTAACGACTTCCAATTGTCGGCAAAATATTTGTGGTAGTTTTTTTGGAAATATTATTTTTTCATTGAATCATAAACATTCATCACTTCTTTCACAGATTTTGCAGAAGATTGAAGAAGATTCATTTCTTCGTTATTTAATTTTAATTCAATAACTTTTTCAATTCCATTTTTACCAAGTACAACTGGCACACCGAGATAAATATTTTTTAAACCATATTGACCGGTTAACCAAGCACACACAGGGAAAATTCTTTTTTGGTCACGAACGATAGCTTCAACCATTTGTGCCGCGGCGGCTCCCGGCGCATACCAAGCTGATGTTCCGAGAAGATTTACAATTTCTCCACCACCTTTTTTTGTGCGTTCAATTATTGCGTCGAGTTTTGTTTTTTCAATTAATTCGGTAACAGGAACTCCGCCAACCGAAGTATAACGCGGAAGTGGAACCATTGTGTCGCCATGCCCACCCATTAAAATTGCCTTTATATCTTTTGGAGAACAATTTAATTCTGTTGCAAGAAATGCGCTGTATCTCGCGGTATCTAAAATTCCAGCCATTCCAAAAACTTTATTCGAATTAAATTTCGAAGTCAAATATGCAACATAAGTCATAACATCAAGTGGGTTTGAAACTACAATTATAATTGCGTTGGGAGAATATTTTACAACATTTTCTGTTACAGTTTTTACAATTCCCGCATTAATAGAAATTAAATCATCTCGACTCATTCCCGGTTTTCGTGGCAAGCCAGATGTAATTACAACAACATCCGAGTTTGCAGTTTTTGAATAATCGTTAGTTGATCCGGTAACTTTTGTATCATATAAATTTATTGGAGACGTTTGCCACATATCCAATGCTTTACCTTCGGCAAGATTTTCTTTTATGTCGAGTAAGACTACTTCGTTAGCTAGTTCTTTTTGCGCAATAATATCTGCACAAGTTGCTCCAACATTTCCTGCACCTACAACTGTAATTTTCATCAAATTTCCTTTCGAGTTCGTATAAAATAAAAATGAGACACATTTGGATGTCTCATTCGTAATCAGCTACATTTTTATTTTTTAATTATGCTGTGAGTATGGAAACTGTTTTTCTTGTTTTTCCAACAAATTTAAATTTTACAACTCCATCTTTAAGTGCAAAGAGTGTGTCGTCTCCACCACGAGAAACATTTTCACCTGGATGAAATTTTGTTCCTCTTTGACGAACAATAATTGAACCGGCAGTTACATGTTCGCCGCCAAATCTTTTTACACCGAGTCGTTGAGCATTACTATCACGACCGTTTCTAGTACTTCCCGCTCCTTTTTTATGTGCCATAAATTTTTCCTTTTAAACTTAATTCTTAACCGTTAATTGAACTAATTTCGATTTGTGTATAAAGTTGTCGATGTCCTCTTTTTACACGATACCCTTTTCGTCTTTTCTTTTTGAAAACAATTACTTTGTCATCTTTTACATGTCCCAAAACTTTTACAACGACAGATGAATTCGAAAGAAATGGATTTCCTACTTTTACCGCTGTTTCGTTGGCGTACAATAAAACATCATTAAAGGTTAGTATATCACCAACCTCAGATTGTATATGAGGTACATACAATTTTTCTGATGGATTAACATTGAACTGCTCTCCGGATATTTTTACAATTGCATACATGGTTAATTTACCTTTTTTATTTTTTAGGATACGAATATACTTAAATTTTGCACCTGATAGCAATTATATTTCTAACTCTAATTTTTAATAGCAACTACCAATAAACCCGATCCTGTTAAGTTATCTGAGAAATAATCAATTATCATAAGTATTATAACCGGCAGAATTACTACTATATAATAGAATGGGAGTAATATAAATAAGATTGTTGATATGTTTAATAGTGACATCGGGATTTTTATACCAAATCTCCACGATAGATTGCCGAACGTCCCATAAGTATATCTAACTGTTTCAACACGAAAACCAACCGATTGTAATTTTTGAGTCAACTCATCTTTGCTGTATCCATTACGAGCATGTTCTTCAATAAAACTTTTATCGGTAGAACAACCTGCATCCGATCCTCCTAAATTTGAAGGAGTATTTACAAGAAGTCTTCCAAATGGTTTAAGCGCTTTATAAAAATTTTCGAAAACTTTAACATCATCCGGAATATGTTCCATTACATCTACCGAAACTATTAGATTAAACTTTTCATTGTGAGTTTGAATTGTTAAATCTTCAACTGCAAACGAAATTCTGTGCGAAAGTCCACTTTCTTTTATAAATATTTTGCAATCTTCAATTTGATCTTCTTTAACATCTGCTGCATGGATTATTAAAAATGGAAATTTTTTTAGACAGTAATAAGAATATTGTCCAAAGCCCGAGCCGGCATCAAACATAGTGTATCCTTGTCCAGCTGAACTAATTAATTCGCGTAATGCTTTTTTAACATGCCACTCTCTCAAAAACATCAATCCTAAAATTTTATAAAATATTTTTCTGAATGCTAGTTTTTTACGTGCAACTTTTCCGATTATATTTTTAATTGGGTCGTAATACATTTTTAATTTTTTGCTAGTTCTTCAATTCCCTCAACCATTTTATCCCAAGTGTAATTCTTTTTTTCAATCATAACCCCATCTGTTAATTTTTGTTGAAGGTTGTTTTTATAAAATTTAATAATTGCATCAGCAAGTCGCGTTGGATTATTTGGCTCAACAAGAAGTCCGGAGATTTCATTCTTTACAACTTCTGCTAATCCACCAACTTTTGTTGCAATAATTGGTTTATTAAAATAATATGCAATCTGCGCAATTCCACTTTGAGTTGCATCGGTGTAAGGCAATATTAAACAATCGGCAGCAGAAAAATATTTTACAACTTCATTATTTGGTATATAATTAGAGTTGATAGAAATATTGTTTTCAAGTTTGTACTTAGAAATTTGTTTCAAGTATGGCTTGTCGTCCTCATAAAATTCACCTAAAACAAGTAATTGTACATCGATATTTTCCCGAACAATATTCATGGCATCTATTAATATATGCAAACCTTTGTATGGCCGAATATATCCAAAAAACAAAATGAGGTTTTGACTTTTTATTTTTAGTTTTTCTTTTGCTTCGTTTTGCGAAATTGGCTCACCAAATATTTCATAAACGGGATGAGGAATATTTTTATAATGCATCTCCGGAAATATTTTATTTAAATCTCTTTCAACTGCATCCGACTGTACAATACAACTGTCAACATTTCTAAATGCATATTTTGTAAAAACGCTGTCTCCTATTCTTTTTTCATGTGGAATAACATTATCACAAATTGCAATTACTTTTGAGTTTTTATTTTTCGCAAAAGATATTATTGTTCCAAATGAAGGACCAAAAAACGGGAGCCAGTATTTGAAAATAATAAGATCATAATTTCTTTTTCGTAATTTCATTCCAACTGAAATCCAATTAAACGGATTAATAGAATCAATTAATTGTTCACTTGGATGTTGAAATAAAACCTCTCCGGTTTCTTTTTGAGTTTTTCCTGGAAAAAGAAAGTTTGGATATTGTCGCTTAAAAGTAATTACATCAACTTCGTGTTGTTTTGATAAATATTTATAAAGCTGTGCGTTGTAATGAGAAATTCCTCCGCGTAATGGATACGCGGTTCCGATTAGTGCAATTCTCATTTTACTTTAATGGCAAAAGTTTTTTAACGGAATTAATTACTCGCTCTACCGAAAGATATTTCATGCAACTCTCTTCGCAATTACTTGAAAAATAACAGGTGCAATTAAAATCTGGCTCTAATATTTCGCCAAGTCCATATAATTCAAATTCATGTTTATTAAAAATATTATTGAAAAGAATTATTTTTTTTTCTAAACCAATTGCTAAATGTGTCGCCATACTCACCGCTGTAATCACTAAATGGCATTGGTTCATCAAAGAAATAAAATCTTGAAGTGGGTAATCTCCTAAATATATTGCTCCGCTTTTTTTGGAAATAAGTTTATTTTTTTCATCTTCTTGTTTTCCGCCGAGAAGTAAAACTTTATATCCCTGTTTAATTAAAATTTTAGAAGTCGAAATCCAATATTCTTCCGGCCACAGTCTCGATTTCCAACGATTAGCACAACCAGTATTTAATCCAATAATTTTTTTATTTTTTGGGACAGCCCATTTGTTTTTCTTTTCAGCATCAATCTGTGGAAGAATATATTTTTCACCATTAAATTTAAATCCGCAAATTTCAAATATTTCTACCAAATAGCTTTTGCGGTTAGCTTTATTTAAATCATCAAAAACACCTGTCAGAAATTTTGAGTTTGCATCTTTATTTATTGGCGAGCACCTTCCATCTCGAAGTGTAAATCCTTTTTTTGTTTTTGCCTTTATTTGAACAGCCAAAGCGCATGCTTCCAGATCTTTATCAAGATTTAATAATAAATCAAACTTTATAGAATTTAATGAAATAATATTTTGTAAAGAAAATCCAAGCTTTCTATCAACTTGCTCCGGTAATATTTCTGGAGTATTTGTAATCCACCAAATTATTGCTTGTGGAAATTCCTTTTTGAGTTTATGAAGAATTGGTGTAGTTCTAACTACATCTCCCAACGCACCTAATTTAATTATTAAAATATTTTCTTTTGTTAGATCATAATAAGTACAATCGTCGCAATGAACTCCATGAAGTTTATGAGGACGGCATGGAATATCTCCCCGAAAATGTCGGCAATCAGTTTTTAATTTCATCTATATAAATTATAACAGTTGATCCCGAATGTTATAACCTTTTTCAGTTTGTTGCCCTTTTGTAATTAGTTCGCCGAGTAATCCTATTGAAACAAATTGAACACCAACAATTATTAAAATAAGTGCAACTATAAATAGTGGCCGATTGCTTATTGAAGTATTGTTAAAATATTTTTCGTAAGTCAGGTAAGCTGTAATTCCAACTCCAACAGTTGCAGAAAATAATCCCCAAGTTCCAAATAAATGAAGTGGTCGAGCAAAATATCGTGTTGTAAAAAGTACAGTCACTAAATCCAGAAAGCCCCGAAAAAATCTGCTGATACCATATTTTGTAATTCCAAATTTTCTTCTGCGATGATTTACAACAACTTCACCAACAGAAAATCCTTGCCAATGTGCAAGCACAGGAATATAACGATGAAGCTCTCCATAGACAGAAATATTTTTTATAACTTCTTTTCGGTAACCCTTAAGACCGCAATTAAAATCATGAATTGAAATTCCAGTCATCTTTCTTGTTACATAATTAAAAAATCTAGATGGAATTGTTTTGGTTAGTGGATCGTATCTTTTCTTTTTCCAACCTGAAACAATATCCGTATTGAGTTGTAATTTTTCTAAAATAATTGGAATTTCTGCCGGATCATCTTGCAAGTCGGCATCCATTGTTATTACGAAATTTCCAGTTGCAGATTTAAAGCCAACCATTAGAGCTGCGCTTTTTCCAAAGTTCCGACGGAATCTAATAATTTTAACTCGCTGATCTTTTCTACGAAGATTCATTAAAACTTGATATGAATTGTCGGTGCTGCCATCATCTACAAAAAGAAGTTCATATTTTTTCCCAAGTTTTTCTAAAACCAAAGTTAGTTGCTGATGAAGCTCTATTAAAGATTCATCTTCATTATAAAGTGGAATGATCACCGACAAATAAAGAGATTGTTGAGGATTAATATGGCGGAAATTGCCACTTTTTTTATTTGGCAAATGCTTCTGTGGTACTTTAATTATTGCCTGTTGGGGTTTAATTTCGTCTGCCATAGTTGTTGAAATTACAGAAACTCAATAGGAAATACAATTTTATAAATTTTTTAATTGATAAAAATTATAGTTGGAGTTATTTTTATAATAATGACAAAGCTAAATCTTCATAAACCAAAAAAATATTTAAGTCAAAATTTTCTTCAGGATAAAAATATTGCTCGTAAAATTGTCAATTCCCTTTCGCTTAAGAAAAGTGATAATGTTGTCGAAATTGGTCCGGGTAAAGGAATTTTGACAAGTGAGCTTTTAAATAATATTTCACATTTAACTGCTGTTGAATTAGACTCAGATTTAATTGTTGTTCTAAATGAACGGTTCGGAGAATCTATAACTTTATTAAATGAAGATTTTCTAAAAGTAAGTTTAGAAAAATTATCTTCAAATAAAAAAATCCGGCTTGTTGGTAATATTCCTTATAAAATAACTTCCCCAATAATCTTTCATGCAATTGACTCGCAAAAAAAAATTGTGGATATGACTATTATGATTCAAAGAGAAGTTGCAAAACGGATAGTTGCCTCTCCAAATTCAAAAGATTATGGGATTCTTTCTGTGTTGGTACAATATTATTGCACACCAAAATTATTATTTAATGTTTCGCCAAAATGTTTTATTCCGCAACCAAAAGTTATTTCGAGTGTGGTTCATTTCAACTTTGAAAAAAGAAAATACCCGATAACCGAAAATGATTTGTTGTTTCGAAAAATAGTTCGTGGTACATTTAATCAACGCCGAAAAACGTTACGCAATACTTTGCGAACATTGGGTTATAGTGAAAATATTCTTCCAAACTTATCTATCGATTTAAATCGGAGGGCAGAAAGTTTATCCGTGCAAGAATTTTTATCACTAACAACTGAACTTTTAACCGAATAATATTCTAAATTGTATAAATGGAACAGGATAATTCTAAAAATTCCCCTTGGTTGGTAGATTTTGACGAAGAAGTAACTACAGATATTCTTGAGTTAATTCATAGTCGGTCGGATATTTTACTTTTAAATATTTTAAATGATCTCTATCCAGCCGATATAGCCAATATTATTAATCGGTTAGAAATTTTCGAAGCTGATTATGTTTTTAATTTATTACCCTCTGATGATTCCAGTAAAGTTATTGTTGAATTAAGAGAAGACTACAGAGAGCATTTTCTTCAAACTTTAAGTCAGAAAAAACTTTCAGAGCTTGTTGACGAAATGCCATCCGATAATGCGGCTGGAATTATGAGAGAACTTTCCGATGAGCGGGCAACAAGAGTTCTTGAGGAAATGTCCGATACAAGCTCCGAAGAAGTTCAGGATTTATTGCAATACAAAGAAAAAACAGCTGGCGGAATTATGCAAAAAGAGGCTGTTACCGTATTCGTTAATGAAACTGTAAAAAAAGCAATTCAAGCAGTTCGCAAATGGTCAAAGACAATTGAAAATATTCACGTTGTTTATGTCCTCGATGAAAACAACCATCTTGTCGGTTCACTTTCTGTTGGAAGTTTAATTTTACTTTCACCAAATCGTAAAATTAGAAATATTATGGAGTCAGATATTTTAAGTGTGTTGCCAGATGTTGATCAAGAGGAAGTTGCTCGAATGTTTGAAAAGTACGATATCGTTTCTCTTCCGGTAGTCGATGAAGAAAAAAATCTTTTAGGCAAAATTGCAATTGATGATATTGTTGATGTCTTCGAAGCAGAGCACGCAGAAGATGTTGCGAGATTGGTTGGATCTGATGCAGATGAATTAGAATTAAAATCTCCAACGCAAATTGCATTGCTTCGTCTTCCATGGGTTTTATTAACTCTTTTTATTGAAATGTTTGCTGGCGTTGTGATAAGTCAATTCAATGCAACATTATCAAAAGTAATTTTACTCGCTTCGTTTATGCCAATCATTTCTGCAATAAGTGGAAATACCGGACTGCAATCAGCAGCTATTATAGTAAGAGGTATCGCAACTGGAAATATTGATATTAAAAAATGGTGGGAGCCATTAATACGACAATTTCAAACTACTTTAATAATCGGATTTGTATGTGCTACAGTAATCGGAACAGTTGCAAGTATGTGGCACAACAATATAATTTTTGGTGTTGTTGTCGGAGTGTCGATGTTTATTTCTATAAATATTTCTGGGTTAGTTGGAACGTCGATGCCGATGATTTCAAAAAGATTTGGATTTGATCCCGCAATTACAACTGGTCCATTTGAAACTGCATTTCAAGATGTTGTCGGAATAACAATATTTCTTTCCATTGCAACACTTCTACTTCGTTGGTTATAAACTAATTGTAATAGAGAACAAATTTATTTATTTTTGCATCCACGGTGGCCATAGTTCAGTCGGTTAGAACGCCAGGATGTGGCCCTGGAGGTCGTGGGTTCAAATCCCACTGGTCACCCATTTCTGTGACAAATATTTTGTAAATATATTTGTGTTTTGCGCCCATCGTCTAACGGTTAGGACACATCCCTTTCACGGATGTAATACGAGTTCGATTCTCGTTGGGCGTACAATCTTTATCCCTCCTATTAAAAATTTCAATTACGAAGCAACTTATTAGCTTTGGTAAATATAGCTTATTCTACAGCTGTGTTCTTAGTCACTGTGGTAATTATTTTGGTTGACGTTCACTCTTCTTTTCATCATATTCATGTTATTAAAAATCAATTAAATTTATTTATAAATAAACGGAGGTTAGCTATGAAGTACTTAGTAAGTTTTGTTGTAATGTTGTTGTTGGTTGTGTTCAACTTGTCAGCGCAAGATAAACCAACAAAAGATTTAAATGAAAAAAGAGGAATGAGAGAAGTCGTACAAGAACGAGATGAGCAAGGTGCAGAGTCTGTTGAAAGAGGTGGATCATCACAATCCGGGACAAGAAAATCACAATCATCAGTCGGTACATCCGATGGTGCTGGATATTCTGCTGGACAAAATAAAGGAAAAAAATTAACTGGTGATGTAGATGCTGCAGAAGCTGCAGGTCGTACAAGTCGTGGTGGTGGTGCTGGCCTCCAAAAAGGTGCTGCTTCAGTTTCATCTGGCGGAGAAGGATATTCTGCTGGACAAAATAAAGGAAAAAAATTAATTGGTGATGTAGATGCTGCAGAAGCTGCAGGTCGTACAAGTCGTGGTGGTGATGC
>SXSI01000033.1 GCA_005792285.1 Bacteroidota bacterium
ACTTAAAGTCCTTTATTCATCTTTGTAGCTGAATCGATTGAAACTTTTTTTCCCATTTTCCAATTTGGATGATTTAGTGCTTGATCGATTGTAACATTTAGTAATTCATTTAAAGATAAATTTCTAAATGGACCACCAGAAGCTGTGAGAATTATTTTCGAAATGGAATTTTCCGGTTCACCTTGCAAGCATTGAAAAATTGCAGAATGTTCGCTATCAACAGGAATTATTTTTGAATTATTATTATTTGCGATTTCTGTAATTAAATGTCCGGCAACTACAAGAGTTTCTTTATTTGCCAGTGCAACTCTTTTTTTAGATTTTAAAGCGGCGATAACAGATTCAAGTCCAGCAAATCCAACAATTGCAGCTACAACAGTATCAACTTTATTCATTGAAGCTATTTCAACTAATCCTTCTTTTCCGACAATAATTTTTGAATTTCCCGAATAAGATTTTTTAAATTTATTTCCGGCATCAGTATTTGTAATTACTACAAATTCAGGGGAAAAATTATTTATTATCGAATGAAGTTCATCAATATTATTATGAACAGAACAGGCGAATAGATTAAATTTATCGGGATGATTGGAAATAATTTCCAAAGTATTTTTACCAATCGAACCGGTAGCGCCGAGTAGTGTAATATTTACTTTATTTGATGACATTAGTTGATAGCTTGCAAAATTAACCAAAGATGGAGACGTTTCCAAAGATGTTTTACAAAATGAGGTAATTGAAGTTTAGAATATTTATCTTACAGAATAATGAAGTGTATAATTTTCTATTTTTTAGTTTTTGTAAACTTGCTGATTTCTCAAACTCAGCAGGATAAGACTTTTTATGATTTAGCAGAAGCAGTTGAGAAAGCTGGGAATTATGAGCAAGCACTTCGTTTTTACGAAGATCTTCATAAAAAATTTCCGCTTAACTATGATTATTTCAATGGAAGTATTCGATGTCTTTCATATTTAAAACAATACGATGAAGCAATTAGTCGATCAAATAATTGGATTGAAAAAAATCCCGGAGATATTTCTACAAATTCGCAAATTGGTAGTTTGTATTTACGAAGTGGAAATTTTTCAAAAGGAGATTCAGTTTGGAAGAGTATTCTTTCGAATAAAGATGTATCATCATTTCATATTAGTGTAGTTGCTGAATATCAAATGAAAGAGAGATTGCCTGATAAGGCGATTGAAACATTTATTGAAGGAAGAAAAATTCTAAAAACTCCGAATCAATTCAGATTGGAGATTGCGCAATTATATTTTTATACGATGAATTATACTCTATCGGTGCGAGAGCATATTTTGTACTTAAAAGAAAATCCACAACAATTAGATTTTATACAATCCAGATTTTCACAAATCACTTCAAAGCCTGATGGATTAAAGGCAGCACTTTCAGTTTTTGAAAGTGAAAATCTGAATAATAAAAATGAATCGAATATTTCCGAAACAAGATTATATCTATGGTTATTATTGGAAGCTAAAAAATATAATGAAGCAACTATAATTGCAAAACAAATAAATAGTGAAATTAAATCTGGAGGTGAAGAATTGTATCAGTTTGCACTTCGTCTTTATAAAGAAAAAGTTTATTCTAACTCGTTATCACTTTTTAAGGAAATAATTTTACAATATCCAAACTTCAATCGTTTGCCGGAAGTATATTATTTTCATACTCAATCAATGGAAAATATTTTGAGAGATGAGAATAGTACTCAAATAGATTCAACTATATCTTATGAAATAGTGATGAATAGTTATCGAAGTATAATAAATAAATATCCAAATCATATAAACACACAGATAGTAATTGGGAAATTGGCATCATTAATTTTTGAAACTCAAAATGACCCACAAACAGCATTGCAATTAGTTGACTCATTATTAAGAGTCACATCATTTTCTCCTTCAAGAGTTTCAACAATGATGCTTTCGGCAAAATTTTTAATTTCGATTGGAGAATTAAATAAGGCAGAAGGCCGATATAATGAATCAATATTACTTCCGAATATATCGAGTAGTGAAAAACTTGAAATTAATTTTCGATTGGCAAAATTAAATTATTATTTAAATCGTTTTGATAGCGCTATTGCAATTTTACAAATGATTGGCGAAAATTATTCAGTCGATGAAGCCAATGATGCTTTGCGACTTCAATATTTTATAATTGAAAATAAGGGAAAACATCAAAAGCTTCTTAAAATATATTCCGGAGCTGAATTATTAGTTGAACAAAATAAAATGAGTGAGGCTATAGAATATTTTAAAACTTTACAAAATGAAAAAGCTCCACTTGTAGATGATGCTTTAATGCAGATTGGTAAAATAAATTATAAAATAAAAAGATATAAAGAGGCCGTGCTTAGTTATCAAAATTTTATAGAAAAATTTACAAGCAGTATTTTACTTGAACAGATTTATTTTCTTTTAGCGAATATTTTTGAAAATAATTTGTTTGATAATACGAAAGCTTTGAATACTTATCAGCAGTTAATAGAGAAATTTCCAAACTCAATTTATGCTGGTGAAAGCCGAAAACGGATACGAATTATTCGTGGTGATGCAATTTAATTATTAAATAACCAGGAAATTTTAAAATTCAAATTCCGCGGCATCATCGGATATAAAGGAATTGTCATATATTTATTGTCCAATAAATTTTCCCCTTTAATTTCAAAAATTACAGAATTAACATATCCTCTTAAAAATGCATTAACGATAAATTGATTTCCCATTTTCATCATTCGTTGCTCGACAAATGTTCGGCTCGGATAAACTAACATCTTTCCAAAATAATTTGAGTAATATTCGGCTGACAAATTAAAAATAGAAAAGAGCGATTTTTTAAAAAAATAATTGGAATAGGATAAATTAAAAGTTAAATGGTTACTTGGGAATGAAGAGCTATCATTTTCGTTAAAATAATAAGCTATCCTAGTCGAAAATACAAAATTTGAAAATGCTTGAGATAGATACATCCGAACAAATAATTTTGATTTTGACGGTTTCTCTTGCTGGAATGTAGTTTTATGAAAACCTTGAGAAAATAAGTTATTATTTACAACTGATGTTAATTCCGGTTGAATATTATTATAAATGTTTTGTGAGTGAACCGACAAATTAATTATAGAATTATTAACGATGTAATTATTGCCAATGCTTACTTGCTCGATTCTGATTGGATCAAAATCCCTTTTTACCGGCTGAAAAGTTAAAACATCACTCCAATATATTTCTTGAAAATTAGGAAAATGAAGAGTTGAAGAAAATAAAACAAAAAATTGGTTATAGTCATTTAGCTTCCAATTTAATTTAGTGTAACCGGAAAATCCTTCTTGAGTTCTATATTTTTCTTTTTCAATATTTGCAGTTACTGATAAATCAGTTAAAGCCAATTTAACATTAAAACCAAAAATAGATTTATCTGCGGATTGATTATGCACAAAATTATTTTCTACAACAGAATGGTTTTCATTTTTATAGAAAACCGAAATCGAGTTAAGGTTTGACTTAAATACAAAAGAAGTTAAATATCCTGCATTATTTGATTCATGTTTATTTTGAATCCACGAAAGAGCGTTCGGAGGTATATATTCAGAGTTGTCGTAAGTATTAATTTGCTCGTTAAAAATTGATTTATAAAAATGCAAATTATAAATAAAATTAGTAGAAATAGGAATTTCAAAAAATCCATCAAAGTGGTGAACTTTAGAAATATTATAAGTTGAAGAGCTACGAACGGAAGCATCTAAATCATTATACATGCTGTCTTCAATTGTAGAAAAACGAATCCCATTATTAATACCATTTTCTGATTCACCAAAAATATTTTGAATTGATAATAAAAATCCTGAAGAATCGTGATATTCATAATGCGCTCTGCTTGTCCAAAAGTCGCTAAAACTATTTGGAAATCGTCCGGCATAAAGATTTTCTTTATTCTTACTTCCGAAAGATGTTTTATTTAATTCAAATGTAAATGATGAATTATCGTTAATTGAACTATTAAATAAAGTTTTGAATTCGTTCGCTTCGTAAGGAAGTTGTGAAAAGCTAAGTATGGTTAATGGTAGATATTTTTTTGTAGTTTGATTTACAATTGGTGTAAAATTAAAATTATTTTCATTAACAGTTTCTATATTTACAAAACCGGAGTGTGGAAATAAGTGTTCATAAATTCGTGAGTTAAATGGATCAATTAATGAACGATTTAGATAATTAAACTCAACTAATCTTCGTGAGAGAGCTCCACTTTGATAATTAATTTGTTCTCCAATAATTCCCGTTTCTATTAAGAAAAAATTATTATTCTTAATCTCATTACTAATATTGCCGGAAACAGAATAATTCCGAAAGAAATTCGTAAAAAGTGAATCCGAATTGGAAACGGAAATAGCTGGATTAAATAAAAACAGAACAAAAAATAAATATATATTATTCAATTATTAATTATCTGCTTGGAAAGATGGTGGAGTTAAAGAAACGATATTGTTTGATTTATAAAAATTTTGAGTTTCTATTGCAGTTTCTTTATTATCAAATAATCCAAAAACCGACGAACCGGTTCCTGATAATAATGCAACTTTTGCTCCTCTTGTTAATAAATCATTTTTTATATTTTTTAAACTTGGTGATTGGTTAAACACAACATCCTCAAAATCATTTATTGCAAAATCAGAAATATTAGAGATGTAATTATCAATATTGATATTAGAACGCTCAAAAAATTTATTAGGGATAGTTTTTCTACTTTCTGATAAAGTTGAATAAGCCCATGCAGTACTAACTCTACTTCGAGGATGAATTCCTACAATCCAAAACGGTAAATTTATTAAAAAGCTTTTTAAGTTTTCACCTCTTCCCGTTGCATATGCGCTGTGTTTCTGTAAAAAATATGGAACATCAGAACCGATTGATAAAGCAATTTTATTTAGCTCTGTATTATTTATATCCGATTTCCAAAGTTGTGGTAATAGTCTCAAAACCAATGCAGCGTCACTACTTCCTCCACCCAAACCACTTCCAATTGGAATATTTTTTTCAATATTAATATGAGCACCCTGTGTTATATTTAATTTATTTTGAAGTGCGAGCACAGCTTTATAACAGAAATTTTTTTCATCCTTTGGAAGTTGATTATTATTTGAAGAAATCACAATATTATAGTGTGGAGAAATTGTAATCTCATCAAATAATACAATTTTGTGAAAGATAGTTTCAATATTATGAAATCCATCTTCTCGCTTATCCAAAATTCTTAAAAAGAGATTGATTTTTGCATATGCCTTTCCAGTTAACATATTACAAGATAATTCCGAATTGAAAATATTACAAATATGAGAATGCAATATGTTTACATTGTTTTGTTGAACTCTTTTCTTTATTTTTGAAAAAATTTAACCTATGAACCAATTTCAAGATGTAGATTATTTCGGTATTAGTTCTCTTTTAACAGAAGAAGAGAAAATGGTGCGCGATACAGTTCGAAAATTTGTTGATTCGAACATTCTTCCAATAATTGAAAAACATAATCGTGAAGGGAGTTTTCCTCGCCATCTTGTAAAAGAAATGGCCGATCTCGGATTATTTGGTCCAACACTTCCGCCGGAATATGGATGCGCTGGTTTAAATAATGTCTCTTATGGTTTGATGATGCAGGAATTGGAACGTGGAGATAGTAGCATCAGAAGTTTTGCATCTGTGCAAAGTAGTTTAGCAATGTATCCTATTTTTACTTTTGGAAGTGATGGGCAGAAAAAAGAATGGCTTCCAAAACTCGCAAGTGGTGAAAAAATTGGTTGCTTTGGTTTAACTGAACCTGATTTTGGTTCCAATCCTAGTGGGATGATTACACGCGCAGAAAAAAAAGGAAACAATTATATTTTAAATGGCGCCAAAATGTGGATTACAAATGGAACGATTGCAGATATCGCAGTTGTTTGGGCAAAACTTGATGGAGTTGTAAAAGGATTTTTAGTTCCAAAAGGTGCAAAAGGATTTACTGCTCCCGAAATGAAAGGTAAACATTCCCTCCGAGCATCGGTAACTTCAGAACTTGTTTTTCAGGATTGTATAATTCCTGAAGAAAATATTTTACCAAAAAGTGATGGCTTAAAATCTCCGCTAATGTGTTTGAATCAAGCTCGTTATGGAATTGCTTGGGGAGCGATTGGTGCTGCGATGGCTTGTTACGATTCAGCTTTACAATATTCAAAATCAAGAATTCAATTTGATAAACCTATTGCAGCTTTTCAAATGACACAAGAAAAACTGGTTTACATGATGAATGAAATTACAAAAGGACAATTATTAAATTTGCAATTAGGTAGATTAAAAGATGAAGGAAAAGTAAAAGCTTTCCAAATTTCGATGGCAAAAAGAAATAATGTTTTTCATGCTCTTGAAATTGCACGAATGGCTCGAGGAATTTTAGGCGCAAATGGAATTTTAGATGAGTATCCAGTTATGCGACATTCTGCAAATTTAGAATCGGTAAAAACTTATGAAGGAACTCACGAAATGCATACACTTATTATTGGTGAAGAAATTACTGGGATCCCTGCTTATAAATAAATGAAAACAAACAAAAAAATTATTGGTCACTCTGTAACATTCGACGATATTTTACTTGTTCCTCAACATTCAAAAGTACTTCCAAGGAAAGTTGATGTTAGAACAAAACTAACAAAAAATATTTCTTTAAATATTCCACTACTTTCTTCAGCAATGGATACAGTTACAGAAGCATCAATGGCTATTGCAATTGCAAGAGAAGGTGGAATGGGTGTGCTTCATAAAAATATGTCTATTTCACAGCAAGCCGAAGAAGTTGACAAAGTTAAGCGATCTGAAAGTGGAATGATACTTGATCCAATTACTTTAACAGCCGATAAATTAGTTGGCGATGCACTTTTATTAATGTCAAAATTTAGAATTTCCGGAATACCAATTGTTGATAATGGAAAATTAGTTGGAATTCTTACAAATAGGGATCTTAGATTTAAAAGGAATTTGAATGACCGAATATCTGAAGTAATGACTTCTGAAAATTTAATTACTGCTGCCATTGGAACAACTTTGGAAGAAGCTGAATCAATTCTACAAAAACATAAAGTTGAAAAACTTCCAATTGTTGATAAAAATGGAATGCTAAAAGGTTTGTTAACTGTAAAAGATATTCAAAAGAAAAAACAATATCCGAATGCTTGCAAAGATAAACATGGACGACTTCGTGTTGGTGCTGCAGTTGGAGTAACAAATGATGTTCTTGATCGTGTGGAAGCACTTGTTAACAAAAGTGTAGATTTATTATTTATTGATACCGCTCATGGACATTCGCAAGGTGTTGTCGAAACATTATCTAAAATAAAAAAGAAATTCCCGAAACTTGAAGTTGTTGTTGGAAACATAGCAACTGCAGAAGCAGCTAAAGAATTAATTAAAGCCGGAGCAGATGGATTAAAAGTTGGAATTGGATCTGGTTCAATTTGCACAACTAGAATTGTAACAGGAGTTGGAGTTCCGCAAATAACAGCAATTTTTAATACAGTTGAAGTTGCAAAAAAATATAAAATTCCAATTATTGCTGATGGAGGAATTCGCCAAACTGGAGATATTGCAAAAGCAATTGCTGCTGGGGCAAACTGTGTTATGATTGGTGGATTGTTTGCTGGTTTGAAAGAAGCTCCTGGCGAAGAAATAATTTACGAAGGTCGTACATATAAAGTTTATCGTGGAATGGGTTCGATCGAAGCGATGAGATCCGGAAGTAATGATAGATATTTTCAAGATGTAGAAGATGACATTGCAAAATTAGTTCCCGAAGGAATTGAAGGACGAGTTCCATTCAAGGGTGAATTAAGCGGGACAGTTTATCAAATGGTTGGTGGACTGCGAGCTGCGATGGGTTATTGTGGTTCTTCAACAATTAAAGAATTTCAAAAGAAAGCAAAATTTGTTTTAATGAGTAGTTCCGGCTTAAGAGAAAGCCATCCGCATGATGTTAAAATCACTAAAGAAGCTCCCAATTATCACATCTGAAAATTCCAAAGATTTGTTAATTTGCCAAACGAATCTTCACAAATTGTGTGAACAATTTAATGTTGATTATTTCGTAACATCCTCAAAAACACATTTAAGATATTTAACTGGTTATAATGGTTCAAATGGATTATTAATCTTAAATCGAAATAAGATTATGTTTGTAACGGATAGTCGTTATCAAAACATTATTAAAGATGAAGTTATTGCCGATAAAAAGATAATTGGTACAGGGAATCTTTTAGATTTTATTCTTAAACAAAATATTATTAAAAATAACTCCATTATAGGATATGACCCAAACTCGTTGCAATTAGTAAGTTATTCACTTTTAGAAAATAAATTTTCCTCACGAAAATTAAAAAAACTACCAAATATTATTGATAAAATAATGTCAGTTAAAGGTGAATCTGAAATTAATAAAATTAAAGAAGCAGTTAAAATAACCGATACAGTTTTTAATAATATTTTAAAATTAATTTCACCATCGATTACCGAAAAAGATATTTCTGCAGAAATTACTTATCAACAACAAAAACTTGGAGCAGAAGGAGATGCTTTTCCACCAATTATTGCATTTGGTGAACGATCTGCACTTCCTCATTCACATCCAACAAAAAGGAAAATCTCAAAAGGAGCTGTACTTTTAGATTTTGGTTGCAGAGTTGACGGTTATAATAGTGATATGACTCGAACTTTATATTTTGGCAAAGCGAATTCTTCTTTTAAAAAGCATTATCAAATATTACTACAAGCACAGGAAATTACTTTGAATTCTATTAAGCCGGGAATTTCCGGAAAAAAATTAGATTCAATTGCCAGAAATTTCTTGCGAAAAAATAGATTAGATAAATATTTTATTCATTCAGTTGGGCATGGATTAAGTTTGGATATTCATGCGTTTCCGCGACTTTCAAAAACTAGTACGGATATTTTAGAAGTCGGTAATGTAATTACAATTGAACCAGGAATATATTTTCCTGGAAAATATGGTATCCGAATTGAAGATGATGCAATAGTTGGTTTAATTACAAATATTTTAAATAAATCACCTAAAAACTTAATTGAAATTTAAATGAACAAAGTATTAGTTATAGCTTATTATTTTCCACCACTTGGTTTAAGTGGAGTGCAACGAACTTTAAAATTTGTAAAATACCTGCGTCAATATGGTTGGGAGCCGACAGTTCTTACAGTTTCTTCGCGAGGTTATTATGCGAAGGATGATTCATTAATGTTGGAATGCGATAAATTAGGAATTGAAATTATCAGAACAGATTCTCTTGATCCAAATCAATTTTTTCGAAAACAGGATATTGTTCCGATGCCCTCTGAACGATGGAGAAAATTTTTAAGTAGAGCAAGTGATACATTTTTTATTCCCGACAATAAAATTGGATGGAAAAATATTGCTGTAAAAAAAGCAAGTGAGTTGATAAGCAAAAATAAGTTTGATATTATTTTCGCATCAGCTCCTCCTTTCAGTTCATTTCTTATTGGAAAAGAATTAAGAGACAAATTTCATATTCCATTAGTTTTGGATTTCAGAGATCTGTGGGTTGATTATCCTTTTAAATTTTATCCAACATTTCTACATAAAAAATGGAATTTGAATTTGGAATTAAAAGCAATTAAATCTGCTGATGGTATAGTTGTTGCGAGTCGAAGAATTAAAGAAGTACTTATTAGACGATACTCATTCCTTCGATATAATGAAGTCAATTTAATTTCACACGGATTTGATCCTGAAGATCTTCAATTGGAAAATAAAGATAAAATATCTTTAACAAATAAAATGAGATTTACTTATGCTGGTACTTTTTATGAAAACATCACTCCAGAATATTTTCTTGAAGCGGCAGCTAAAGTGCTTAAAGAATTTCCGAAACTACGTGGAAAAATTGAATTTTGTTTTGTTGGAATATTAAACATAGATCATCTACAATTATTAAAAAAACTTGAGCTGTATGATTCAGTAAATATTTGCGGATACCTTCCGCATAAAACCTGTATGAATTATCTAATGGCGTCGGATGTATTGTGGCTAATGATGAAGGAGGATTTATATTCTCCGGGAAAAATATTTGAATATATTGGAACTGGTAAAAAAATTCTCGGCTGTGTTCCTGTGGGATTTATGCGTGATATAATTGAAGAAGCTAATGGCGTTGTAGTTGATCACGAAAATGTAAATGATATCGCATCTGCAATTGTTGAACTATATAAGCAATACGAACACAAAGAATTAAAAGGTGCAACTGAAGATGTAATTGCAAAATATAATCGCAAAGAGTTAACAGGTGAATTAGCAAAAACATTTATAAAACTTTTAAATGTGGTATAAATGAAAATTCTTATTATTGGATCTGGTGGAAGAGAGCACGCAATTGTCTGGAAATTATCTCAAAGTCCAAAAGTAACAAAAATATTTGCAATCCCCGGAAATCCTGGAATTGCGCAACTTGCTGAATGCATTGAATTGAAAGTTGATGATACTGAAAAAATAATTAAATTTGTAAAAGATGAAAAAATAGATCTCGCAATTGTCGGTCCTGAAATTCCTTTAATGAATGGAATTGTAGATCGATTTGAAGAAGAAAAATTATTAATCTTTGGTCCACGAAAATCTGCTGCAATGTTGGAAGGGAGTAAATTGTTTGCAAAAAATTTTATGAAGCGGTATTTTATTCCAACAGCACAATTTAATTCATTTACAAATAATGAAATTGGTAATGCTATTAATTATGTGCAGTCACAAAAATATCCATTAGTAATTAAAGCTGATGGATTGGCAGCTGGAAAGGGAGTTGTAATTTGTGAATCTTTTGAGGATTGCAAAAATACAATTCAGGATTATTTTGTAAATAATATATTTGGGGAAGCGGGAAAAAAAATTGTAATTGAAGAGTATATGCAAGGTGAAGAAGTTTCGTTATTTGTTTTGACAGATGGAGAAAAATATATTATTCTTCCATCTGCACAAGATCATAAAAAAATATTGGATGATGACAAAGGCAAAAATACCGGAGGTATGGGAGCATATTCACCAGCGAGATGCTTAACAAAACAAAATCTCGATGAAATAGAAAAAATAATTATTCAACCCACATTGCTCGGGATGAAAAATGAGGGAAATATTTATAAAGGTTGCTTGTACGTTGGTCTCATGTTGACAAATGATGGACCAAAAGTTGTAGAGTTTAATGTTCGTTTTGGAGACCCTGAAACGCAGGTTGTCCTTCCCATTTGCGAATTTGATATTGCTGATATATTTTATCAATGTGCAAATGGAAATTTAAATTTAATTGAAAAAACTAATGTAGATAATTCTAAAAATGCAGTTTGTGTAATTTGTGCTTCAAATGGTTATCCAGATGAATACGAAGTTGGTAAACAAATAACTGGGCTTGAACAATTTAAAACTCAGGACAATATTCTTATTTTCCATTCAGGTACAAAAAATATTGGAAACGAAATAGTAACAAATGGTGGAAGAGTGCTCGGTATTACAGCAATTGGTGATGAAAAAAATATTCATCAAACAATAAATGAAGTATATTCTGCTGTTAAGAAAATAAATTTTGATGGAATGTATTATAGAAAAGATATCGCAAAAAAAGCAATATTATGGTTGAACAAAATAAATTAACAATTCTTGTATCAGGTGGTGCCGGATTTATCGGTTCAAATATTGTTGATGCATATCTCTCGCAAGGGCACCAAGTAATTGTTCTCGATAATCTTTCAACAGGGAAAAGAGAAAATGTTCCTTCAAAAGTAAAATTTTATCAACTCGATCTAAATGATTCTGGATTAGATAGAATATTCACAGAAAATAAAATAGATATAATTAATCATCACGCAGCACAAATGGATGTTAGAAAATCTGTGATGGATCCAATGTTTGATGCAAATGTAAACATTGTTGGTTTTTTAAATTTGCTTGAACGAGCCAGAAAACATAATGTAAAAAAAATTATCTTCTCTTCAACTGGTGGTGCAATTTATGGTGAACAATATTATTTTCCAGCTGACGAAGAACATAAGACGCAACCACTTTCGCCTTATGGTATTTCAAAGTTAGCAACTGAAAAATATTTATATTATTACAAAGAAATTTATGGAATAGATTATATAATTTTGCGTTATGCAAATATTTATGGTCCACGTCAAAATCCACATGGTGAAGCAGGAGTTGTTGCAATATTTATAGAAAAAATGTTGCGCAAAGGGCAACCATTTATAAATGGAGATGGAAAGCAATCAAGAGATTTTGTTTTTGTTGGCGATGTTGTTGATGCAAATTTACGAGCATTGCATTTTCAAGGTTCAGAAATTATTAATATTGGTACCGGAATTGAAACTGACATAAATTCAATATTCAAAAGCTTAAAAAAAATAATTGGTTCGAGTTGTAATGAATTATATCATCCTGCAAAACCTGGGGAACAAATTCGAAGTTTAATATCAAATCAAAAAGCTGAACGATTACTAAATTGGAAACCAACTTATTCAATCGAAGAAGGATTGAAGTTAACCGTCGAATATTTTAGAAAACAAATATCTGAATAATGGGAAGTCTTCCATTTTCAATAAATGAAGTTTTGAGTGGTGAAAAAAGATCCATTGCCAAAGCAATTACATTTGTAGAAAATGAAGAAAAAGGATATCTGGAATTTCTAAATGAAATTTATAAAAAAAGAAAAAATGGATATCGAATTGGAATTACAGGGCCTCCCGGCGCAGGAAAAAGTACAATAACTTCAAAATTAGCAATTTTATATAAGGATTTTGGTTTTCGAGTTGGAATAATTGCAGTTGATCCCACGAGCCCATTTACTGGAGGAGCTTTGCTTGGCGACCGTGTCCGAATGTCAGCAATCGAACTTGATCCAAATATTTTTATTAGAAGTATGGCTTCGCGTGGAAGTTTGGGTGGATTAAGTAAATCAACTCGCGAAGTATCGGATGTTCTCGATGCTGCAGGATTTGAAATTATTTTGCTTGAAACTGTTGGCGTCGGTCAATCTGAACTTGACATTGTTCGTGCTGCAGATACAACTATTGTAACTTTGGTTCCAGAATCTGGTGATGTGATTCAAGCTATGAAAGCCGGTTTAATGGAAATTGCTGATATATTTTTAATAAATAAATCTGATCGACCTGGTTCTGAACAAGCAGTTATGTCCATTCAAACTATTTTGGGATTAAGAGATCATGACGAAACAACTTGGATTCCAAAAATTATTAAAACAATTGCAACGGATGGGAAGGGTGTTGAAAATATAATCTCTGCTGTTAGCGAGCATAAAAATAAAATGGAAAAAGAGGGATCTTTACAAAAACGTCGAATTGACAGAGAAAAAGAAAGAATTGAAGAGTTAGTAAATCAAAATCTTTTAAATAATTTTTGGGATGAAAAGAAGAAAAATATTTTAAATTCAAACCTAGAGAATTTAATAGAAAATAAAATTACACCTTATGAATTATTGAATAGATTAGTTAATGAAAAATGATCTATTCAGTTAAATTCAAAATTAATAAAAATATTATTGAGTTGAAGTTTTAGAATATAATTTATTTAAAACAATACCAATAATTATAAGTTCAACCAATCCGGATAAATACCATTTTAAAGTCAAACTATAAGTAATTGGAAAAAGCGCATATGTGAAATATGCAATCGGAAGAAAAGAAATAAGTGACATATAAAAACCAAAACGAATTCCTTCTCCAACTCCACTTCCTTCATGTCCCTTTGAATAAATAAAAGTTAAACCGAAAGCCATAAATAAATAGACTACATAAAAAACGAGAAATTTGTATTCAGCTCTTGTTACAGATTGTAGAAGCAAAAGCTCCCAATCGCTCCCAAGAATAAAAACATTAACTAAGGGCTCCATAATTCCAAGTAGCACAAAAGTTATTCCAACAGAAATCCAAAATTTTTTATCCATAAAATCTCCTTTTTAATGCTAATTTATTTTGTTGAATTTGTCCGTTGCCGAAATGTTTCGTACATAACAATTCCACCGGCAACAGAAGCATTTAGTGAATCAAAAAGAGGTGACATCGGAATTTTTACAACATCTGTGCAATGTTCCATTACAATTTTACGCATTCCGCGACCTTCATTTCCGATAATAATAGCAATTGGAATATTCAAATCAAAATTTGTAAATGAAGTTTTCGCATTCATTTCAGTTCCAATAACAGTAATATTTTCTTCCTTCAGCGAATCAATAGTAGAAACAATATTTGAAACGCGAGCAAGTGGAAAATGTTCGATTGCGCCTGAAGAAGTTTTTGCAACCGTTTGATTTATTGGCGCAGTGTGATGTTTTGGAATAATTCCTCCGTGTGCACCGCAACAAAGAGCAGTTCTAATTAGTGCACCGAGATTATGTGGATCTTCAATTTCGTCGAAAATAACAAAAAATGGATTTTCATTTTTCGACTTAGCAATTGCGAATAAAGTTTCAATAGTAACAAATATATGTTCAGCTGCTTCTGCCATAACTCCTTGTGATTTTTCCGAATTCTGAAGTTTGTCGAATTTAATTTGTTGAAGTCTCACCAGTTCAACATTTTGTTTTTGAGCAAGTGAAATAATTTCAGTAATAACAGGCCCGTGAGAGGTTTCTGAAATAATAATTTTTTTTATTTCACGAAAAGCTTTTAATGCTTCACAAATTGGATTTCTACCGTATAAATTATTCATATCAATAATATTTTATTTTTTAACAAAAATTTTTTCTAAACCCCAGCCTGATAAAAAAGAAATAATGCCGCCGATAAATAAATAATATTCACCCCATTGATCTCCACGAACACCAACAACAAGCGCAATCATTAATGCTGCGATTCCGAATGCTTCAAAAGATTTAGCAATTATTTTCATTTTAATAACAATTCGCGCAACTTTGGTTCAGAAACTCTACCACTCATCACTTCAACATTTTCAATTAATATTACCGGAAATTTATTTTTATAGTTTTCAAATTGGAAATGTTGACTATCAATTTTATTTGTTGTAAAATTAAATTGAATTTTATTTTGAAGTTTTGTAATAATTGTTTCTGCAATTTCACAAAGCTGGCAACCTTCTTTTGAAAATAAAGTAACATTCTTCATGATTGAATTTGGAAGTTTGATTTTGTTAATCGGAAATAACCAACAGTGCCAATTGTAATTAAGACTAAAGCTATTAATTGTGCTTCCGAAAATCCAAATATTAATCTGTCGTTAATTCTTATAAATTCAATTATAAATCTTTCAAAACCGGCAAGTATTAAATATTTCATAAATACCAAGCCAACTGGTGAATCTTGTTTTCGATTTATCCATAAAATAATAAAAAGGAGAGTACAAATAATAAATTCATAAAAAGGAGTTGGATGACAAAGAGTTGTATCAGGAACAATACCATTTGGAAATTTAGAAGTTATTTCTGCAAAACCACGAAATGCATATGATGGAGGAAATGTTCCGTTCGAATAATCCGTTCCCCACGGAAGATTTGTTGGAAATCCGTAGTCGCCATCTCCTGCAAGATGACAACCAATTCGTGCAAATCCATATGCAAATAATAATCCGGGAGAAATAGAATCTGCAATTGCATAAAATGAAATATTATTTTTT
The DNA here is from genome assembly GCA_005792285.1 of Bacteroidota bacterium. Lineage (GTDB taxonomy): Bacteria > Bacteroidota > Ignavibacteria > UBA10030 > UBA8401 > SXSI01. The sequence continues at coordinate 15,693 of SXSI01000033.1, forward strand.
TTACAAAACTGCCAGATTAAAATAGTTGCTAAAATAAATCCACCATAAAAAGTTAAACCTCCTGGTGAAAATGCCATTTGAAATGGGTTTCGTGAAAAGGAATCCCAATTTTCAAACAGATAAAGAATTTTTGATCCAATTATTCCACCAATTAATGCACGCAATATTACATTATTTGCAAAGTCAGGATTTATATTTTTACGACGTAACTCAAAGGACAATAAATAATTTCCGATTAAAAAAGCCAAGCCCATCATCAATCCAAAACTATAAATTGGGATTCCTCCAATTTCAAAAAGAATTGGCCTCATTTATTAATTATTGATTTTAATTCTTCGACTTGTAAAGGAATTTTTAAGGAATGGGAAATGTTAGTTTTCATTCCCTTTATTGTGAGTGACTTTTCGGTTAATTCTTTTTCTCCAACAAGAATTAGGAATTTTGCATTTTGTCTATCTGCTTCTCGCAATTGCGATTTTACACTTCTGTTTAGTAAATCAAATTCAGTTGAAATCCCGGCATTTCTACAATGTTGTGCGAGAGTGAAAATATAATCTTTTCCTTTCTCATCCGCACTAGCAAGAAATAATTGTAAAATATTTTCAGAATGAAAATTATTATTTTCTTTTTCCAATGCAATTAGTAAACGTTCAATTCCTCCAGCAAATCCGACTGCTGGTGTTGGTTTTCCGCCAAGTTGCAAAGTTAGTAAATCGTATCTTCCTCCACCAGAAAGTGCATCTTGTGAACCAAGGTTTTCAGAAATAAATTCGAATGCTGTTTTTGTATAATAATCTAATCCACGAACAAGTTTATAGTTAATTGAATATGGTTGGTTCGCATTTTTAAGAAGCTGACATAATTCTTCAAAATGTGATTTACACGATTCGCATAAATAGTCAAAGATTACGGGAATATTTTTAAGCGCATCTTGATCTTGTTTATCTTTTGAATCCAAAACACGTAAAGGATTTTTATCAATTCTATTTTTACTTAATTCAGTTAAATTATTTTTGATATTATTTAATTCATTAACCAATTTTATTTTATAATTTGGTCTGCAATTTTCACATCCAACTGAATTAATAATTAAAGTAAAATTTGTTAATCCTAAATTTTTAAGAATTGCGGCGTTAAGTAGAATAATTTCTGAATCGGCAATTGCGTTTGGTGAACCTAAAATTTCTGCTCCATATTGATGAAATTCTCTAAGTCGTCCAGCTTGTGGTCTTTCTTGCCTAAACATTGGAGAGATATAATATAATTTTGTAGAAGGTTGTTCTTCGCCAAGATGATGTTGAATATACGAACGAACAACACTTGCAGTTCCTTCAGGTTTTAAAGTTACACTTTCGTTACTTCTGTCTAAAAAAGTATACATTTCTTTTGAAACAATATCTGTTTCTTCACCAATACTTCTACTAAAGAGCGAAGTATTTTCAAGTAATGGTGTTCGAATTTCTTTAAAGTGAAAAAGTTGACTTAGAGAATGAATTATTTTTTCAACATGCTGCCACTTTGAACTTTCGTTCGGCAGAATATCCTTCATTCCTTTTATGGATGAAATCATTTTAGTGAATTAAAATAGTTTGTTCCGTAATAATAAATAAGTCAAAAATTTCTTGTGGAGTTTTAAGCGATAACAATTTCGTTCTAAAAGATTCCTCGTTCATTAAGCGGGAAACTCTGCTTAATAATTTAATATGAATATCAACTTGCTCTTCTCTACAAAGTAACAAGAAAACTAAACTAACTGGTGAGCCATCAAGTGATTGATAATCAACTGGCTCGGTAGTAGTTGCAAATGCAACAATAACATCACTAACCGAATTTGTTTTGGCATGTGGAAAAGCAAATCCATGCCCGACTCCGGTTGAAATTATTTTTTCTCTTTCAAGAACTGAAACAAGAATTTTATCATAATCAACAATGAATGGTGAGTTTTTTACAGACTCCACCATTTTCTGAATTAAATCTTGTTTATCAATTGCTGTAATTTTAGCAGCTATGTTTTCAACTTTAAGTATGTCTTTGATTCGCATTTTAGAATAAAATTTGTAAAATATAGCAGTTAAGTAGGGGAATGTAAAGAAGAAATTACAATAAGTCCTCTAAAATATAATTTCACTATCGGATAGGTCGATATTGCTTTTTCATCAAATAAGAAATAATTTGAACCTAAATGATATTAAAATATATAAATTCAATTTCAGGTTGGTTGATATTAAGCCTTTTTATGGCTTTTTCAATAACCTTGTTTTCTGACAATGGTTTTGTAATAACAATTGCAATTCTAATAGTAATTGTGTTGGCTTATTATTTTTTGAATAATATCAATTTGCCGACATCCATAAAATTATTTTCAACTCAGGAAAATAAAATAACAATAAAAAAAGTGGAACCTCTAAAAGTCACTAAAATTGTTGAAGAGAAATATTCTGCTCCAAAAAAATCCGAGCCAACAATTGAAGATAAAACATTTGAACCAATTAAAAAATTAGAAACTCAAAAAATAACAGAATCAATTCTCGATGATAAAATAGAAACTTGGAATCCTACAGAAGAAATAAAAATACTTCTTACTGATGTTCTTAAATTAACTAAAGAGTTATTATTTGCACATTCTGTAGCATTTTACTGGTTCAATTCTGAATCTCAACAATTGGTTTTAGGAAGTCAGATTACAGGCAGTAATAATTTTACAACTCAGAAAAAAAGAACAATTGCAAAAGATATTTTAAGTGAAGCTGTGACTCAGAAAAAAGCAATTCTTATTAATCATCTTTCGAGCAATCAAGAGGAAGCTGAACTCGGATATTACACTTCTATTCAGGGAATTCATTCTGTAATTGCAATTCCAATTCTATTACAAAATGAAGCACATTCAAGTGCAGTTGGAGTTTTGGTTGCAGATAGTTTAGCTGATGATGCGTTTGGCGAAGAATCAATTGGTACAATGAAAAATATATCTCAATTGATTTCTTTAATTGTAAAATCTCACAGTGAAAAATTTGATTTAATTGCAGAGTCAGCAATATTGAATGCAGAACATCGCATTAGAAATAAAATTCAATCTGAAGATGATTTTGTAGGAGTTGTTAATCAGCTTGTTGAAGAAGTTACAAATCAAATTTCATGGAATGCAATCTCAACAATTCTATTTGACCACGATTTACAGAAATGGGTAATTGCAAGTTCACGAACGAGATTCAACTCAAAATATGTTGTGGCTAAACAAGAAATATCTTTGAATCACAGTATTGTTGGTAAAACAATTACCGAAAATTCAATTCAATCAATTGATCGATTTGAAGGATATCAATTACCTCGGTTTATGTTACAGGAAAAAGAAATTGGAATTTTAGGAAGAGGAAATTTTTTATCAATCCCAATTTCAGGATTAAAAAAATGTTTTGGTGCAATTACAATTGAAGATTCAAATAATGCACCATACACTAAAAAAGAAATCGAAAATATTCACAACTTGGCATTGCTGTGTGGACTTTCATTAGAACTTCAAGGTTTATCAATGTCAGTTTCTTTTTACAAAAATTCCGACGAGGTTCTTACATTATTTAAGCCATCTTATTTTCGCGAGCGAATGGAAATTGAGTTACGGCGCGCTGATGATGTTGGAAGTGAAATGGCATTGGTTCTTGTATCGATCTCTAATCCAGATGAAATTCAACTTAGATTTGGTCCAAAAGGATTTCTCGTAGCAATGAAGGCTATTTCTGATATTATTGTTCAAAACGTACGTGTTTATGATATTCTTGGTAGAATAAATGGTAAAACAATTGGTATTATTTTAACACATACAACTGCCAATGAAGCTTATATTTGGGCTGAAAAAATACGTTCAAAAGTATCTTCAACTTCTATTCCATTTGAAGAAAATAGTTTTTCTGTTACAATTACTTGTGGTGTTTGTGGAGCGATTGATGGAATTACTACTGACTTGATTATTGAGAATGCTGAAGAAGCATTAAATAAAGCTTTAAAAACAGGTGGAAATTTGATAGGAATTTATTAAATTGTATAGTTATTTAAAGAAAAAATAGGAAAATTATCAAATGGCAAAACAACAAGATTTCGCAGAAAAAGTAAAAAAAGCTGGATTAGAAAAAGGGATAAAATGTAAAGTGTGTGGTGGACAAAAAATTTCGACTCTTTTTATAAATTCAATTAAATCCGGCGCAGGTTCTTACAGATTTAATCGAGTTCAAATACAAGTTTGTAAGTGCAACGAAAAATCAGTTTACGTTTAATCTAATCAAAAAATTAATTTTAGAAAAACTATTATTGCTTCAATAGTAGTGGAGAAATCTAAACATTCAATAAAATTTGAACGAACAATCCAAAATAATGGAACTGTTCAGTTCGAATATCCGGTTTCGCATGCACTTCAATTAAAACCCGGAAATAAAATTACAGTTACAATAACTGGCGGCGTGTTATCAAAAAAATTAACACAACATAAAGTCACCGAAGAAGAAATTGAACAGATTTGTTTAACACAATTAGAAGATAGAGTAAACGTAATACGATTTCTTACTGTTGAAGGAATGCTATCTAAGAAAAAATCTTTTAAAAATAATTTAAAAAAATTAAAATGAAAAAAATTGTAGTTGATAGTGATATTATTGTTGAGCATGTTTCAAGTTCAAAGTATCCTTCAAAATTTCGTCAAATTACAAGTAACTACTTTTGTTATACAACAGTATTTAATGCAATAGAATTATTCAGTATTTGTAAAACTGATTTTGAACGAGAAACTATATCCGAAGCACTTTGTGGAATAAAAATACTTGGAATGAATCCAAAGCCATCAAAGTCGTTCGGCAAGATCTATGCCAAACCGCGTGGAAAAAATTCTAATAATTTATCAGCATTTATTGGTGCATTATGTCTCGAAAGTAAACTTCCACTTTTAACATTACGTCCAAAGAATTACAGATGGCTACCAGAATTACAAATTTTACAAAATGAAACTTTTTAATAATACTATTTAATCTTATATTTGAAAAATTTTTATGAAAATAACTAAAACCTTTACCAATCGAGAAAGTCAGTCACTTGATAAATACTTACAGGAAATCGGAAAAGTAAGTTTATTGCATGCAAATGAAGAGATCGAACTCGCAATCAGAATTAAAAAGGGTGATCAAAAAGCTCTTGAAAAATTAACTAAAGCAAATCTACGTTTCGTTGTTAGTGTTGCCAAACAATATCAAAATCAAGGATTGTCTCTTGGCGATTTAATTAATGAAGGAAACGTTGGTTTAATTAAAGCTGCAAAAAGATTTGATGAAACTCGTGGATTCAAATTTATTTCGTATGCAGTTTGGTGGATTAGACAAGCAATTTTACAAGCGTTAGCTGAGCAATCAAGAATTGTAAGATTACCATTAAACCGAGTTGGTGCATTAAATAAAATTGGAAAAGCATACGGCTCACTTGAACAAAAATTAGAACGAGAACCTACTGCAAGTGAATTAGCTGAAGTGCTCGATATGTCTTTATATGAAGTTGCTGATACTTTAAAAATTTCCGGTCGACATTTATCAATGGATGCTCCATTTTCACAAGGCGAAGACAATCGATTGTTGGATGTAGTTCAAGATGATCGTCAGCCAGCTCCCGATCATAAATTAATGGAAGAGTCTTTAAAAGAAGAAGTACAACGATCGCTTGAATCTTTAAGTGAAAGAGAAGGAGAAGTAATTCGTTTATACTTTGGTTTACAAAGAGAACACTCTTTAACTTTAGAAGAAATTGGTGAAAAATTTAATCTTACTCGTGAGAGAGTCAGACAAATAAAAGAAAAAGCAATTCGAAGATTACGACATACTACACGAAGCAAAGCCCTACGTGCATATCTTGGTTAATAAAATAAAAGTTACATTTTTAAGTCCCCTCTTTTCGAGGGGATTTTTTTTTCTTCTATCTTTTGCATTAATATTTATTAGTTGCGGACCAAGTAATCCTCGTTATCAAACTTCAGTTACAAATGAAAAAAAAACTGAAAAGAAAAAGGAAAATAAACGTATTCGGTTTTCATCGGCAAATGTTGAAGAAGAAATAAAAACAGACGATAAAAAAGTAAACGCAAATGAAGTTGCATCGAGATTCAATTCTTCAACAGTTAATAATAATTCAGTTAGTGCAAGTAAAAATATTGAAGTTCAAAAAATGATGGATGTAATTCTAAGTTATTTGGGAACACCATATAAATTTGGTGGAGAATCAAAATCGGGAATGGACTGTTCTGCATTTACAAAAGAAGTTTTTCTTCAATCAACAAATTATAAATTACCACGCTCAACTTCAGAACAAATAAAAGTTGGAGAAACTATTTCTCAACAAAATATGAAATTTGGCGATTTAATTTTTTTTAATACAACCGGAGTCAATCCATCGCATGTGGGTATTTTTATTGGCGACAACATGTTTGCTCATGCAAGTCAAGCTTACGGAGTAACAATTTCTTCATTTGAAAGTAGTTATTATAAAAAGCATTTTACAGAAGCACGAAGGTTAGCAAACGATTGAAAAAATGACAACTTTACCAATATATTTATTTGGCAATATTGAATTAAAAACCGTCGCAAAAAAAGTTGTAAAACTTTATCCTGATGATTTGCAATTTATTAAAAATATGTTTGAAACAATGAAGAATTCAAACGGTATTGGATTAGCTGCAAATCAAGTTGGAGTTCTAAAGCAAATATTGGTAATTGATATTTCTGAACATGAGGATGGTGAGGGAGTAAAACCATTTGTCATAATAAATCCGGTTGTAAAAAAGCAACAGGGAAGTTGGGTGATGGAAGAGGGATGCCTCAGTATCCCTGGAATTCGTGCTGATGTTGAACGAGCAGAAAAAATTTCCATAAAATATTTAGATGAGTTATTTAATGAACATCATAAAACATTTTCCGGTTTATTGGCAAGAGTTATCTTACATGAAATTGATCATTTAAACGGAATATTATTTATTGAACATTTAACATCTAAAAAAAGAAAAGAACTTCGATCTGAACTTATTAATATTAAAAAAGGTGAAGTTAAAATAAATTATTCAGTAGTTGTTTCAAAACAGAAATTGGAATAATTAGGTGCGAAAATGAAAATAGTTTTTATGGGAACACCTCAATTTTCAATTCCATCGTTGGATGCTTTGTTTAAAAGTGAACACAAAGTAGTTGCAGTTGTAACTGGTGAAGATAAACCTCGAGGTCGGGGACAAGATGTAAGTTTCACGCCAATTAAAAATGTTGCACTTGAATATGGAATTGAATGTTTGCAACCTACAAGTTTGAAGAATCAGGATTTTATCGCAAAACTAAAATTATACGATGCTGATGTTTTTGTAATTGTTGCATTCAAAATTCTACCAAAGGAAGTTTACTCGATTCCAAAATTTGGAAGTATAAATGCACACACTTCGTTATTACCAAAATATCGCGGAGCTGCACCAATTAGTAGAGCAATTATGAATGGCGAATCGGAAACGGGAATCACTACTTTTTTCTTGCAAGATTCTGTTGATACAGGAGAAATTATTCTTCAGCAAAAAGTAGAAATTCCTAGAAATATAGATGCCGGGTTATTGCACGATTTATTGGCTTCAAAAGCAGGAGTTACTATTCTTGATTCACTTTCCTTGATTGAAAAGTTTGGTGATAAACTAAAACTGTTGAAACAAAATCCAGATGAAGTTACTACTGCACCGAAAATTTTTAAAAATGATTGCAAAATTAGTTGGAATCAAAATTTTGAAAAATTATATAATTATATTCGTGGACTTTCACCGAGACCAACAGCTTGGACAATTAACAATAATGTAGTTTATAAAATATTTCGCATAGCAGATAATAAGATTCCATTCGAATCTCAAAAAAATATTCCGGGAACCATTAAATCTGAAAATGGAAAACTCTTTGCAGCATCAAATGAATGCTGGTGCGAAATACTGGAAATTCAAAAAGAGGGAAAGAATAGAATGTCGGCTGCTGAATTTCTTCGTGGAAATACATTTTCAGAGGGAGAAATATTTTCATAATCTGCTTTGCAACAGGTTGCGAATAATCATATATTTCAATCATAAATATGATTTTTTTACTTTTGACTGCAATTATTTTACATATACTTTCCTACATTTCGTGGGTTGGAGGAATGCTTTTTTTAAGTGGTGTTTATAAACCAATCTCAATTTATTTCGGCGATGAAAATGAAAAATCGTCCATTCCTGTTTTGCAAAGGTTTTTAGGATTTACTTGGATGTCAGTTTGGACACTTATAGTTACAGGAATTATTTTATTTCTTTTAGGAATGAAAATAAATTGGTGGCAAAATATTACAGATTGGGAATTACTGATTTTAACTCATTCAATATTTATATTAGCAATGATTTTAACTTCAATGAAAGCTGGAAAAATTTTAAAACAAAATGACGACAGCAAAAATATTATTATGAGATTTAATAAATTAAATACACTAAATGTAATTTTTAGTTTTGCAGATATTTTTACAATCAGCGGAATGGTTTTGATAAAATGGGTACGATAATAGCAATAGTAAATCAAAAAGGGGGAGTTGGTAAAACAACAACTGCCGTGAATATTGCAGCTTCGATTGCTGCAGCAGAAAAGAAAATATTACTTATTGATATCGATCCGCAGGCAAATGCAACAAGTGGAGTTGGTTATGAAAGCGACGCTCAAACAAACACTTCGTATCAAGTTTTAATTGGAACTGTACTTGCGAAAAATGCAGTTTATGAAACCAAAATGCCTTATCTTTCAATTATTCCTTCTGATATAAATTTAGTTGGCGCTGAAATCGAAATAATTAATGAACCTGAACGTGAATATAAATTGTCGAAAGCGTTGATGGCAATTAAAGATGATTATGATTTTATAATTCTTGATTGCGCTCCTTCGTTGGGATTGATTACTCTAAACGCGTTATCTGTAGCCGATTCGGTAATAATTCCAGTTCAATGTGAATATTATGCATTGGAAGGATTAGGGCAACTTTTTAATACAATTTCTATGGTGAAGAAAAATTTGAATAAATCTTTAGAAATTGAAGGAGTTGTAATGACAATGTATGATTCACGATTAAGATTGTCGCAACAAATTGTTGACGAAGTAAAAAAATATTTCGGGAAAAAAGTTTTCAAGACGATTATTCCGCGAAATGTTCGTTTAAGTGAAGCACCAAGTTTTGGTAAACCAATTTTACTTTATGATGCTGTTTCATCTGGATCAAAAAATTATATGCAATTAGGAAACGAAGTTATTCATCGTGTTGCACGAAGATTAAGACAACAACAATTAAATACACAAGTTGCAGTAGGATAAAAAATGGCAGAACAAAAACATAGAAATGTTTTAGGTAGAGGTTTGGGAGCGTTACTTCCTAAACTTCATGGCACAGATCCAATTTCTGGAATTCCACAAGGAAAAGATTCTACAGGATTAAATTCTATTTCTTTAATTGATATTGTAAAAATAAAACCAAATCCATTTCAGCCACGGATTGATTTCGAACCGAAAGCATTGGATGAGCTTCGTGAGTCAATTAAAAAACATGGAGTAATTCAACCTATTACTGTTTGTCGTGTTGGAGAAGGTTTTGAATTAATTTCCGGCGAAAGAAGATTACGTGCATCCTCAGAGGCGGGATTAAAAAAAATTCCAACTTACATAATTAGTGTAAATTCTAAAGTTGATATTCTTGGATTAGCATTAATAGAAAATTTACAACGCGAAGATTTAAATCCGATTGAAACTGCAGTTTCATATAAACGATTAATTGAGGAATGTAATTTAACTCAGGAACAATTGGGAGATGTTTTAAGCAAAGAAAGAAGTACAATTACAAATTTTCTACGATTATTAAAACTTCCCGATAATATTATGCAAGCTGTTAGAAATGGCTCACTTACTATGGGACATGCAAGAGCACTTTTATCATTTACAAATCCAAAACAGCAACAACTTATTTTCAAAAAAATTATTGATCAAGGATTGCCGGTTCGTTCAGTTGAATTAATTGCAAAAAGTGAATTAAAAAGAGCGTCAAAAGAAAATAAAAAAATGACAGCTGCTTCATCACATCATTCCGTGCAAAGTGTTGAAAGTAAATTAAGAGAAAAGTTGGGAACAAAAGTTTTAATAAAACAAAAAACAAATACATCTGGAGATATCTTAATTGAATATTATTCTCTCGATGATTTAGAACGAATTATAGAATTAATTCAACAAGGAATATGAAAACAATTATCAACACTCCAAATGCGCCAGCTCCAATTGGTCCATATAATCAAGGTGTAGTTACAAATGGTAAATTACTTTTTACGGCCGGACAAATCGCTCTTGATCCAAAAAGTGGAGAAATTATTGGAACAAATATTGAAGAGCAAACGAAACAAGTTTGTGAAAATCTTTCAAATATTCTTTTAGCTGCCGGAACATCTGCAGCAAATGTTGTGAAGACAACTGTTTTTCTAAAAAACTTTAACGACTTCGCTTCAATGAATAAAATTTATGGTGAATATTTTGGCAACTCAGCTCCAGCTCGAAGCACAGTTGAAGTTGTCCGTTTACCAAAAGATGTTTTGGTTGAAATAGAATTAATTGCAGAAATTCCATAATCGTAAAAAATAATTTTGAATTTATTTCGAATTTTAACTTTAATAATTTTACTTGTAACTTCAACATTAAGCCAAGTAAAAGTTGAAAATAAATTATTTCCACAAAGCCAAGTCCAATCAGATTCAATTATTTATGGATTAAAATCTCCATCGCTCGCAATGATTTCATCTGCCCTCGTTCCTGGAATGGGGCAAATTTATAATGAATCATGGTGGAAGGTCCCGGTAATTTGGGGTTTCGCTTATTACTTCGGAAAAGTTGTAACAGCTCAAGATAAAGAATACCAAATCTGGAAAAATAAATATGATGAAAGTGGTCAAAAAAATTCTTTGTTTCGATATTATCGGGATTTTTATCACGATCAGCGAGATCAGTTTGCGTGGTATCTTGCAGTAACTTATGCGCTAAATATTATCGATGCTTATGTTGATGCTTCACTTTACCATTTTGAAGTTACTCCGCAATTGATTAATAATGTTCCATCGATCAATGCAACTTTAAAAATAAAACTCAGATAAGTTAAATGGATAAAAAAAAATCTCATCATATTTCAGATATTTTGTCAGCAGGAAAACAAACTTTTAGTTTTGAATTTTTTCCCCCACGAACTGCTGAATCTTCGGAACAATTATTACAATCAATAAAACAGTTATCATTTTTAAATCCATCTTTCGCAAGTGTAACTTATGGTGCCGGAGGAACGACTCGTGAATTGACACATGAACTTGTAGTAAAACTTCAACATGAAGTTGGATTTTCAATTGTTGCACATTTAACTTGTGTCGGTTCTTCAAAAGATGAAATCAAAAATGTTCTTCAAAAATATCAAGACAATAATATCCAAAATATAATGGCATTGCGTGGAGATCCGCCAAAAGGAAGTTCGAATTTCATACAAACTGCAAATGGTTTTGGATATGCTGATGAATTAGTTGAGTTTATAAAATTTAATTTTCCCAAAATGGGAATTGGAGTTGCAGGTTTTCCCGAAGGTCATCCTGAATCTATTGACAAACGTAAGGAGATATATTATCTTAAAGAAAAGGTGGATGCAGGAGCTGATTACATTTGTACACAATTATTTTTTGATAATAATGCATTTCATAATTTTAGAGAAATGTGTGAAAAGGAAAATATTAAAATTCCAATTATTGCAGGGATTATGCCAATCACAACTCGAAAAGGAATGGAAAGAATGTCTGAATTAGCAAAAGGCGCAACCTATCCTTCAAAATTAATTAATGCTGTAAATAATTCCGCCGATGATTCTGAAGTTGAAAAAATTGGTACAGATTGGGCGACAAATCAAGTAATGGAGTTAATTGAAAATAAAGTTGCAGGAGTTCATTTTTACACATTAAATAGATCGAAGGCAACTTTACAAATATTTAAATCACTTAATCTTAACTCAAATTAAGAAAAGTTAAAATATTTAGCAGGAGAATTTCATAAAAGTAATAAGATGCAAAATCTGGAAGAGTTAAAAAATTTTAAAGAATTATATTCTTCACTTAACGAGGAACAAAAAAAAGCAGTTGAGTTAATTGATGGTCCAGTTTTAATTGTAGCAGGACCGGGAACGGGAAAGACAAATTTAATTACCGCAAGAGTTGCGAATATACTTTCCAAAACAGATTCGAATCCTGAAAATATTCTTTGCCTAACTTTTACTGATAGTGCAAGTCAAGAAATGCGAAACAGAATTCGAAATTTAATTGGACTAACTGGAAACAAAGTTGAAATAAATACTTATCACGCATTTTGTAATAATATTATCCATTCGCATCCGGAATATTTTGATGATCTGGATCTTCAAGCTTTGAGCGAAGTTGAGACGCATACAGTTGTCAGAAAATTAATTGACAATTTAAAATCGGATAATATATTATTCAGAGCAAAAGGGGATAGATATTATGATGTTGAGAGATTAATAAAAATATTTTCTGAAATGAAAAAAGAAAATATGACTGCTGTTCAAATCGCAAATGAAATAGATAAAATTCCAAAACAAGAAAAAAAATATGAAAGAACTAAAGCAGCTTCACTATTATTTGATGATTATGTAAAAGGATTAAAAGAAATTCATCGATACGATTATGATGATATGATTTTAAATGTTATCGGAGTATTTCAAAAATATCCCGAGCTTCTATTAACTTATCAGGAGCAATACCATTATATAATGGTGGATGAATTTCAGGATTCGAATGGCTCGCAATTTAAATTATTGCAATTGCTTTTGAATTATTGGGATCGACCAAATATACTTTGCGTGGGAGATGACGACCAATGTATTTTTGAATTTCAAGGAGCAAGATTAAATAATATTCGTGAGTTTAATCGAAAATATAATCCCGAAATTATAATGTTAAATAAAAATTATAGAAGTGTCCCTGCAATATTAAATGCTTCTGGTACTTTAATAAATTATAATTTAGATAGATTGATAAATCACTTAGATGGACTTTCAAAAAATCTTTCATCAGAAGGGAAAGAAGTTAAAGAATTGCAAATTCTTCCTAATATTCAAATTTATAATTCTCTTTTCGAAGAAGCTGCAGATATCGTAAAAAAAATAGAGGAATTATGGAAAAATAATTCAGACTCTATAAATCAGATTGCAGTTATCTATCGTGAAAATATACAATCTGAATTTATTGCAGAACTTTTGAGGAAAAAAGAAATTCCATTTACAACACGAAGAACGCAAAACTTACTCCATCATCCAATTTATAAAATGGTAATGGAAATGTTAACTCATCTTACAAATGAGATTTCACAAACATCCTCTGGAGATTTGGCGTTATTTAAAATAATGCACTATCCTTGGTTTAAGATTGATTCAGTTGATATTGCTCGGATTTCAATTTCATCTTCAAGAAGTAAAACGCCTATTCGAATTAATTTGAACGATCAAAAAAAATTAAATTTACTCACCTTAAATAATCCAGAAGCGGTAATATTATTTAATAATATTATGAAAGGATTATTTTCAAATATATATAAGTATAGTCCTGTAAAATATATTGAATTTATAATTAACAATAGTGGATTATTAAAATATATTATAAATGAAGAAATGGGAGATGTGAATGATGGGCTTAAAATTTTAACTTCATTGTTCGAAGCTGTAATAAGTGAATCGAAAATATGTAAAATTACAACGCTTGAAGAGTTGGTTGCTCATTTTAAAAAGATCGAGGAAATGAATATTTCAATCAATGTTGAAACTTCAATTGGTACATCAAAAGGAGTAACTCTATCAACATGTCATAGCTCAAAAGGATTAGAGTTTGAAAGAGTATTTATTATTGGTTGCACAGAAAATAAATGGAAGAAAAAAGTTGGAAGAAATTCATTTTCACTTCCTCCTGGTTTGTATAGCGAAACTCAAGAAGATAAAAATAATGAATCTGCCAGACGTTTATTCTATGTTGGAATGACAAGAGCAAAGAAATATTTACAGTTATCCTATTCTAAAAATTCAATTGATACAAATGCAATATCAAAACAAGAAATACCTTCAAAATTCATTTCCGAAATTGAATCGTCAAATTCAGTAAATGTATCAACGACATCATCCTTAACTCAAGAAGAACTCAATAGTTATCAAAAAATATATTTGCAAAGTAAAACATCAAAATTTGAAGTGAAATATAATTCAGATTTAATTGATGAATATATTTCTACAATGGTATTGTCGACATCTTCGTTAAGTAGTTTAATAAATTGCGGGACTGCATTTTACTACGAAAAAATCTTAAAGGCTCCTTCCGTTACAAATGAAAGTATGATTCTTGGTTCGTCTGTCCATCTTGGTTTAAAAATAATTGGTACTAAAAAAGAAAAAACTATTCTCAAAAATATTATTTCTGTTTTTGAAATCGATTTAAAAAAGAATACAATTTACCTTTCTACTGAAAGATATAAACGACTTCATGATCATGGAAATAATATTTTAAATGATTATTATTCTCAGAAAATAAATACTTGGCAAAATATTATCAAAACGGAATCAATAATTTCAAAAATAGATTATAACGGGATTAATCTATCCGGAATGATTGACAGAATCGACGAAACGACCGATGGTAAAATTGTTTACGATTATAAAACATCTAAAATCGATTCAGAAAAAAAGAAAAAATTATTACCTCCATCTGAAGAGAATGTAGACGGTGGCGAGTATTGGCGACAACTTGTATTTTATAAATTATTATTGAGTATAAAAGAGAAAAATAATGGCCCAAAAAATGGAATAATTGCTTTTTTAGAAAGAGAGAAAGGGACTGTAGATTTTAAAGAAGTAATGTTGACTTTTACTTCTGACGACATTGAGCAACTTTGGACTATTATTATTAAGTATATTAATCAATTAAAGAATCACGAGATTCATTCTTGCAACGATTGCGATTGGTGTGAATTTGCAGGAAAAATAAAACATACTTTATTCGAATAAAATGTCAATTATAAAATTAAACAGACCAATGGTATTTTTTGATACTGAAACTACAGGACTCGATGTAACAAAAGACTTGATAATAGAAATTTCAACTTTAAAAATATTTCCTGATAATAAAAAAGAAGTTTGGACTCAATTAATAAATCCTGGTATTCCAATTCCATCAGCATCAACAAAAATTCATGGAATTAAAGATGAGGATGTTTCCGGAAAACCATCATTTGCAGAAGTAGGAAATCAAATTAGTAAAATATTCCTTGATAGCGATATTGGTGGTTATAATGTAATTGCATATGATTATCCATTATTGAAAAATGAGTTTATTCGAAATTCAATTGAACTTCCTTTTCCACAAGATTTAAAAATAGTTGATCCTCAAGTTATTTACAAAAAAAATGAAAGAAGAGATTTAACCTCTGCATTAAAATTTTACTGTGATAAAACTTTAGAAGATGCACATTCAGCTGAAGCCGATACGATAGCATCATTCCAAGTATTTGAAGAGCAAATAAAAAAATATTCTTTATCGCATAATATTGAAGAACTTCACAACTATTGTATAATTGAAAATAAAAAACCACATTTTATTTTGAATGAGAATGACGAATACATTTTTAATTTTGGAAAAAACTCCGGTAAAAAAGCAATTGGGGAAAAAAATTATTTAAGATGGATGATGTCAGGAGAATTTCCGGAGGAAACAAAAAACATCTGCAAGAAAATATTAGATGAAGAATAAAAATAAATATTTATGAGAATTTATTATTTCTTATTTATCCTTTGCGGATTAATTATCAATTTAAACGGACAAACAAAAAAAATGGAATACAATAAATTATCCGAAGAAGAAAAAAGAGTTATCCTAAATAAAGGAACTGAATATCCATTTACAGGGAAATATGACAAGCATTACGAAGAGGGAACTTATGTTTGCAAACAGTGTAATGCAAAATTGTTTATCTCAAAAGATAAATTTAATTCAGGTTGCGGATGGCCAAGTTTTGATGATGAAATAAAAGGAGCAGTAAAAAAAGTTCCAGATGCCGATGGATCAAGAACAGAAATTCTATGCGCAAAATGTGGTGGACATTTGGGACATGTTTTTTACGGAGAGGGGTTAACAAATAAGGACACGCGGCATTGTGTAAATTCTGTTTCGTTGAATTTTATTAAAGAAGTAAAAAAGCAGATTAAATAAATATCTATCTCTTCAGCAATTTAACCAAAGCAAGATTTACAGTTTTAAAAGGGAATGAGCTCATGACTTTCGCCATTTGTTTTTTAATTTCTTTATTGCAAAGATTCCCAATACTACCTTCGTGTGTGCCGAGATGTAATTCCTTTTCTGAACTTGATTTATATTTACCATTTTCAATTTTAAGTGCAACTTTTTTATACGCATCTCTAAATGGAATTCCGGAATTCATAAGTTTATTAACATTATGCGCAGAGTAGATAAATTTATATTTATCATCGTTTTAAATATTTTTAATTATTTTAATTTTGCTGAGCATTAAAGTTGCAATTCTAAGGCAATTATTTAAATCTTCTAATTGTGAGTGGATATCTTCAACATTTGGGTTAATCGAAAATTTATTATTACTTATTGAGAAGAGTTAGTAATTTTATTTTTCCGCAATAACAGAAATTTCAATTCGCACACCTCGTGGTAATGCTGCAGCTTGAATTGTCTCTCTTGCAGGAAATGGTTTATTGCTATCAATAAAATATTTCTGATAAATATCGTTCACTTTGGAAAAATATTTTAAGTCGGACAAATAAATAGTTGTCTTCACAATATTTGAGATATCCATTTTAGCTTCGGTAAGTATAGCTTTTATATTCCCTAAAACCCTGACTGTTTCAGATTCGATTGAAGCGGTATCTAATAAATTAGTAACTGGGTTAATTGCAATTTGTCCGGAAACATATAATCTATCCCCCTTTAAAATCGCCTGACTGTATGGTCCAATTGGTTTTGGTGCTTTATCTGTAAAAATTGCAGTTTGTGAAAAAATATTACCAACACAGAAGAAAAGTAAAACTAACTGATTAAATTTCATCAGCTCCTGTTTTTAGAAATATATTTGATTCCTTCTATTAATCTGTCGAGGTCTGCAAGATTTGTATAAACATGCGGTGTTACTCTTACTCCCTGTGTTCCTTCCCAATTAATTGGAACTGTATGAATTTTAAATTTATCCATTAACATTGCTTCAATATCTTCGGGCTTCACTCCTTCAATTGAAAAATTTGAAAGTGCACAGGAATATTTTGGTTTGAGGGAAATATTTAATTTAAATCCGGGAATTGAAAGTGCTTTTTCGCACCAATAATTTTTTAAATATCGGAGTCGTTCTTCTTTTCTTTTTGTTCCAATTACATTATGAAAGTCGAGAGCTTGTCCAATTGCCATTTCACTTGCAAAAGATCTTGTACCAAGTGATTCAAATTTTCTAATATCTGTTCCACTTGGATCAACTGAAGAAAGTAACGCCCATACATTTTTTATTTTATCTTTTTTAATATAAAGTAATCCACTTCCAAAAGGTGCAGAAAGCCATTTGTGAAGTGATGTTGCGGCATAATCGCAATGTGTATCAGGAAAACTAAAATCGATATGTGCAAAAGTATGTGCCGAATCCAAAATAACTTCACATCCATGTTGATGTGCGAGATCTGCTAATTTTTGAACTGGTAAAAGTTGTCCGGTCCAGTTTATCATATGTGTGAGGTGAACAACTTTTGTTTTCGATGTGATTGCTTTTTTATACTTTTCAATAAAATATTCATCTGACTCTTGCGGTAAATCAAAAGTAATCCAGTTTAATTTTATTCCATCTCTTTTTTCACGCTGCTTCCAAGCATTCATCATATTTGGATAATCATATTTAGAAAGTAAAACTTCATCTCCAGCTTTTAAATCAAGTCCGAAAATTATTGTATTTAATCCTTCAGTAGAATTTCTGTTGATTGCAATTTCTTCTGTTGAACAACCTCCAAGTGTAGCAAGTTTTTGTCGGAGAGATTCTCTTCCTTGATCTAAAATTCTCCACATGTAATATGATGGACCTTCGTTGCACATTTGGTAATATCTAATGTGAGCATCTTGCACAACTTTTGGTTGCGGACTAACTCCGCCATTATTTAAATTTATTATACTTGGTGAAACTGTAAAGCTTTCTCTAATCCATCCCCAAAAATCTTCATTTACAATTGACTCTGAAAGTGATTGTTTAGAAATATTATTTACTTGTTCTTCAAATTCTGCAGCAGCAAGTGGATTCCAAAAATTAGTAAAAGGGAATAATCCTGCTAATGTTGCAGATTTTTGTAAAAAGTTTCGTCGTGATGTCATTGCTGCTCCTTTTTTTTTATAATAATGTAAATTATTCCGAATATAACAAGCCTTAACTTAGTTTTTGTTTTACATCCTATTTATTCGGAAATTATAATCCACACACACAATAATATAATAGACACAGGTTAGAATTGAAAAAAAACAAATCACTTATCAAAAAAACTAAATTAGTAAAAGGTAAACTCGGTATTTTAGTTGGAGGAGGTCCCGCTCCAGGAATCAACGGTGTTATCAGCGCAACTGTTATAGAAGCCGAAAGAAGTGGCACTTCATGTATCGGGTTTTATAATGGATTTCAAGGAATTTCACTTTCTAAAGATCCTGAAAGAGTCGATTTGGTTAGTCGTCATACAAATGTGGGCGAAACAAGTAAAGAAATTTCTCGTGTTGATGTTGAAGGAGGTTCGATTCTTCGAACTTCACGACATAATCCAACAGACAAAGAATTAGATAGAGCTGTAAAAACTTTACTTCATTTGGGAATAACTTATTTGGTTACAATCGGTGGAGATGATACCGCATCTTCAGCAAGTCGACTTGCAGATAGAGCAAAAGGAAAAATTCGTGTAGCTCATGTTCCAAAAACAATTGATAACGATCTTCCACTACCAGGAGAAATGCCCACTTTTGGGTATCGAACTGCTTGTGAGTTAGGCGCAAATCTCGTTAGAAATTTAATGGTTGATGCTGCAACAATGCCTCGTTGGTTTATAGTTGTTACAATGGGAAGAACTGCCGGTCATCTTGCACTTGGAATTGGAAAAGCTGCCGGTGCAACTGTTACAATTATTCCGGAAGATCCTGAATTTGGTTCTTCAAAAAACAAAATTAATGCAGATCTTGTTTGTGATGTTCTTGAATCTTCAATTTATAAACGACTTGCAATGGGAAGACAAGATGGAGTAGCAGTTATTTCCGAAGGTGTTGTATTAAAATTATTAAAAGGTGAAATGGAACGGCTTACTGGAAAAACTTTTTCTTACGATTCACACGGACATGTAAAACTTGGTGAGTTCGATATGGCTCCAGTTTGGAAATCGGAATTAGATAAAAGATTGAAGAGGTTAAAAGTTAAACATAATATCTCAATAACAACAACTGCACAAAATATTGGATATCCACTTCGATGTCAGGCGCCAGATTCTTTTGATCGAGAATATATTCGTGAACTTGGTTATGCTGCAGTTCAATTTGTAACTGCACAGAAACCGTATCACAATACAACAAAAATGAATTCCGCTATGGTTTATATTGAACATGGACATATGCGTTTCAGTGACTTTTCAAAAATTAGAATGATTGATCCTAAAACTGGTAAAATGAGAGTTCAAGTCAGATTGGTTAACACTAATACGCAATCGTATAAAGTTGCTCGTGAATATATGATCCGCTTAGAAAAATCGGATCTAACTGATCGAAGCAAACTCAATGCATTGGCTGAAGTTTCGAAAATGAGTGCGGAAAAATTCAAGAAGAAATTTGCTCATCTAGTTGAATGATTTTTAGTTTAATTTTTTGTATTCCAACTCAAATATTAAGAAATTAGCAGATGAAGATAGGCGTATTTCTTGGTGGTAATTCAATGGAACGAAATGTTTCTCTTGCATCGGGAAAATCCGTTGCAATTGCCTTACAGGAATTCGGACACAAAGTAAAATTAATTGATCCTGCTTTAGGAAGTGATCAATCCGAATTGGAAACAATACTTTCAACTTTCACTCCTTCGACACCCGTAACTTTAAATGATCTTTCACTTCTTCCAGTCCGAAATATAATTCAAACTGTGCAATCTAATTTATTAGATGGACTTGATGTAATATTTTTAGCTTTGCACGGAGAATGGGGAGAAGATGGAAAAATCCAATCGCTTTTAGAAATGAGAGGAATTCCATATACAGGTTCTGGAGTAATGGCAAGTGCATTGACAATGGATAAGTCAATGACGAAAATAATAATGCGTCATCATAATATTGAAACTGCAAATTGGTTTATGGTTAAAAGTGGAAATTATAATTTATCGGGAACAATTTCAAGAATTAATAGCGAAATAAAATATCCAGTTGTTATAAAACCAAACGATCAAGGCTCAACTGTTGGTTTGACAATTGTAAAAAAAGAAAATGAAATTTCAGATGCATTAAAATTAGCTTCGCAATTTGGTAAATCAATTATGGTTGAAGAATTTATTCCCGGAAGAGAATTAACTGTAACTATTGTTGGCGAAGAATCTTATCCAATAATTGAAATCCGTCCGCAAGATGGATTTTATGATTACTCACATAAATACACAAAGGGAATGACGGAATATTTATGCCCAGCACCAATTGATGAAGAATTAACAAAGAAAGTTCAAACTGCAGCTCTCAAATTATTTAAGGTTACTAATTGTTCAGGATTTGCACGAGTTGATTTCAGATTAAAACCAGATAACTCATTTTATTGTTTAGAAATAAACACACTTCCCGGAATGACATCTACAAGTTTAGTTCCAAAATCTGCAGCTGCAAAAGGAATTCCATTTAATTTACTTTGTGATAATATTATTAAACTTGCTTTAGAAGAATTTAGAAATAGGTAATTTTTTTAGATGAAATTTCAAGAAAATATTTTACAATACTTCTCATATGAAAAATTTAGAGAATGGATTCTTTCAAATAAAAAAAGATCAGCAATACTTTTTAGTTTTCTGATATTATTTCTAATTATTTTTTTTAGTAACAAAGGATTACTACAAAGAATTAAGTTAGAATCCGAAAAAACTAAATTAAATAAATTAATCGATCAAAGTATTCTTGAACAAAAAAAATTAGAAGATTATTCACGACATTTAGAAAATGAACCGGCAGTTATTGAATCTGTAGCACGAGTTAAATATGGAATGGTAAAACCGGGAGAACAAGTTTATAGAATTTCAAAAGACTAAAAAAAATTATGCCTAAAACTTCATACGCAATCGGAATTGATCTCGGAGGGACAACTGTAAAAAGTGCGTTAGTTGATAAAAAGGGAAAAATAATTCAAACTCATAAAATATCTTCCCGCGCCGATGAAGGACCGGAAGCAGTAATCGGGCAAATTAAACTTTCAATTAAAGAATTAATAAAAAATTCTAATGGTAAAAATATTAAAGGTGTTGGAATTGCTGCAGCAGGAATTGTTGATCAGCAATCTGGAATTGTAAAATCTCCACCAAATTTTAAAAATTGGGGAAGTGTTCCACTCGGTGCAATTTTAGCACAATCAATTTCGCTTCCTGTTTTGGTTGAAAATGATGCAAATGCAGCTGCGATTGCTGAAGCTAAATTTGGCTCCGGAAAAAATTATCCGAATTTTCTTTTTGTTATTTGGGGAACTGGAGTTGGTGGTGGAATTATTTTAGATGGAAAAATTTATCAAGGTCCTTATGGCGGTGCCGGCGAAGTCGGTCATATTTCAATTGATTATAAAGGAGTTCCTTGCAATTGTGGTTCGAGAGGTTGCGTTGAAGCTTACATTGGACAAAAATATCTTTCGAAAAGAGTTGCGAAAGAATTACTTAATCATCCTAAATCGAAGTTGCCAAAATATATAAATGGTGAACTTGAACCATTAAATATTTCTCTCGCCGCTGAAGAAGGTGATGAATTTTCAAAGAAGATGTTAATTGAAGCTGGTTCATATTTAGGTTGCGCTATTGCTGCAGTTATGAATACTATGGATTTAAGAGTTACAATTATTGGAGGTGGAATTTCTGCAGTCGGAAAATTTGTTTACGATTCAATTCAAACTTCTGTAAAATCGTATGTTTTGACTCCACTTAAAGAAGGAATTATTGTTCTTCCCGCCACTTTAGGAAACGATGCCGGAGTATTAGGTGCCGCAGGACTTCTTTTATAACTTTATACTTATAATAGAGTAAGTCATTGAAAGTAAAATTTCGGAAAATAATTTTTCTACTTCTTGTTGTAATTAATATTTCTCAATCCCAAATCCAACCAGTTTCTACAAAGTCCGATACAACAACTTATAGTGGTCTTGATACAACTGTAGTTTACATTGCTCAAGATTCTGTTATTTTTGATGTGAATAAAAAAATAATGGACATGTTTGGTTCTGCGAATGTTAAACATGGATTAATAGATTTAAATTCCGAGCAAGTTTCTATCGATTGGCGAACTACCGAACTAACTGCAACCGGTGTTATTGACACCTCAAGAAAAGTTTCCGCGGATTCTATTAAAAAACAATTTCGGGGAACTCCAATATTAAAAGATGGTCCCGATATTTATGATGGTTGGAAAATTAAATATAATTTTTCTTCTCAAAAAGGAAGAATAACTCTCGGCGATACTGAGCAAGAGCAAGGTTACTATCACGGTGAACAAATTAAAAAAGTTGAGAAAGATATTCTTTTTATTGCAGATGGAAGGTACACAACTTGCGATCTCGACCATCCTCATTTTTATTTTATTACTCCGGAAATGAAACTAACAATGAGAGATAAAGTTATTGCTCGACCAATTTATCTTTATGTCTCTGATGTCCCAGTTTTTTATTTACCATTCGGAGTTTTTCCAAGTCACGGCGGAAGAAGATCAGGAATAATTGCTCCTTCATATGGTGAAGATGCTCGACGAGGAAGATATATTACAAATCTTGGTTACTACGAAGCGATTAACGATTATTCAGATATTAATCTTATTGGTGATTGGTATGCACAAGGTGGTTGGCGAGTTTCTTCACGAGCAAATTATTCTTTGCGATATAATTTTAATGGCAGTTTTTATGGAGAATATTCTCGCGTAAAAATTGGTGAAGAAAAAGATCCAGATAGAATTGATGAAATGAATTATCGTGCATCGTTTGTCCACAATCAACAGATTTCTCCAACAATGCGCGCCGATGTTGACTTTACATTAGCCAGTAACAATTCTTATCGCGCAAGTAATAATTATTCCGATTATTTGCGACAGGAACTATACAGCAACGCAACAATTAGTAAGCATTGGGAAGGGACAAATAATAGTATGAGTGTAAATATTTCACGACGACAAGATCTATTAAATGGAAATATTTACGCAACATTACCATCGATAAATTTTTCTATGGGACAATTTTACCCATTTAGAAGTGAGCAGAAAAAAAGAGGATTAAATTTTTCAAGTAGTGAAGATAGACCATTTTACGAACTGATTTCCGGAAATTATAGCGCCCGTTTTCTAAATACAGTTTCCAAAGTATCTCAAACACGAGATGAGAAGCAAGGAATTTCACATTCATTCAGCACAAACATTTCACCGAAATTTAAATACATTTCAATCTCTCCATATTTTTCTGTTATTCAGAATATTTATAAGAGCCGTTTCGAAATGGTAAATGACAAACCAACTGAAATTAATGAAATTTCACAAGTTGCATATTATTCAACAGGAGTTTCAGCAAGCGCAAGATTATACGGAATGTTTAATGCGCCAATTTCAGGATTTGGCGGAATCAGACATACATTGATGCCATCATTAACATATTCATTTCAACCAGATTTTTCTGAAGAAAAATTTGGTTACTTCCAACATTACAAAGATAGTTTAGGAAGAAGTCAAGTTTTCAATAAATTTCAAAACGGAATTTATGGTGGAGCGCCATCTGGTAAATCTCAAGCACTTGGATTTAATATTGGAAATGTTTTTGATATGAAAACAATCGGGAGTGATTCAGCGCGAACAGAAAAAAAATATCAACTCTTAAATTTTAATGCTTCGTTATCATATAATATGGCTGCAGAAAAATTTAAACTATCTGATTTGTATTTATCATATCGAACTGATCTCGGACAATACTTGAGCGTCAGCGGAAGTAGTACTCACAGATTATATGCGTGGAATTATTCTACAAATTCTCGTGATAATGTTTTGCTTTGGGATAAAAATAAACGCCTTTTTGATTTAACAAATTTTTCTGTTTCACTTTCTACTTCATTAAAAGGAGAAAAATCAACTGCCAAAAAAGATAGCAAGATTGATAGTTTAAAAAAAGTAGAATCGATTGCGAAACAACTAAAAGGTTTCAAAGGAATAGTTGAAGAAACAGTTCCAGATTTTAGTATTCCGTGGGATTTATCTTTAAACTTTAATTTCTCACAGAATCAGGAAAATCCAAAATTAAAAAGTAGATTCGCAAATCTAAATGGAAATCTTTCATTCAGTTTAACGGACAATTGGAAAGTAAATGCAAATGCAAGTTATGATTTAGTTGCAAAAGAATTTGCTGCTCCATTTATTTCAATCTATCGGGATTTGCATTGTTGGGAAATGAATTTTAATTGGACTCCGATGGGGCAATTAAAAGGTTATCGATTCGAGATACGAGTTAAGGCTCCTCAACTTTCAGATGTAAAAATAACTCGACAAAGTAGAAACTCGGGATATTATTAGGGCACAAAACCGATGTATTAGTTTGAAAATTATGCAATATATAGCTACATTTTCACAATGAAATTCTTAGTTGACATCTTAAGGAGAAGGCATTTAAGTTTTCTCCTATTAATAATATTTCACTCTGGTTTGTTTGCCCAGCTGAATGTCGTTCCAACTTATTTTTTAAACGATCCTGTTACAAATACACAATTAGTTGCATTTGAAAATAGCCGTGCATTATTAATTGGAATTGATAATTACAAGCAAGTTGAGCCACGACTCTCCTCCGTAAAATCTGTAAATACATTTGCTGCATTCTTAAATAAAAATCATGGTTTTCCTTTAAATAATATTTCTGTTTTAACAAACGAAAATGCAACAAAGCAAAAAATTATTTCTGCATTAAATAAATTAAGCCAAACTGGAAGTGCAGATCGAATTATAATTTATTTTGCAGGAAGAGGATTAACATTTGCCGGCTCTCGTGGAGTTGAAGATGGATTTTTAATTACAAACGATGCTGTTGTTCGGGATTATACAACTGCTAATCAAACTTCAATCTCATTAACTTCCTTGAAAACTATTTTAAATGAATTTAAATCGAAACATGTTTTAATTTTACTCGATTGCAGTATTGGACCAATTCCTGTTTTGAAAAGATATACAACCGCCGCTCCTGTAAAAACACAAACAAGTAAAAATCTTCAAGGAAGAGTTCATCATTTAATTGCAGCTGGTGACAGATCTGATATTATTAAAGATAAAATTGCTACTGAGACAAGTCCTTTCTTGCAAGCATTTCTTTCCTCATTTGAAGTTGCATACACAGATAAAAATGCGGATGGCTCGATAAGTGGTTCTGAAATTGCAAGTGCAATGTCAATTCGCGGAGTTATTTCTGTAAGTGGAAGAGTTATTCCTCATTCGGGCTATATACTAGATGGCGGTGGAGATTTTTCTTTTATTCTTCCAAATCTTCAAAGACAAATGAGAATTAACTTTGACATTAATCCAGTTGATGCATCGGTTTCAATTGAAGGGAAAAAAATTCCAAATATAAATGTACCAACCGTAATTGTTAATTCACACGGATTTAGAAAATATAATATTTCCAGACAAGGATATACTACGCTAACTGGTGAAATATTTGTTGATGGTCAAACTGATTTAACATTAAAAGTAGAGTTAATAAAAATTCCAACACGAGATTTACTGGTGGAGATTAATCAACCTGATGCACGGATTTTTGTTAATGGAATTTTTAAAGCAAAAGTTGAAAAGAAATATTTGATGGAAGATGTCAAACCAGGATTATATACAATTCGCACAGATTTGGAAGGTTACTTATCCGATTCAATTCAATTTGATGTAAACGAAGTCAAACTTTACAAACATACATTGAAATTAAAAAGTAAAAATGGCTGGCTTTCTGTACATTCAAATAAAGGAGTTAGAATTGATCTTGATGGAATTTTTGTTGCTTCAAAGGATTTGAAATTAAAAGAAGTAACAATGGGTGGGCATAAAATTCGTTTATATGGATTGGGCTTTCCTGAAACAATAAAAGAAGTTTTTGTTGATATGAGTGATACTGTTGAAATAACTGCAATGCTTGAACGACCAACTGCAGGTGGAGCAACTTGGCGTTCGATGATTGTTCCGGGATGGGGACAAATTTATGGTCTTCGTCCAACAACCGGATATGTTATTATGGGAAGTACCGTTGGAAGTATTGGTGCATCAATTTGGGCTTATTCACAATACAATAGTTCAAATACAAGTTATAACGATTACATTTCAAAGTACGATCTGGAAGTCAAAAAAGATATCAGTATTAGAGATACTTCACTTCTTTCAATTTACAGATCATCGCGGGACAGTTCATATAAAATTGCAAAGACAAATTTTAACGTGAGCCTAGTCACAGCTGGTCTCATGGTCGCTTGCTATTTGTATAATTTATCCGATATCTTTATCAACGACCCCGAAACATTATATGTGCGAGAAGAAATGAGAGCATTGAATTTACTTGATAAGAAAAAAACAAACGCTGAATTAAAACTCCGTCCAAAGTATGATGGCGTTGAAATTGCTTTAAGTATTGACTTCTAAAAAATGAAAAACGAAGTTAAATTATTTTTATTCCTTTTAATCTTAACCGTATTAAGTTGCAAGCCGCCAACGGAACCTGTTGATGATCCAAATGATCCGACTACAGGAACAAAACCATCTGTCGAAATAGTTGAAGGTCCTTTAGATTTAATTCCAATTCGATCAACTAAATTTACATGGCGTGGAAATGTTACTGCATCTAAATTTTCTTATCGTTTACGAACAGATGATCCAACTACAAATACATGGTCAAGCTGGAGTATCGATTCAACAATTACTTTTGAATCACTTGATGACGATAAATTTAATTTTGAAGTTAAAGCACAATCAACAGTCGGTACTGAATCTGAAATAACAAAGAAAACATTTTCCGTTGATATACTTTCAACTCCTGCAATTGCAATTTTTCCTGAACTTTCAAAAGTTACAAAAGATTCCATTTTTAATTTATACTTCCATGCAAAAGATGTTCGTGCGTTACTTGCACTACATACAGTTATAAAATACGATCCAAGTAAGCTCACAATATATTCTGTTGATACTGTAAATTATTTTGTCAAAAAAAATAATGCATCTTTTTTTGCAATTATAGATTCTATTTCAACAGGAAGAATTTTAGTTGATATGGGAGTTGCAATGGGTGCACCAAAGGGATTAACGGGAACAGGAAGAATATTAAAATTACGTTGTAAAAAATTAGTTGATGAGTTAATTACCGTTGAAATTCTCGGCAACGAAACTGCAGCTCGAGATACTTCTAATACACCGATAACTTTAAAATCTTTTTCTAATGCAAGGATAATGGGACAATGAAAAAGATTATAAATATTTTAATTTCAAATTTTATTTTTGCTTCAATTCTTTTTGCACAACCAACAATAACAAGTTTTACACCAACAAGTGGAGCTGTAGGTACAGCAGTTACAATTACAGGAACAAACTTTAGCGCTACTACATCAAGTAATATAGTTTGGTTTGGTGGTGTTAAAGCTACCGTAAGCTCCGCCACTTCAACACAACTTATTGTAACAGTCCCTGTTGGAGCAACAAATTCACCAATTCGCATTCTTGTTAATTCATTAATTTCAGAATCATCAATCCCTTTTAAGGTAACTTTTTTAAATGGTG
>SXSI01000034.1 GCA_005792285.1 Bacteroidota bacterium
GGTTATGAGCCCGACGAGCTACCAATTGCTCCACCCCGCGGTGAGCAAATATACTGGAAAGTTGATTTTAAACCAATCTATATTTCCCGGGAAAATACTTTGATATTTAAAAATGTTTTATTTATAATCGAAAAATGGAAAACCTTAATCCCGTTCATCATGTTATAGAAGTTTTTAGCAATGCTTGGTGGATTATGAATATTAGTTTAATCATAATAATAATTTCCATTTTATTTTTGACTAAAAACAAATCCATTTCACAGCGAGAAACTGTTGCAAAAGTCATTGCCCTTGTTTTATTTATCGACTTCGTATTTAAACAGGCATTAATGTATTATTCCGATAAATGGCTAATTACATATTCACTACCATTGGAGCTTTGTTCGTTATCTGTTTTTTTGGGAATTTATATTTTATTATCAAAAAGCCAAATTGGTTATGAACTACTAATTTGTTGGAGTGCGGGAGCTGTTCATTCATTTTTAACTCCTGAAATAACAACTGGTGGATCTCTTATAAATCACATCGATTATACAATTTCTCATAGTGGAATTTTATTAAGCGGATTTTATGCAACAACTCGACTCGGTTATCGGCCAAGACCAAAATCATGGCTTACAATTTTTTATTATTCGCAGCTACTAATTCCGATAATTGGTTTTCTGGATTTCTATTTAAATGCTAATTATATGTATTTAAGAACTAAACCACTTGTTGATAATCCATTTATAATTGGTGATTGGCCCTACTATATAATTGGCTTGGAATTTGTAGCGTTAATGCACTTCTACTTATTCTGCAAGTTACATGAATGGTTGAGTAAAAAAAGTTCAGAAGTTAATTCTGTATAAAATTAATTCCGGTTGACATTTATTTCCGTTTCTTGATTGGATTTTAATTCTTCTTCTAATTCAGCAACACCGAGAGATGCAGCTGATATTTTTTTGGCACCAATATTTTTTAAACAACTTGCAACTTCCTCAATTGTTGAACCAGTTGTAATTACATCATCAACAAGCAAAATATGTTTGTTAAAAATCAAATCTGAATATTTATTCTCAATTACAAAAGCATCCTTTACGTTTTCTTTACGTTCGAGTAAATTTAATTTAGTTTGAGTAATTGTATATTTTTTTCTCTGGACAACATTCTTTAAAAGTGGGACTTGTAATATTTTAGAAATACTTTTTGCAATCAACTCAGATTGATTATGTCCCCTTTCTCTTTGTTTTACTTTATTTAATGGAATTGGAATTATACCATCGACATCAATAAAATTATTTTTATTCACTAATTGTTTAGCTAATTCTTCTCCCAATAATTCAGCAACAAATTTTCTACTTTCGTATTTCAACAGGTGTATTAATTTCTGGAATACTCCTTCGTGCTCAAAATAATAGAGTCCAAAAAAGTTATCAACTGCTCCATTCTTCCTGAATCTCTCTTTCATTATCTGAATTGTTCTATCTTCAGAACTTGTTCTTTTTATAGACAAAAGGCAACTACTACAAATTTTATTTTCTGATTCTGAAAGTAATTCGTCGCAAGTAAAACAAATAGGAGGAAAAATAAAATTTAAAAAAGGTGTTAAAAACTCATTTTGTAAATAGTTTTTCACTTTTTGGAAATAGTCTTTGTTACTCTCCCAATTTCATCTCTAATTTGTGCTGCTCGTTCATATTCGAGTTCTTTGCTCGACTTATTCATTTGAACTTGCAACTCTTCAATTAAATCTTCTTTTTGTTCTTTTGTTAATTGAGTAATTATATTTTCATCTATTGGTTGATAATATGTAACTCCCTTTCCAAATGCACCTTTTGTTTTTACATCGGCGACTGCAGTTGAAGCAATAATCTCTTCATAAGATTTGTAAATTGTTTGAGGGGTAATATTATTTTGTAAATTATATTTCATTTGTATTTGTCTTCGCCGATTTGTTTCTGAAATCATTTTTCTCATCGATTCAGTAATTCGGTCGGCATACATTACAACTTTTCCATTTACATTGCGTGCTGTCCTTCCAGCAGTTTGGATTAATGATCGTTCCGATCTGAGAAATCCTTCTTTGTCGGCATCAAGAATTGCAACCAAAGAAACCTCCGGCAAATCAAGTCCTTCACGCAATAAATTTACACCAACTAAAACATCATAATCTCCCAACCGTAATCCACGTAATATTTCAACTCGTTTAAGAGTATCAACTTCCGAATGAATGTAGTTTACTTTGATAGAAATATTTTCCAAATATGCAGTTAAATCTTCAGCCATTCTTTTCGTCAGAGTTGTAATTAAACATCTTTCTTTTCTTTCAGTACGAGTTCTAATTTCTAAAATTAAATCATCTATTTGATTTTTTATTGGACGAACATTAACTTCGGGATCTAATAATCCTGTTGGGCGAATTACCTGTTCGATAATTGCTCCTTCCGATTTTTTTAATTCATAATCACCAGGAGTTGCGCTTACATAAATTACTTGTGGTACAAGTTGTTCCCATTCATCAAATCTAAGCGGACGATTATCGAGTGCCGATGGCAATCTGAATCCATATTCAACTAAAGTTTCTTTTCGCGATCGATCACCGTGATACATTCCACCGATTTGAGGAACTGACACGTGCGATTCATCTACAATTAATAAAAAATCTTTCGGATAATAATCAAAAAGACAAAATGGCCGCGAGCCAGCTTTTCTTGCTGCAATATGTCTTGAATAATTTTCAATTCCGTTACAGTATCCAACTTCAAGCATCATTTCAATATCAAAACGAGTTCGTTGTTGTATCCGTTGAGCTTCAACATGTTTCCCCACTTCCTGAAAACCATCTGTTTGGATTGCAAGTTCTTTTTGGATTTCAATTACAGCTTTTTCTATTTGAGCTTTTGAAGTTAAAAATTGTTTTGCTGGATAAACTACTTCGTAATCACTTTCAGAAATAATTGTTCCATCCATTCTGTCAATAATTTGGATTTTCTCAACTTCATCTCCAAAAAATTGAACTCTTAATGCTTGCTCATTTTCATAAGCGGGAATCACATCGAACACATCTCCGCGAACACGAAATGTTCCTCTTGTAAACTCATAATCATTTCTTACATAATGGATATCAACTAATTTTCTGAGTAAACTATTTCTGGAAATTTTCATTCCTGTATGAATTGGAATTAATTGTTCCAACCATTCATCTGGTGTCCCAATTCCATAAATTGAGCTGACCGATGCAACTACAATTATATTTGGATCACCAGAAAGTAACGCACTTGTTGCACGTAAACGAAGTCGATCAATTTCATCATTTATTGAAGAATCTTTTGCAATGTAAGTATCGGTTGTGGGAAGATATGCTTCCGGCTGAAAGTAATCGTAATAGCTTATAAAGAATTCAACTCTGTTTTTGGGAAAAAAACTTTTAAACTCTGCATATAATTGTGCCGCGAGAGTTTTGTTATGAGACATTACAAGAACCGGTTTGTTGACCTCTTCTATAACATTTGAAACTGTAAAAGTTTTACCACTTCCGGTTACGCCAATAAGTACTTGATGTTTGTCCCCTCGTTTAATTCCCTCAATAAGTTGACGAATTGCTTTCGGCTGATCGCCGTTTGGTTTGAATTCTGAAACTAAAGTGAATGGCATTTATAAAGTTATTGAAGTTAAGATTAAAAATACAAAGTTATTAATTACTTTATTAGAGTTATTTTTTTATTTCGTTCATTAGTCTATCCGTTTCCGATAACGCAACAATTATTTCTTGATAATGTAAAATATCATCAAATTCTAATTTCCTTTCCTTACGGTCTTTGAGCCACTTTTGAGCTGGTTGATAACCACCAATGTAAAAGTCCCAAGCGATTTGCGGTACGTTGTCAAAATACTGCGTGTCGTTGATGTAAACTTTTCCGTTTTCGTATTTGGATTTTACAACCATATTGTCTCCGTCTATTGGATATTGTGTTATGTATTTCTCAACGGTTGGGCAAAATTAAATGTGCTGCAAAAGCGTTGGCTTGTGTGTCGGCTTGCAGCTCTTTTAATTTTGCGAAGGGTTGGCATTTTGTTCATTGTTTTTCTGTCGGTTTATTGTCGAGTTTTCGGTCCTCCTACACTTGCTTGTAACGTTTTGCGGCTACCCGAAGGGCGGGACTTTTACCACAAAACTGTCTTTGGAACACGAAACCCCGCCTTTTGGGTAGGTGCTGTTATAGCCAGTGCTTTGTCCATTCTTCATTGTTTTGTCTTGAATGATTTAGTCACAAAATAAATCAGCGAAATAAAAATCAGTCCTATTGTCAGTGGTAAAAACCATACTCCAAGTCCTTCTGCTTCTCCGTTTGCATTTTGAATTGTCTTGAATGCAATAAGTCCGAAAATAAAAACGATAATAAGTTTAAGATATCTTATAAGTCTTGTCGCATTGGTATATTGTCTAAAAGCGTTGTCTTGCGTAATACCGGTTGGATAATTGAATACATGTGGAAACTTATTTAATACTGTCAGGCCTATGAATAAAATTGTTGCAATTAAGGGCAAAGTCAAAATAGTCGCTTTTCCGCCAAACCCGTCAGCTTGACCTGCTCCATTATAATGTGTCGAAATAGTTTCAGGTAAGTTTGAATAGTTTGTAATTGTCAGACCCCAAACTGCAAGAATTAAAAACCAACCAACAATTTCAAATGATTTGTCGGCTGTTGTGAGTTCTAATTTTATTTTTGGTCTTTCTTCCATTGTCAATTTATTTTGTCTGTTGTCATTGCAAAAATCTTAGTTTGATGTCCTGTGTCGGAACCATACAAGTGTCCCGCTTTCCAAATATTTTATATCGTCTCTTTGCAATTAGGTTGTAAATAAAATCCCTAAATGGTTTTGGAAAGATAATGAAAACATAAAACAATTTCCAAACTCCTCCCAACTCTTTTAATACATGAAGTCCAGCCGATGATTTGAGAAAGTATTTGTCTCCGTTTATGAAAACGAAAGAGTCAAAATCATCTGTCGGTAAACCAAACTTTTTAAGGAATGTTTGTCCACTTTCAGATTGCAATGAAGCAAATTTGAATTTTCCTTTTGTGTCTCTTTTGATTGTGAATTGAACAATGCTGTTGCATAGATTGCAAACTCCGTCAAAGAGCAAAATGTGTGACACGTTATTGCTCATTGTTCAGAATGTTTTTGAGTTCGATTTCTGTTTTAATAATTACCTCACCGATTTCAAGAAGCCACGCTGGAGAAGGCAATCCGATTTTAACTTTCATTGGCTGTCTGAAAGTTTTCATCAGCGTTTTGTTGTCAATGGGGTTTGGTGCTGAACAATTATAAACTCCTTTCAATTCTTTGTGTGATTGAAAAAATAATTTTGGCTTAGCTGTGCATTGTTGATTATTTGTTTAACCCCAGCATTTATGCTGGGGTTACTCAATGCAGATGAAATTGGCTTTAGCCATAAAAATATTTACTTCTTCCTCGCTACTTTATAAAGCGTTAATCCCATAATAACAAAACAGGCAACTCCAAAAATTTCATATCCTGAAGCGCCAAGATTATTATGAATTACTTCTTCAAAATTTAAACTTTTCATTATGTCTTCATAAAACACCGTAGCAATAGCAACAATTACACCAAACAAAGCGCCACCGGCAACAAGCCCTGTAGCAAAAAGTGAACCTTTCCCAAGTTCAGCATCTTCTTCGGTTTCATTTTTACGTTTTCTCATGAAATCTGCAACACCTTTAATTGCGCCGCCGGCAAAAATTGGAAGCGTTGTCGAAAGTGGTAAATATAATCCAACTGCAAATGAAAGTGCTTTTACATTGCACAACTCCATTACAATTGAAATAAATACGCCGACCAAAACAAACTGCCAATCTAAATTAAAACTTAACAATCCTTTAATTAAAGTTGCCATTAAAGTTCCTTGTGGCGCCGGATATTTTTCTGTGCCAATTGCGTGAGTAATTCCTTGCGATAACATTTCGGATGTTGGTGTATCAAGTATTTGAACTGTCCAACCAATTACTGCCGATGAAACTATTGCTCCAACAAATAATGCCATCTGTTGATATCTTGGAGTTGCGCCAATAATGTATCCGGTTTTTAAATCTTGCGAAGTTGCTCCGCCATTTGCTGCAGCGATGCAAATCATTCCACCAACTACAAGTGCCATTGGTTCGTAAAAATATCCTGTCCAACCAACGGTGATAAAAATTAAACTTGTTCCCATTAAAGTTGCAATCGTCATTCCGGAAATTGGATTTGAAGATGAACCGATGATTCCGACAATTCTACTTGAAACAGTTACAAAGAAAAATCCAAACACAATTACAAGAATTCCAATTAATAATTTATTTAAAATTGAGTCGCCCGGAATTTGTGGCAACACTGCGAGTAAAATTACTAAAACTAAACTTCCAACAATTACTGTTACAAAAGATAAATCATTTTGTGTGCGTTCAATTTTTACTGCCGATGCTTTATCTTTTAATGATGCAATGCTTCCTTTAAATGATGAGACAATTGTTGGTAAAGTTTTTAAAAGTGTGATGAATCCGCCAGCTGCAACTGCGCCTGCGCCAATTTGTCGAACATAAGCTCTGTAAATTGCAGGAGCATAATTACTAAATGTGTGAGTTACAGGATCCCATCCACCGGGACCACCTGCTGTTGCTAAATCTTTTAAATATCCAAGTTTGATAAGTTGGAATGCAATAATATCGGCAGGAACAAGTGTTGCAATTAGTGGAATTAAACCGAGCCATGCGAGAACGCCGCCGGCAACAAGTACGCCGGCAATTTTCGGTCCAATAATATAACCAACTCCCATATATTCCGGAGTGATTTCGCCATTTACTGTTGCGCTTGGGAAATATTTATTTGTTTGATTTGAAACCCAAGTCGGTGCTTCTGCAATTACATGAAAAACTTTTTGCAAAATTGCATACACGAATGCAAATCCCAAACCTTGATATGCGGTTTTAGAAAAATCTCCACCTTTTTCACCTGCAATTAAAACTGATGCGCATGCAGTTCCTTCTGGATATGGAAGATTGCCATGTTCTTGCACAATTAAAGAACGACGAAGTGGAATCATCATTAAAGTACCGAGCAATCCGCCAAACATTGCGAGTGTAAAAATTGTCCAATAATTAAAATAACTTGCTCCGTTACTTTCGGCGGATAAAAATAAAAATCCGGGCAAAGTAAAAACTACACCAGCTGCGATTGATTCGCCAGCCGAGCCAGCGGTTTGGATTATATTATTTTCTAAAATTGTGGTTTTCAAAATTTTATTCCCGATTGAAATTGCAAGTACCGCAATTGGAATTGAAGCCGAAACTGTTAGCCCGGCTTTCAGCGCCAAGTAAACTGTAGCTGCGCCAAATACAATCCCAAAAAATGCGCCAAGCAAAACTGATTTTACAGTGAACTCTGCCATTAAAGAATCGTTTGGGACGTACGGTTTGAATTCTACTTTTTGTGCTATTTCTGAATTAGACATTGACGCTCCTTTAAAGTTAGTTGAAAATTATTTTTCTAAACCAAAAAATGCTTTTGCAATGTAAAATGCCATTTGCGGATTTTCTTTCAATCGGCGGATTGAATATGCGTACCAATCTTTTCCGTATGGAGTATAAACACGAAGTGGGTGACCATCGGAAATTATAGATTTTCTTTTTTCTGCTCG
The DNA here is from genome assembly GCA_005792285.1 of Bacteroidota bacterium. Lineage (GTDB taxonomy): Bacteria > Bacteroidota > Ignavibacteria > UBA10030 > UBA8401 > SXSI01. The sequence continues at coordinate 7,679 of SXSI01000034.1, forward strand.
AACACCAAGTAACATTTGAAATTCATATTGATCAAGTTTTTTCTTTTTAGTAGAAATATATGACGACGCATAATTTAAAAGATTATCATCATGAGTTGCAATTCCAATATAAGAACCATTTTCAAAAAGTAAACGTAAAAGTAATTTGTAATTTTCACGAATTTCATCAGCACTTTGAAAAGCAATTCCCGGAGGTTCTTTATAAATTCCTTTGCAAAGCCGTACATTTGCTTTTTTATTTACAAGTAATTTAATGTCATTCTCACTTCTTCTTAAATAAGATTGAATCACAACTCCAAAATTTTTATAAGTTTTATTCAAATCGAAATACAATTCCAAAGTTTGATCGGTGCAAGTGTGATTCTCCATGTCAATTCTGACAAAATTATTTAAACGACTTGCATATTTCAAAATTGAAACTAAATTTTTTCTACAAAACTTGTAATCAATTTGTAACCCGAGTTGAGTTAACTTTAAAGAGAGGTTTGAGTTTAATTTATTTTCAGCAATTGCTTTAAGAACTAATTCACATTCTTTTGTGGTATTAATTGCTTCTTCTTCAGAAGTAACATCTTCACCAAGAACATCGATTGTAACAAGCGCACCACTTTTATTTAATTGCTCGGTTGTATTGACTGCAGTTTTTAGTGAATCGCCAGCAATATATCTGGATGCAACTTTACCGATAATTATTTTTGGAATAATTGGTAAACTTGCGGTAATAATTTTATTAATCACAAAAACAAAAAATCATTATCCGCCGAATGGGAATACGAAAGTTATTCTCGGTTGAACTCTTTTTTCGGTTTCATATTTTCGGGTTGATATATTTAATTTGAATGTGTAAAGATAAGTTAAATCAATTCGAGTAAAAGAATTTAACATATAACCACCGGAAAGATAGAGTAACGATCTTTCATCTAAAGTGAAAATATCTTTTGAGTCCTTAATTTTTACTTTATCGTAACCGACATTAATTGTTATCATCGGAATAATTTTTCCAGTAGAAGTTTCGAGATGTAGTTTTCCGCTTTCAGGAATATCATCCATTTTTGAATATGCGCCGGTAATATTAAGTGTTCCGAGAATTCCCATAGTTAACACACCAAAAGTTCCCGGACTTACACTTTTCATAGTGTCGAGAATTTGTGCTTTTGTGGAAAAATCTTTTTCATAAAATGTATCGAAATAGTTTGGCATATAACCTGCGGTGTTACCATATCGTCTTTCAATTTTTGTGAAGATTGTAACGCCGGGTAATGTTGAATTAATATCCAATCCACTTGCCATTCCACTTCCAAAATTAATAATTTTATTAAAATCTGTATAAACGCGAGTTGTGAAAACTGGCAACTTAGTTAATGGTAAAGAAATATCTAAACCCATAACTTTTATGGAACTTAATGTAGTGTCTTTTGCAATTACAGTTCTTCCAGATTTATCTCTGAGATCAGTTACAAAAGTTGTTCCAATTTCCAATCCGCCAATTACGGGAACAGAAGCTAATCCTGCAAAGTGAAGTGGTTTAACATAAGGACGCATTCCAATAACTCCTTGAAATGCGAAATCACTGTACATCGATTCGAAACCAAATTTTCCAAAATTATAATCTAACTCCATTCCAATTTTTCTATCACTTATGCTCGGACTGTTTTTATACAAATACATTATTGTGCCATTTCCAAGTCGTGAGTAATCGAGCATTCCCAAACGAGCATACAAATCATCTCCTTTGTGTCCCCATCTTAAATATCGAAGAAACCTGCCACGTTGCATTTCCTTCCAAAGTATCGTGTTGTCTTTTGTGTTGATAAGTAAATTGATATCGAGCCCGACACCAAATTTTCCAATTGCAAATTCTGGAGCGAGTGAAAGTTGGTAATAAGTTTGATCACCAATTGAAGTAAAGCCGACTCCTCCTTCAACATTTCCTCCCGGTTTACTTCCCGGAAGCTGGGAATAGGAATTAATTGCTATAAATATTGTTAAACAAAATGTTAAAATTATTTTTTTCATCTTTTCTCCAGAGTTTAATTTACAAATAAATATGTATCAAACATTCCAAAATTACCACTAATTAATTTATTGATAATCATAATATATCGGAATATTCCTTTGTTCCAATAGCTCTTTCTTCATCTATTTTTAAATTCAAACCAGAAGTTGATCATTGCCATCAAACGAAATCTAAATTAAAGTTCAAATATATAATAATCGAACAATTAATAATGCGCCGAGCATTCCAAAAAGATCAGCAATTAATCCTGCAGGAACTGCGTGTCTTGTCTTCGAAATATTAACCGAACCAAAATAAACGGCCAATACATAAAATGTAGTTTCGGAACTGCCATACATTGTTGAAGCTAAAACTCCGATAAAGGAGTCTACTCCGTGCGTGTTCATTAATTCAGACATTAATCCGAGAGAACCACTTCCGGAAAGTGGACGAAGTAACGCAAGTGGTAAAGTTTCAGGTGGCATTCCAATTAAATTTGTTATCGGTTGAAGTATTGCAACTAAAACATCCATTGCGCCACTTGCACGAAAAATTCCAATTGCAACTAACATTCCAACTAAATATGGAATTATTTTTATTGCAACATCGAATCCCTCTTTCGAGCCTTCTATAAATTTTTCGTAAACTTTTACTTTTTTATAAACTCCGTAAACAACAAATAACAAAACCATTAATGGAATTGCTAAAGCAGAAATAATATTTACAATATTTTTAAATTGTTCAATCATTTTTACTTTTCAATTGAAAATCGTTTCATTCTTTGTAAAATTTTAACTGCAACTAATCCTGCAACTGTTGCGCAACCTGCACCAAAAATTGATGGCGCAATAATTATTCCCGGATTTGACGAACCCATTGCTGAGCGTATTGCAAGTACAGTCGCCGGAATTAAAGTTAATCCCGCAGTATTAATTACTAGAAATGTACACATTGCATTTGTAGCCGTTCCAACTTTTGTATTTAATTTATTTAATTCTTCCATCGCTTTTAATCCCATTGGAGTCGCGGCATTATTCAAACCCAACATATTTGCAGAAATATTCATAACCATTGCGGCAACTGCGGGATGATCTGGCGGAACATCGGGGAATAATCTTCTTGTAATTGGACTTACAAGTTTAGTTACAATTTTCAGAAAACCAGCTTCATCTGCAATTTTCATAATTCCAAGCCACAAAGCCATTACGCCAATTAATCCGAGTGCAAGTGTAACTGCAGTTCCAGCGTAATCGAAAGCTGCATTTGTTACAGCTTTTAATTTTAGATAATTAATTTTTTCGATTGCTAAATTAATTTGATAAACATTTTCCTTTTCGGTGAGCAACATATTTGAAATTACTCCACTCAACTTTCCTGTTGCTGAAGATCCCTTCGACATTTCTTTCCAAAGTTGTGGTGAGTTATCGTTAACATCAATTACAAATTTTCTACTCCCATCTTTCTGTATTGTAATTGCAATCGGTTGATTAAAAGATTGTTGAGTTAAATTTCCATTATAATGCAGATTAATATTTTCTTTTTGAAATTCAACTTCCCCTTTCGATTCACCTCTGAGATTTGAGTTTTGAGTAAACATTCCTACTATTATAGAACCATTCTTATAAGTATCATTTACCTCACGATAAATATCTGTTCCGCCGGCAGATATAATCCCGATAATTATTAAACCAACCCAAATATAGTTCAGCATAAGTAATTCATTTAGAGTAATATATTATTGAATATATGAATTGAGAATTAAAAAGAGAATGAAAAACGATCAGTTTTTTTTATATTTGTCTGAAGTTATTGTTTTTATTGCACCCGTAGCTCAATTGGATAGAGCATCAGCCTACGAAGCTGGGGGTTAGGGGTTCGACTCCCTTCGGGTGCACTAGAAAATCTTACTAATTAGCTTTTAATATTAAAGATGAAATTCACGACTCGAGTAAACTTTCAATTGAAGAAAAGAAAATTATGATTTTATATTTTATGCAAACGAGTAAAAAAGTAAATTAGTTTAGAATTCTATTTTATTCTCCAATTGCTTTCCGGGTTTTTTAATCTTACCGACAAATCTCTTTTTTCACTTTTATATCTTATAATATTCATTTGAATTTTTGTTTCTTCAAATAAAATATCGTTTTTAATTTCAAGCTGTTTCGGTTCACTTAATTTTTCACTTTCCAGATATAAATATAATTCCTTCTCTTTAAACTCAAATCCGAGAAAATTTAATTTAATTTTCTTTTTTTGAATTTGAATTGTAAAATGGTTTTGCAAATAATTTTCAACGCATTTGTTTAAAGTTGTGTCAATACTTCCACCAATTAAGTCAACATTATTACAATTAGCCTTTTTCAGTACATTTTCAAAATTATCGGGAATTACTTTAATGCTGATTTCGTATCTATTTGAACTACTATTATAGAATATCTCTGTATATGATATATGATTTGGATGGAGTAAAAGCAGGTTAAAGAAGATGATTAATATTTTCATTATAATAATAATTTTACTTTTTGTTTAATCTTTTATTCACTAAAATTAGCAATTATTAATTAAGAAAGTAACTCTATGAAAAAAACTTTTATCATTCTTTTCGCAATAATTGTCTCTAAAAATATTACTGCGCAACCACTTCACAATGCCGGTTCAAATCACGCAAATAAATTTGAACAGCTAAATTATCTTCTTCCCACTCCAAATGAATATCGAACTGCAAGTGGAACAACGGGAAATAAATATTGGCAGCAACGTGCCGATTATGATATTTCAGTTGAAATTGATGAGCCAAATAATTTACTAATCGGTTCTGAAACTGTAACTTATTTTAACAATTCTCCTGATCCTCTAACTTATCTTTGGCTTCAGATTGATGAAAACTTTCATCATCCAAACAGCGATAACAATCGAGCAAACACAAGTAAGATGAATCCAAGAATGAATAGTGATCAACTTAAAAATCTTGAACCTTGGAAAACATTAGATGGCTACGGACTAAATATTTTAAAACTTCTTGATAAAAATGACAATCCATTAAAATATAAAATCAATCAAACAATGTTAAGAATTGATTTGCCAAAGCCACTTTCTTCCGGCGATAAATTTGTTTTTAAAGTTGATTGGAATTATAAATTAAATAATAAAGATGATGTACCTGGCAGAGGTGGTTATGAATTTTTTAAAGAAGATGGAAATAATCTTTACTCAATTGTGCAATGGCATCCACGAATGGCAGTTTACAGCGATTTTCAAGGATGGCAGCATAAACAATTTCTCGGCGGTGCTGAGTTCGCTTTAACTTTTGGGAATTTTAAAGTTAGTATTACAACTCCAAGTGACCACATTGTTGCTGCAACCGGTGAATGTAAAAATTATAAAGAAATGTTAACTGCTGAACAATTTGATAGATGGAAAAAAGCTTTAACATCAAACGAACCAATTGAAGTTGTAACATTGGAAGAAGCTACAAATGCAGAAAAAAATAAAAGTAAATCTACAAAAACGTGGATTTATGAAGCTGAAAATGTACGGGACTTTGCATTTAATTCTTCACGAAAATTTATTTGGGATGCAATGGTTGTAAATATCAGTGGGAAAAAATCGATGGCGATGAGTTATTATCCGAAAGAATCTTACAATCTTTATAGAAAATATTCTACAAAAGTTATTGTGCACACACTTAAAACTTACGGAAAGTTTTCAATACAATATCCATATCCTGTTGCAATTTCGGTTGAAGCGGCAAACGGAATGGAATATCCGATGCTAAGTATGAATTACGGTAGATGTGAAAAAGATGGAACTTACAGTGAAGCAATTAAATACGGAATGATTGGTGTTATAATTCACGAAGTTGGTCATAATTTTTATCCGATGATTATTAATAGCGACGAGCGACAGTGGTGGTGGATGGATGAAGGAATGAATACATTTGTGCAATATTTAACAGAGCAGGAATTTGATAATAATTTTCCCTCTTCGCGCGGACCGGCAAAATTTATTGCGCCATATATGCGATTACCAAAAAACGAACTCGAACCAATTATGACTTCGGGAGAATTAGTTTTACAAGTCGGGCAAAATGCTTACGCGAAAGCAGCAACTGGTTTAAATATTTTGCGCGAAACAATTATGGGACGTGAACTTTTTGATAAAGCATTTAAAACTTACGCTGAGCGATGGGCTTTTAAACATCCAACTCCTGCCGATTTTTTTAGAACAATGGAAGATGCAAGTGGTATTGATTTGGATTGGTATTGGCGCGGTTGGTATTTTGGAACTGATCCTGTTGATATTTCTCTCGATAGTGTAAAAGTTTTTAAACTCGATACTTCTCCAACTGCAAGTTTAGATGGCTCTCGTTTTGATAGATCTTTTGATATTGGTAAAGAGAGAAATAAAAATGATAAGTCAATTAAATTTCTTATTGATGGAGATTCATCACTTAAAGATTTTTATTATTACAATCGTGGTGCTGATGATTTAATGAAGTTGAATAAAACTATCTCTCTTAATGATTCAAACTTTGATAGAAGTAATTATGATAAATGGAGCAACAAATTTATTTATGAATTAACTTTTACAAATAAAGGTGGAATGTTAATGCCAGTTATTTTGGAATGGAAGTATGCAGATGGAACAAAAGAGATTGAAAGAATTCCTGTAATAATTTGGAGATTAAATGAATATCAAGTTTCAAAAGTATTTATTAAAGATAAAGAAGTTGTTTCGGTTGAACTTGATCCTTTAAAAGAAACTGCAGATATAAATGAAGAAAATAATTTATGGCCAATGAGATCAATTCAGTCAAAGTTCCAATTATTTAAATCACAAAGAGCGGGTTCAAGAGGTGGTGGTGGCGAACGAAATGCAATGCAGGAAGCAAATAAACCCGCCGAAGGTGGAAAATCAGTAGAAAGTGGTAATAAAAAATAATTTACAATTTGAATGATAATTCTTTCTTACTTTATGGTGCAAATGGTTACACTGGTAGATTAATTTTAAAACTTACATCCGATTATAATTTAAATCCGGTTTTAGCTGGAAGGAATGAAAGTGCATTAGTTCAACTCTCGGAAGAATTTAACAGAGATTATTTTGTTCTTGATTTATCTGAAACAGAAAAATTAGAATCTGTTTTAAAAAAATTTCCATTGGTTTTACATTGTGCAGGTCCATTTATAAATACTGCTCAACAAATGATAAAAGCCTGTTTGAAAACAGGGACACATTACATAGATATTACGGGAGAAATAGTTGTTTTTGAATTAGCAAAAAAATTTAATGATGTAGCAATAAAATCCAATATTATGTTAATGCCCGGTGTTGGTTTTGATGTTGTTCCAACTGATTGTCTTGCCTTATTTTTAAAATATAAATTACCCGATGCAACAGAATTGAAATTAGCATTTGCATCAATCGGTGGAGGATTAAGTCACGGTACCGCAACTACAATGGTGGGTGGTTTGGGAGGCGATGGAGCTGAAAGAAAAAATGGAAAAATTATTCGTGTTCCGCTCGGACAAAAAAGTATGTGGGTAGATTTTGGATTAAAAAAATTATTTGTAATGAGCATCCCGTGGGGAGATATTTCAACTTCATTTACAACTACCGGGATTGATAATATTGAAACTTATACCGGCACTTCTTCAAAAATTTATTTTTTATTAAAATTCCAAAAATTATTTAATTGGATTTTGAGAAGTAAGTTTATTCGTAGAATTGTAAAAAATAAAATTGATAAATCATTATTTGGACCATCAGATAAAGTTCGTACAAAATCAAAAGGATTAGTTTGGGGAGAAGTGAAAAATGCTAATGGGAAAACTTTCAGCGCAAGATTAATTGGTCCGGAAGGTTATACATTAACAGCACACAGTAGTTTAATAATTGCAAAAAAAATATTAGCTGGAAACTTTAAACTTGGCTATCAAACTCCTGCTGGTTGTTATGGCGAAGATCTTATACTTGAAATACCCGATGTTAAAAGAGAAGTAATTTAAAATCTTTTATGGAAACTAAAAATGAATTATGGATGAAGCTGGCATTACGAGAAGCGCAAAAAGCATTCGAGCAAAAAGAAGTTCCGGTTGGTGCTGTTGTAGTTTATAAAAATTTAATAATTGGTAAAGGTTATAATCAAGTTGAAATGTTAAAAGATCCAACTGCTCACGCTGAAATGATTGCAATTTCTGCTGCCGCTGCATTTTTGGAATCGAAGTGGTTGAAAGATTGCACTCTTTATGTTACGATGGAACCTTGTCCAATGTGCGCAGGTGCAATTATACTTTCAAGAATTCCAAAATTGGTTTTTGGTTGTTACGATCCTAAAATGGGTTCAACAGGAACTCTTTATACAATCACAGAAGATAAAAGATTAAACCATTCAGTCCACACAATTGGAGGAGTAAAGGATGATGTTAGCGGAAATTTATTAAAAGAATTTTTTAAAGGAAAAAGAAAAGTTTAAATACCTTCTTGTAATTTTTCTGCACGTTCGGCAATTCGAAGTTGTTCAATAAGATCATCTACTTTACCATCAATTATAGAATCTAAATTATAAAGTGTAAGTCCAATTCTGTGATCGGTTACGCGATTTTGTGGAAAATTATATGTCCTGATTTTTTCACTTCTATCCCCCGAACGAATAATTGATTTTCGTTGTGCCATTACAGATTGTTGCTGCTCCTGAATTTTCTTTTCGTATATTTTCGCTCTCAGCATTTTCATTGCTCGTTCTTTATTTTGAAATTGCGATCGTTCTTGTTGACAAGCAACAACAATTCCTGTAGGCTCGTGTGTAATTCGGACTGCGGTTTCAACCTTATTTACATTTTGCCCACCTTTTCCTCCGGCACGATAAGTATCGATTCTCAAATCAGCCGTATTAATTTCAACTTCAACATCTTCAACTTCCGGCATTACTACAACCGATGCTGCCGATGTGTGAACTCTGCCCTGTGTCTCGGTATCAGGAACTCGTTGCACACGGTGAATTCCACTTTCATATTTCATAATTCCAAACACATCTGTTCCTTTTATGCTGAAAACAATTTCCTTAAATCCTCCTTGACCAACTTCACTCCAATCGATCGTATCAACTTTCCATCTTTTAATTTCAGCAAATCTTGTGTACATGCGATATAAATCTGCAGCAAAAAGTGCAGCTTCATCACCGCCTGTCCCGGCTCTTATTTCAACAATAATATCTTTATCGTCATTTGGGTCTTTTGGAATAAGAAGAGTTTTAATTTCTTCTTCTAATTTTAATAATTCAGGTTGAAGTAAATTTAATTCTTCCTGTGCAAGTTCTCTTAATCCAGCATCTCCACCGACTGCGAGAATTTCTTTACTGCTTTCTATTGAATCAAATGCTTTACTATATAATTTGTACACTTTCATTATTTCGGAAAGGTAACTGAATTCTCTTCCAAGTTCGCGTTGTTTATCTTGTTGTGAAATTATTGCAGGATCACTTAACAAAGTTGTAACTTCATTAAATCGCACTTCAATTTTTTTAAGTTTTTCAATCATTTAAATTTTAGATGATAATTTGTTTTATGGATTCCTGCTAATAACCGCGGGAATGACATGCTACTTTTTCTCTGCCATGCTCAAATGTTTTATTACATAGACTAATATCCAACTGCTGCGCCGTAACCGCGAGAATCTGTTGCGCCAAAAATAATTCCCTTTTTATGATCAAACATAATTCCTTCGGCAGATCCTGAAGTTCCTTTTCGTTCAACAACAGTGTGCCCCATTGATTTTAAATTATTTACAACATCAACTGCAAGTCCATTTTTTTCATATAATAAAATATCTGGCAGCCATTGCGCGTGAATTCTTGGTGCGTCAATTGCTTCTTGAATATTCATTCCAAATTCTGTTGTATTTAAAATTATTTGAAAAACTGTTGTAATAATTGTTGCTCCACCGGGAGTTCCAATTACAAGAAATGGTTTTCCATTTTTTAAAACAATTGTCGGAGTCATAGAACTTAACATTCTTTTTCCCGGTTCAATTGCATTTGCAAAACCACCGATGAGACCAAACATATTTGGTTCGCCAGGTTTTGCACTGAAATCATCCATCTCATTATTCAATAAAAATCCAGCGTCATCAACAACAACATAATTTCCAAATCCACCATTTAAAGTTGTTGTAACGCTCACACAATTTCCCCATTTATCTACAACCGAATAGTGTGTAGTTTGGGTCGTTTCTTGTAATGGCTGAACACCATTTCGAATTTGCTGACTTGGAGTCGCGCGTAAAGTATCAATAGAATTTCTTCTCTCAGTTGCGTATTCTTTTGAAAGAAGCCATTTTAGCGGAACATTTACAAAATCTGGATCGCCGAGATATTCAGCTCTGTCGGAATAAACTCTACGCATCGCTTCAGTTAATCGGTGAATATATTGCGAAGAATTATGTCCCATACTTTTTAGATTATAACCTTCAACTATATTTAAAAGTTGAATTAATGCAGTTCCTCCAGAACTTGGCGGAGCAAGTGAAATTATTTCATAATCACGATATTTATTTGTTACAGCAGTTCGAATTTTAGCTTTATAACTTTTAAGATCATCGTGCGATATTAATCCTCCGCCACGATTCATTTCTTCAACAATTAAATCTGCAGTTTTCCCTTTATAAAATCCATCTCGCCCATTTTTAACTATTCGTTTAAGTGTTGCGGCTAAATCTGATTGAATAAATAATTCATCCTCTAAAAATGGTTCGCCATTTTTCTTAATATATATTTTTTTTGATGATGGAAATTTTTCGAATATTTCTTTTTCACTATTAATATAAGATGCGAGATTGTAATGAAGTGGAAATCCTTTTTCGGCATATTGAATAGCAGATTGTAAAACTTTTTCTCTCGAAAGGGTTCCATATTTTTCTAATCCAAGCAACATACCTGCAACTGCTCCCGGAACTCCTGCGGCAAGATATCCAAATTTACTTTTATCTGAAATGTAATTCCCGGCAGAATCGAGATACATATTCTGTGTTGCAGATTTTGGACTCTTCTCACGGTAATCAATTGTATAATTTTTTCCGTCAGAAAATCTGATATTCATAAATCCGCCGCCGCCAATATTTCCTGCTTGCGGATAAGTTACAGCGAGTGCAAATCCAACTGCAACTGCGGCATCAACTGCATTTCCACCTTGTTGTAATATTTTTAGTCCGGCAAGTGTTGCAAGAGGATCTGCAGAAACTACCATTCCATTTTTGGCTTTAATTGGATCTCGTGATGCACCAAAAACTAATGCAGATTGTAAAATTATAATTAAAAAAAGTATATAGATTTTCATTGAGTTGATTTATTAGTTGAACCCTTTAAGATAAGGGGATTTTGAGTTGGCTACAAAAAACTAAAATGGAAGATCGCTCGGAGGATTTTGTGTTTCTCCGCCACCATTTCCACCATTATCACTTTTACCATCTAACATTAGAAGAGTATCACCAACAATTTCGGTGATATATTTTTTTTGCCCATCTTTTTCGTAACTGCGAGTAGCAATTTTTCCTTCTAAATATATTTTACTCCCTTTTTTAAGATACTGCTGTGCAATTTCTGCAACTTTTCTCCAAAGGACAATGTTGTGCCATTCTGTTTTTTCTATTAAATTTCCTTCAGAATCTTTATACGATTCATTCGTGGCCATAGAAAATGTTGCTATAGGAGTATTGTTTGTTGTAATTCGTAGTTCGGGATCTTTTCCCAAATGTCCGATTAGTGTTACTTTGTTTAAACCACGTGGCATTTTAACCTCTCTTTTTTTAAGAATTAATTATAGTTTAAATTCGAAGTAAAAGCAAAATTATTTTTCTGCTTTTTTACAAATTAATATTGTTTCGCTCGTCAGAACAAAATATAAATTACCAATTATTGCGACATCCCTTAATTCATTAACTTTATTACCAATTATAGTTGTTTGATTTATTGTTGATAAATATTTTCCCTCTTTGGTATTTAAAATGATTTTTGTAGGGGAGGTTACAGCTATTGTTTTCCAATCAGAAGAAATTGAATTTGGGTCATCATCGAAACTCAAATTATATGAAAATATATAATTTCCATAAATGTCAAAAATTACAACTCGTTTACCATCGAGAATAGCAAATTTATTTTTATCTATCATTGTAATATCTCGAGGACTTGAGATTGATCCTTTGCCAGCAGTAAATTGTACAATTCTCGAAATCTTTCCCGATTTTAACTCGTACTTCAAAACTTGTTTGTCATCTTTATCAAGTATTAATAATAATCCCTCCTGTGAATATGCAATTGAGATCGGTTGAAAAGTTAAATATTCATCTCTTAAGTTTTCATTTGGAATAGTTGAAATATAATTAAGTGATCTGTCAAATTGTTGAACACGGTGATTATTTAAGTCAGCTACAAATATATCTAATACAGATGTAGCACAAATATCTTGCGGAGAATTAAATTCTAATTCTCCCCAACCTTTCCCTGAAATTGATTTTACTTTTCCTGTAATAATATCAATTGAAATAAGAGAAGAAGATCCGGCATCAATAATATAAATTTCTCCCGTTGATGAATGTGAGAAACTTATTGCATCTTCAAATTTTCCAATACTTCTTTCAACAATTAAAGTTGAAAGTGAATCTGAAAAGGCACTTTCAAAACAAAGTAAAAGTAATATTGTAATAAGTTTAAAAGGCATTTCTCAAATGTAATTACTTTTTTATTAACAATGAATTTAACAATTGAATTAGATTAAATAAAAAAGCCCGAATACTTATTCGGGCTTTGATAAATATTTAATATTACTTACTTACTTCATCAATACCATTTTTTTGGTTATTGATTTATTGCCGGCTTCAAGTTTGTAAATATATGAACCACTCGCAAATTGTGTTGCGTCAAATGTAACAGAATGAAATCCTGCGTTATATTCTTCATTCGCAATTGTAGTTACTAATCTTCCGAGAAGATCGTAAATTTTAATTCGCACATTTCCTTGAATTGGAATTCCAAATTTTATTGTAGTTGTCGGATTAAATGGATTTGGATAATTATTTAACAATTCTATTTTCCCTGGAATTAAATTATTTTTTGTGAAATCAGGAGATGAAACCAATCCATTGAACCAACCCATAACTGTAGAAAATGCTTTTGATGAAGTTACTGTTCCATCCGTTACGGTGTCGGGAATTGCCTCTAATCCAAAAGACCAGAAAACTAATTTACCATTTGCGGTTTGGTCTTTATACCAAACTCCACCATAACCACCTATGGTTGCATCATTCCATCTGAAAATCGGCATTGCAGCTACACTTACATTTAATTCGTCGGGAGAAGTTTGGTTTGGAGTTGCATTATATCCTCCCAAAGTCATTTGTGTAAGAATTGCACCCATTCCATTTGAAGGAATTCCATACAAAGTTCTTCCTAACATTACATTTGCATTAAATGAACTTTTAATTAAACGTGTTGAAAGAGTACTATTTCTTTGTTTGAAATCTTCTGCAATATTTTGTCCGGAAAGAAATAAATTCCCTCCTCTTTTAATAAATGCAATTAAAGAATCGCCAAGTGCTTCAGAAATGATATTTGACTTTTTCCTTCCAGAAAAAAATACTAAAACCGTTCTATTTTTTAATGATAAAGATGACAGATTTTCTGTTAAAGTAACTAGTTCGCCATCTGTTCCAAATGTTTTAAGAATATTTTCATATCGACCGCCAACATTTTCAGTTGCAAGTGAATCAGCATTTAACAAAATAAATTTTGGAAAGCCAACCATTACTGTAGGAGTAAATCTAAAAACTTCCTCGTTCGATTCAGCGCTAATATTTAAAGTTTTTCTTCCTGAAGTTGCAGTAGGTTTTACATAAACAATATTTTTATATGTCGATTCGGCAACTGATAATCCACCAACTGAAATTTTTATTAACGCCGTATCAATGACCATATCAGTAGTTGGCGAAGTAATAATTATTTTTGAATTTGTTAAACTAAATGGATAAATATTTTCAATACTCAATTTTAGATTCCCTTTTTCTCCAGCATCAACTCTACCGTTCGAATTGGATGAATCACCTTCTAAAAGTTCTGCATTTATTTTTACAATGTATGGTCTAGTTCCAACATCAAAACTTGCAAACATTATTGTATCACTTTTACTAATTTTTCTAATACCTGCATAAGTTTGCCGATTTAGATAACTAATACTATTCGGATTCGAGTAACCATCAAAAGTTTTATTCCCGGATGAACCTGGATATGGATCTCCTGCATCACCACGCCCGGTGGTTGTATTAAGTTGTCGAAGTCCATCTCCTTGTTCTAAATCAACATTTCTTCTACTATCGTTACTATTACTCGAAATAGAATTATCGATATGCCAAATTAATAATCCAGATTCTGCTAAGTATTGATCGTATCCTTTTTTTTGCCGATTCTCAACTAAAAAATATTCGTTCCCAGAAACAATCCCTTTTGGATAAAATTTGTATAGTTCAGGATATTTTTCAACATACCGTATTGGTTGAGATGGAATATATGAGCTAATATTTACCGGATTTATCCATCCTAATTTTTCTTTGCACCATGCGCTAAATTGTGCTGGAGTTCCTTCATGCGAACCATCACCACCATAAGAACCACCTGACATTACGCACCAGTTTCCAATTCCCCCAGAAGTACCATCAGTGTCGTATAAATCTGGCAAACCAAAAATATGTCCAAGCTCATGCGCAAGAACTCCAATTGGTTTCATTTGTCCGCTCGAATTATTACTTCCACGAAGTTCCGGTTGAATGCAATAATCTCCATCAATAATAACACGAACTCCATTTAAACTATCATTTGTAATATATTTTCCATTTGATAAAACTCTATCTTTATTAATTAAAGTATCATTTTGACTTTTTCTTGTTAACAATCTGTCTCGGATGTTCCATCGATGCGACCAAATATTATCTGCACCAGAAGCTGCGTCAGCTCCTGTATGATATGTTGCAAGTAATGTAACATGTGCACCTTCAGCATCTATTTTTGAAACATATTTTGCATAGTTAATTGTTTTATCAGCTTCAATCATAAGATCGATTGTGAAATCTCTTCCACCATAAGTTAGTCCAGCATTTCTTCCGCCATCTTTAACATAATAATCCTGTGTTCGAGGAACTTTGTACCAACCAAGACATTCTCCTGTCATAATTAATTGATTGTAACTGGATTCTTTATAAAAATCTGTTACTGTGCCAGTTGGATTTGGACCGCTAAATAAAAGTTGTTGAAATGCTGGAACGGAATGTAATTCGGTTTTGTCAGAATATTTTCCGAAAAGTACAGGTGCAAATACTGTATCAGGGAATAGAAATTCTTGCGATCGATTCCCATATTTTTTTACAGTTTCAAATCGGCTTTTCATCTTTTCTGCCCAAAATCCTTCAGAGTAACTTTTTCTGATCTCATCCATTAACTGCATTTGTTTTGCAGTCGGTTTAATATTTTTTGGAGGAACTATTGCAAATAGAATTGAAGTTGTTAAAAGTAAAGTTATTAAAAGTTTTTTCATTGGTCTCCAGATTATAAAAGAGGCTGGTAAATTCAACCAGTCTCTTTTTGTTTTTAAATTATTATTAATTAAAAGAATATGTTCATTCCAATTGATTGAATGCCACCGCCAAATACTTTAGTTGAAGAATATGAATAATTAATTCCAACGGCTGAACCACCACCAAGTTCATAATTAATTCCTAATCCCATAGTGAAGCCATAAATATAATCATCGACTGAAACTCCTGTCGATAATTTCTTTTGCGAATCTCCATCTTGAAAACTGTAACCGAATCTTCCTAAAATAAAGTTGGCATAGTCGATTTCTAATCCTGTACGGAAAACATCATTTCCAAAATTATTATTTTGAAATGAAGTACAAAATGCAAGATTCATTTCTGGTAATACATTTGTGGTGTAAGCCAAACCCATTTCAAAAGTTGCAGGAAGTTCAAATTCCTGTGCGATATATCTAACGGGCATTGGTTGCGTATCATTTTCGTGTGAGTTTGGAGGTACAATTGTTTCTTCAAGATCACTTCCATCATATTTCATATTTGGACCGATATTTTTCAACACAACGCCAAAACTTAATCCTTTAAACATTCCTTCCTGATTAACATTGTAATTCACACCAGCATCAATTGCAAATCCAGAAGCGGAAGTTCGGATAATTTGTTCGCTGATATATTTTCCTGTTACACCAACTGAAATTCTGTCTGTGAGCGCTTTGGAATAAGTAACTCCAAGTGTGTAAAAATTTGGTGAATAACTTGAACCTGTTCCATCTGGAAAATCTGTAGTTGTAATTGGAATTTCTTCACCAAAATTTAGCGATTTAAGTGTAAATCCAAAAGTTCCCAAATCACCAGTATTAAGTGCAACACCAACATAACTTATTCCAACATCACCGAGATAATCTGTATTTGAGAAAAATGCTTCCGCATTTGAACCACTTACACCGGATGCAAGTCCTGCAGGATTCCAATGAATTGCATCAATACCTTTTACAATTGAAATTCCTGAACCTGATAATGAACTTCCTCTTCCACCAACAGGTAATAAAAGTTGAGTTGCTCCCGCTTGTCCTCTTTTTTTAGGATTGCCGGCAAATAAAGAATTCGCAACTAATAATAAATTTAAAACAATTACTAATGTAGTTTTCATTTTGAATTGAATTAGTTTTCTCATGGTTATATCCTCCCAGGTCTTTCTTCGGGTTGAATAATTGCGAGTTTTAGAACGCGAGTTCCTACTCCTTCTATATTTAAATGAATCATATACATTCCACTAGCAACCGGTAATCCATTTTCATTTCTGAGATCCCAATTTGCTGTTCCTTGATCATTTACATTATTTTCAGTAAGTGTCTTAATTAACTCGCCTGTTAAGTTGTAAACATTCAAAGTTAATTTTTGGCTTTTTGGAAGTTTTATAAATGTAACAAATCTTTGAAGTGTGCTAGTTTCTCTGTTGTTATGTGCGAAATATGGATTTGGATAAACATTAACTTGACCTAATTCACTTTTCATAACTTCCGCATTATTAAAAGTTGGAGCAGTAGTTAAAAAATTATATGCTCGTGTTGCACTTAATTTATAGTTTGGAGTAATAACTAATTTATCATTTTCTGCGAATGATTGATTGCTATCAAGTTTACTAACTTGTATGATATATAAAATATCAAGAGCATCAAGTTCACCACTAAAATCTATTCGAGTTGGTGCATTATTATTGTAACCATATTTGATTGTATCATTTGGGCTGTAAGAAGAGTTAAAAATAACAAGCAACTCTTTTCCACCATCATCAAAAATTGTTGGATCCCACTTTCCATCTATTTTTCCACGACCAAGATATTTTTTAGGCGTTGTATTTGAATAAAGAGAATCATTCCATTCTACAAATCCTACATTAAGTTGTCGATCTGCAGGAGCTCCATCTGTTTGATCAACTTCAAATGCTTGTAAAGAAATATCTCTAACATCCTGATATGGTGATCCAACTCCTTTTTCAATTATGAAAGGAGTAAAAGAAGGATCGGCAATTGGATTATCAGCGAAGAAACTCTTTTTTAAATTTCCAACATAACGAAATGCTTTTTGGGTGGAAGTTTTACTGAATCTAATTTCAACTTTTTTTAATTGATCAGCAGTAACTTTACTTTGTTTTCCAGTATAACTTGCTGCTCTTGGATATACAACTCCACCATTAAAGGCATCAAATCCGCCACCGCCGGCTCCAACGAACCAAGTATTTGCACTTGGTTTATATTCAACTCCATTTGGAGTTTGAGTATCGCGTCTTGGTCCTGCGTCGGGATTAACTACTTTAACTAAAAATCCATCTGTTAATTTTCTTTGGTCACCGGCACTAAAATCGTTCGAACTTTTTACTAATGTATCAAATCCGGAAGTTGATTTTGCTTTCAATAAATTCCATCCAGTTACACTTGTTCCCGTTCCATTAAAAGTAACTTTATAGGAATTATTTTGAAGTATTGTTGGTTGTAAAATAACTGGTGAGACTGCATCATCTCCAGTTCTATCAGTTGAAATAATTTGTCCAACTTTTGTTGGAATATTAGTTCCAATTGAAGGCATAATAGGTGTAACATAATTTCTAGTTCCCGAGCCAATTAAATCTTTTGCATTTTCTAAAACTAAAGGAAGTGTCCCTTTAACTCCCGGAGCACTATTATAAGCGTAAGTTGTAAGTGAGAAATAATATTTTTTACCAGGAATCAACGGACTTCCTGTTAAATAATCTTTATCAACTGTGAAGTAATATTTTAAACCAGTATCCTCACCATATGCAACCGGTAAATTGTATGAATTGCCAGTTATCGGATCAGTTTGATAATCTTCAACTAACTTTATTCCATCAATTAAATCGTAAGTGAAAAGTCGCTTCCAAGGTCCATTTGAAGATTCACCTTGATAAAGATTGTATCCTTGAAATCCATATCCTTTAAATTTATAACTTTCAGATTTATCTGAATTAGTTGACCAATCAAAAATAATTTTATTTGAAAGTTCCGAAACTTTTACTGTTGGAAGTGGTGGAGCTGCTGGAACTTGAAAATTATCATTAAATGCATCTTGTGCAATTTTATCTGCTTGTTTCAGCGCTGTTACACTATTCAAGCGATCTGTTCCTTGCCCCATAACAATTGCACCAACAATTTCTTGAGTGTCACCTTTTGCTAAAGTGAAAGGTCCAGTACTAATCATAATTCTAACATCTTGTGGTGCAAAATTTCCGAGTGGAAAATTTGACGGCAGATCACCAGTACCAGCAACAGGATCCCCTGAGAAAAAGTATTTTATGATTCTTCCCGAAGGATGAGTTATCCATTGATGAATTGTTCCCGCTTTTCCGTTAAGATAGTCATATACCTGTAAAATATAATCTGCATTTTTATCTGGTGGGTCAACCAATTGTGGAAAAGTACCATTGGTATAAACTATGTGCGATGAAGCCGGTAAATTTATTTTACCGGGGCGTCTTTCACCATCGAAAAGTGCAAAAGTATCATTTGGGACTTTTATCCAAGGATATAGTTGTTTGTATCTGTCAATTGAAACAATTGGTCCTTCAAAAAAATCGAAACCAATTGCCGGTGGTTTTTCGCCATATCCGTGTGTTGTACCATCATTATTATCTCCATTATAGAGATAAGCTAAACTTAGCATTGTATCAACACCGGGAAGATCATCATTTGCATCTCCGAGATCTGGGTCACTCCACATTCCAATAAATACTGAATCATAATCGGCATCACTTTTATTTATAATCTTCCATTTCATAAATATAATATTTCCCAATGCACCGGGAGAATTAAAACAGAAATAAAGATTTTGAATTTCAACACCCAGCGGTTTTGATGTACTAAGATTTGTGTGGTTCGCAACATTCACATCATTAATAACGCTCCAAATTTGTTGGTCACCATAAAATTTTACTTTGTCAATTCCTTTATCCCATTGCTTATTTCCATTAACATCAATATATGGTGCGCCGATATCTCCAGGCCATTCATTATAATCTATGTTGTTAGAATTACCGAGTGTATCTTTTTTATTAATTTTATATAATCTGTATTTTTCTTCTTTTGCACGTATTACTTGTTGTTTGTCGTTAATAACAGTTGTGTTAAAAGTTTCTAATAATGGACCAGGATGATATTCGGTTGTATAATCCATGTTTGAAACTCTTATTTCTTTTGTTGGTCTATGAATTCCGGCAAGCCAAATTCCTGCTGTGAATACCGGAGTTTTACCTGAACCTTTTGGCCATTCGAGTCCGGAGTTTCCGGTTTTTCTGTAATCGGCGTATGGACCTTCAGAAGAAATTGTACAGTTTAAAGTATTTCCATCTAAAAATTTGTATTCGCTTTTCAACATTTGCGGTGGAGAAGGTTTCTTACTTCCTTTACCTGCAGTTTTGTTTTCAGCAAAAAATGGAGATACAAAAATTATTGTGGAAAATATTAGTAAGTAAAATTTTAATGTGAACTTCATAATGTATCCTTTTTATTCAATTTAAAAATTAACTTGTAAGCCAAGTTTAACTATGCGTGGTGAACTATAATTACCTGGAGAATTTTGAAAATAATTGTAAAGTTTAACTGCGTCATCTCCATTTGTAGATGCCCACGATTTTCCTGTTTCAGTTGTGAACCAGCCATCATCAACCGAAGAGCCAGTTCCGGAATAAACATTAACAATATTTTTCTTATTTAATACATTTTCAATAATCATATAAATATTCAAATTCATTAAACCATAAATTTTTACAGTTTTATCAATTTTCATATCAATTGAAGAACTCCAAGGTCCTTGTGAAGTGTTTAAATTTTCAAAAGCTACAGGAGCATTTGTTGATGAGAATGAAAATGCGCCATCAATTTGACTTCGTGTAAATGGAAATCCACTACTGAAAGACATTAATGCATTTATTCCAAAATTAGAAAGTGGTCTCATTCCCAAAAATTCTGGTCCATCATCAGCTTCAAATCGATAATCAAGATTCATATTTCCTCTGTGCGTTCTGTCGAAATCCGAAGGAGCAGGAATTACAGGGAAATATGGTGTGTTGTTAAACGAGTTATCTTGCCATGCAATATTAAAATGTGTTGAACTACTTGAACCTGTTGAGGTTGATCTTGAAAAAGAATAAGTTCCTCTTAAAGCCAATCGATTCATTCTTCGCAAGGTGAAGTTTAAATCAACTCCTTTACTTGTTCCAAAATCTCCATTCACAGTTGCAAAGTAAGATGTTGTTTGCGAACCAGCTTGCGGGAAAATAACTCTGATAACGTGAAGATCTTTCGTGTCCTTATAATAAAATGTAACATCTGTTGATGCGATTTCACCAAATTGCTGTTGGAAACCAACTTCATAAGAAGTTGTTCTTTCCGGTCTCAAATTTGGATTTGGAAATCGTCTTGCATATCCACCTTGAAAATATTGTGCAGCTGTTGTTCGTGGATCATAAAAATCTGATAATCTACCAAGTTGAATATATTTTCCATAGGTCGCGTGGAAAATAGTTTTGTCTGTTACAGGAAAAGAAAATCCAAAACGTGGACTAACTTGTTGAAAAATATCTTGATCGGTATAAGAAGAATCAGAAACTATTTTTACACCACCTAAATCATCAATCCCAATTAATTCTAAATTTTTATATTTCTTTGAACCAGGATCTTTAATATCAAATCTTAAACCGAGATTCATAATAAGATCGTCGAATTCAAATTTATTCTGAACATAAAATCCAATATCTGTTGGTTTACGAGGACCTTCAAAATCAGATAATTCTATTTTTGAAGTATCTCTGTAATTTCCTGATAGATCTCTAATTCTATCTGTAATACTTCCACCCTCGAATTCTTTTCCCCAAATATCGTATCCATAAAAAGAAACCCCAACTTGGTTATAAATAAACCAGTCACTTGCATTTGGATATTGCTTTCTCATTGAATATAAATTCAATGCGCTAATTCCATAAGTTCGAATTGTATATTGAAGATGCTCACCACCAACGCGGAGTTCCCAATTTTTACTTATTTGATTAAGATAATCTACTCTACCACTAAATTGCGAACGTTGAATTTTGCTGTATGAAGATGGAATTGTTCCCGGCCATGGAGCAGAGAATGAGTAATAAGAAAAACTTGAAGGATTGCGCGATGGTCCAATTAAAACTTCATTTCCTTCTAAAGTTGGATTACCATAATTTTCAATTTGATCCATCCATAGTGGATCACCCGACTCACTATTATATCCAAAATAATTTAAATCTAATTTTAATAACGAACTTGGATTAATTACATAAGTAAATTTTCCATATATAGTTTTATCAGTTGAAGATGTTCTCGATGTTCTTACATCGCCACCGGTATATCGGATCATTGATAAACTCTGTCCATAACCTCCGTTTGAATTACTTTGATTATAACTCCCACCAAGTTTAAAATTATATTCACCGAGATCAATAAATAAATTTCCGGACATAGCCCATGAATCCTGACTGACGCCACCTCTACTTCTTCCACCATCGTAATTAGTATTATTTAATAAATTTGTAAGGTAAGTTCTATTTCCACTTTTTCCCGGAGCAACAGAAGTTACTCCACCAACAGAGTCCTGATTTTTTACAATAAAATCTGCACCTGTAATTCTCAAAGAATCAAAAGTAATTGGGAAATGAATTCCATCCATAAAACTTGCACCTGAACGATTGAATACACGTTGACCAGCCATAAAGAAACGGACTTTATTACTCATAATCGGACCGCCAAGTGTCATTGTATATTCATTTAATCCATAAGAATATGCACCAAGTCTTTTTTCTTCAACACTTCCAAAATCATCTGAGATTAATTCAAAACTTCCATTATAATTTGGTGTACCAATTCTAGTTGTAGTATTTACAACACCGGACATTGCGCCACCATATTCTGCAGTCATTCCACCAATTTGGGATTGAACTTCTTCAATTGCGTTACTAATTACATTTGAAGTCATTCTACCGTTAATTGGATTATTTACAAGAACTCCATCAACAAAATAAGCTGTCTCTTCTGCGCGACCACCACGAACATAAAAATCTCCACCTTGTTGAACGACACCACTTGAAAGTGCAAAAACTTGTGTAACACTTCTTATTGGCATTTGTCTTAAAGCATCACCTGAAACAATTGCAACAGTATTAGTTTTATTTTTATTTACAAGTGGAGCTTCGCGTGTAATAATTACGGGACCAAGTTGAACAGTTTCGGAGTTGAGTTTAAAATTAACTTCAGTCGAAAGGTCGATACTAACTTGTACATTAGTAACACTTGTAGAAGCATATCCAATAAAATTTGCTTTTACAATATAAGTTCCGGCAGGAATATTTAAAATTATATAATATCCATCAACATCTGTAGTTGCTCCCCAACTTGAACCCTCAACAATTACAGTTGCAGAAGGTAATGCTTCGCCGGTTTGTGAATCTAAAACCTTGCCTCTTATTTTTCCTGTGGGACCAGCAGTTAAAAATAAAAATGTTATTAGTGTTAATGCTAGCACATGGAAAGTGCGTCTTATCATATTTACCTCCAATTAAACAATATCATTGAGTGGAAAAATTGTTGTTGACTTAAAACAAACAAAGCCTTCGGTTTTGAGTACCGAAGGCTTTGAATTTTTTAACTTTATTCGTCCTTTCGGATTACTTCATTAAAATCATTTTCTTTACATCTTGGAATGAACCTGCATTAATTTGGTAGAGATAAACTCCACTTGCGAGTTTTGTTCCGTCGAATGTAATTGTATGATTTCCAGCTTCTTTCATTCCATTAACTAATGTTGCAACTTCTTGCCCCATCATATTATAAACTTTTAATGAAACATTCGAAGCATTTGGAACTTGATATCGAATTGTTGTTGCTGGATTGAATGGGTTTGGATAATTTTGTACGAGTTCAAAAGATTTAACTGCAACATTATTATCATCACCGATTGCTGTTAATGCTCCGGTTGTTTTATTGAAACTTACTGTAGCATATTTAGTTGGAACTAATGCCCTTACACCTTCACTAAATACAAAGCAACCAACAGCTGTATCTTGCATAAATGTAAAGTGCGCTACTAGATCAGTTGATCCTCTTGGCGTTAAATAAGCACCAGCACTTGCAAATAATCCACCGGTTGTTCCAGCTAATTTTGCTGAAGTTTTCCATGTTGTTCCACCATCAAGTGAGACATTCCACCATAAATCCATTTTTGCAAATCCACCAGCAAGTGTATCAACTTTACCACTAGTTACACTTGGTTGTGACCATGTTGCAAAAACGACACCGTCTGTAACTCCATTACTTAAAGTTGGATATGCAAAACCAAATGCATTACCTGGATAATTGTACGTATTATAATCTGCAACTTTTCGAAGCGAGGTATCAGAAACAACTTTAAATCCTGTTACTCCTTCTTTCCAATATAAAGTAGCAAAAATATTATTTCCTGTTGTGTCAGTTAATTTTTCGTACATGTAACCATTTATAACTGCATTTAATTTTCCATCTTTATCATATTTATAATCGTACTGTGAAAAGTTTTGTAAAAACATATAATATGTTTTTGTACCAATTGTAATTGCATCACCATCATTTGCAACTTTTGTCCATGCCCATGCAGCACCATCAGTTGACGAAAAATATCCAACTTGATCAGCGCTATCAACATGTGCCTTTCCAACTGGAGCAATTGTGCCAGTTCCAGTTAATGCAGTGAAAATTGCAAGTTTGCCAGTTGAACTAACTTCTACTTTATTATGTATTGCACCAGCTTGGTAATGTTTTTTTGTCATTTTATTTGTAACCATAGCTGTATCAACAGAAGTAAATGTAGTACCGAAGTCAACTGTTTTCAAAAGTTCAAGATTAGTTCTATTAGCGTTTGCAGAACTTGTTACCCAAATTGTTTGTTTTGAAAGATCCCATGAAACTTGTGGATCAAGCGAACCTCTCATTACTGAAGTAAAATTAGCAGCTGTGAAAGCGGCACCACCTGGTGCTGATTCAAGTGCCCACCAATTTGGTGTGTGTCCAACAATCATTGCTAAACTTACAGAAGCTCCAACTGAAACATCTATTCCACCAAATCCAGTTTGTGCAGTTGCTTTTGCCATTGGATATCCAGTTTTTAAAACACCACCAGCAACGTATCCATAAACTACAGCTCGTCTGTTTGCAGGTGCTGCGGCATTATTAATACCATCTCGTTCCATAACTTGAATCCAAGTTTTAAGACCATCTTTGCTTACAACTAAATTTCGAATATGGCCACCATTTTGTCCATAATCGTAATCTGTTTTTACTATTTCAATCATACCATCAATTTGCTTTACAGATTTGGAAACTGGTTTTACAGCTTCCGGGAGCGAGTATGATGTTGTCATTGGATTATCAATGACTCGTTTTGCTTTTTTTTCTTTTACTTCACCTTGAACAACTGGTAGAACAAAAAGTACTGCAAGGAAAATTGTAAACAATTTTCTCATGTAAACCTCCTTATGTAATGTGAATAAATATATATATTTTCAAACTTTAGTTTTAATATATAATTGAAATATTTGTTAGTCAAGTCTTTTTTTAATAACTATTTAACTTAAAAGGTAATAATAGTCTGTTTAAAGGTTAAAGTTCAACCACTTTTACATTTAAAATCCCATCAAAATCAGTAAGTTTAGAGAGTAGTGAAGTTGGAAGTTTACTATCTACTCCAATAATTGTCAATGCTTCTTTACCAATATCGGTTCTACCCAAAGCAACACCTGCAATATTTATTTTATTTTCGGCAAGAATTTTACTTACATGTGCAAGTATTCCCGGCTTATCAATATTTTTGTAGAATAACATTGTTCCTTCCAATTGAGATTCAATATAGAATGAATCGAACCTGACTAATTTAATTTGCGAAGTTCCAACAATTGTTCCGGAAATAATATGATCTTCTTTATCTGTTTTAAAATGAACTGAAATAAGTTGTGCAAAATTTCCGGACTCGGTATCTTTTTTTTCGCTTAAATGAATTCCCATATTTTCTGCAATAACCGGAGCGTTAATATAATTTACCGGCTCAGACATTAATCTGGAAAATAATCCACGAAGCACACTTACTTTTAGAAGTTCAGAATATTTGTGCAATAAAGTTCCACGAAGTTCAATTGTAATTTCTTTTAATTTTCCAAAAAGAAGTTGCTCAGTTAATGCACCAAGTTTTTCTCCAAGAAGTGTGAAGTTAGAAATTTCTTCTGGAATACCGAAACGAAGCGCAGCAGCATTAACTGCTCCTAAAATAATTTCTTCATTTAATGCTTTAACAATTTGTTCGGCAATTTGAACTGCAACTTTTTCTTGCGCCTCTTCTGTTGCTGCTCCAAGATGCGGTGTTGCAATTACATTTGGTAAATTTAATAATGGATTATTTTTTGGTGGTTCTTCTTCAAAAACATCGAGTGCAGCTCCTGCAACTTGTCCACTTTGCAATTCAAATAATAAAGCTTTTTCGTCAACAATACCTCCGCGAGCGCAATTAATTATTCGAACTCCTTTTTTACAAAGAGCTAATGAGTTGGAATTAATTAAATTTTTAGTTTCATTATTAAGTGGAGTATGAACAGAAATAAAATCTGAACGGGAATATAATTGTGGCAAAGTAACGAGTTCAATATTTAATTCGATTGCAAGTGAGTCACCAATAATTGGATCGTAACCAATTACTTTCATACCAAATCCTTGAACGCGCTGTGCAACTTCACGGCCAATTTTTCCTAATCCGATTAATCCCAAAGTTTTTCCGAATACTTCAACTCCCTGAAATTTTTTACGCTCCCATTTCCCAGATAGTAAACTTGAATATGCTTGCGGAATATTTCTGGACAACGCAAGAATCATAGAAATTGTATGCTCAGCAGTTGAAATTGTATTTCCGCCGGGAGTATTCATAACAATAATTCCTTTTCTTGTAGCTGACTGAACATCAATATTATCAACTCCAGTTCCTGCGCGCCCAATTATTTTTAATGAACTTCCTGCATTAATTATTTCGCTCGTAACTTTTGTTCCACTTCGTACAATTAACGCATCGTAACTCCCTATTATAGTACAAATTTCAACTGCGGAAATTCCCGGTTTATGATCAACTATAAATTTGTTGTTTGCTAATATATCTAAACAGGATTGTTCAATTGGATCTGTGATTAATATTTTCATATTACTTATTATTTTGGAAATAATTCATAACTGCTTGTACACCAACTCCTGACGTAAAAGAATATCCAACTTCATTTAAACTCATTTCAAGTGCTGCAATAATTGTTACCATATCAAACTCATCGTAATAACCGAGATGAGAAATGCGGAAAATTTTTCCTGTAAATTCATCTTGACCACCTGCAACAGTTATTCCGTAAGTTTTTTTTAAGGTGGAATTAAATTTTTTCCAATCAACATTTTCCGGTAACCAAACTGGAGTTACAGCAAACGATGGTGAATTGGAAAATAATTTCATTCCGAGAGCAGTAACTCCTGCTCGAATTGCGTTTGCTTTTCTTTCATGTTGATGCCAAATATTTTCGATACCTTCATCTTTAATAATTTGCAATGCTGCATCAACTCCAACTATTAAAGTTATTGCAGGAGTAAATGGAGTATCATCATCTGCAAAAGATTTCAATGCTTTTCGTAAATCAAAATAAAATTTTGGAGTAGTTGATTTTTCCATTGCAGAAATAGCTCGTTGACTTAAACAAACAAATGCAAGTCCCGGAGGAATCATCAATCCTTTTTGTGAGCCAGTTACACAAACATCAATTCCCCAATCATCAAATCTAAATTCATGGGCACCAATTGCAGTTATTCCATCAACGCAAACAAGTGCATTCGAATTTTCCCGAATTACTTTTGATATTAATTTTATATCTGTAGCAGTTCCTGTTGAAGTTTCACTATGAGTAAGATAAACTCCTTTTGCATTTGGATTTTGTTTTAGTGCATTTAAAATTTCATTTTCAGTCGGAGCAGTTCCCCATTTATTTTTTATTTCAAAAACATTATAATCAAAAACTTTTGGCATTTTAACCCAACGTTCGCCAAATTTTCCACCATTGACACTTATAATAGTATCGCCCGGTGAAAATAAACTTACAAATGTTGATTCAATTCCACCTGTTCCGGAACATGTTAGTGTTAAAACCGGTTGCTTGGTTTGAAATAAATATTTTAAATTTTCACTAACACGTTTAAATATTTCGCGAAATTCAGGATTGCGGTGATGAATTATTGGCTCTGCCATTCGCAGCATAACCGATTCTGGAATTGGAGTTGGGCCTGGTGTAAAAAGTCGTTTTTTGATCATAAATAATTTTATTTTAACTCTACTAAAATACAAAAAGCGAACTTAAGGTTCGCTTTTGGTTTAAACCAATTTAAAAAACTTTTAAACTACAGCAATAACATGTTTATTCGTTGAAGTAACTTTTTTATCTGTGAACTCATCAATTGTACTTAATAATTCAGCTCTTCCTACACCGGTAACAGATGAAAACGGAATTACTTTTACTAACTGAGTAAATCCACTTAATTGCTGTGTAATTCTTTCGACTTGTATTTTTAATTTACTAACTGGAAGTTTATCTGCTTTCGTCATCATTAAAATAAATGGGACTTCATAATAATCGAGCCATCCTAACATTGTATTATCAAGTTCAGTTGGTCCTAATCTTGCGTCAACAATTTGTAAAGCAACTACAATTTGTTTCCTCGTTCTGAAAAAATCTTCAATTAAAGTTGCCCAACCGGCTTTTACATGTTCTGCAACTCGTGCATAACCATAACCTGGAAGATCTACAAAATAAACTTTTTTATTAATCATGTAATAATTAAGCTCTCTTGTTTTTCCGGGATTTTTGCTAACACGAGCAATATTTTTTCTATTACAAACTTTATTTAACAACGAAGATTTACCTACGTTCGATCTTCCTAAAAAAACCACTTCGGGTAAATTATCTTTTGGTAATTGCTTTAAGTTTGCAACACCAATAATAAAATCAATTGTTGAAATTTTCATAAAACTATTTCTTTATTAAAATTTATTTACTGTGCTGCTGGAGTTTCAGTGGAATCAGCTATTTCTTTTTTCTTAGATTTTTGATGAACTCGTTTTTTTCTATCGGCTTTAACTTCTTTTGGAGTTTCATCTGCGGTAGTTGCAAAATCTACCAATTGAAGTAATGCAACATGTGCGCCATCTCCAAGTCTTCTTCCTAATTTAATTACTCGCGTATAACCACCATTTCGAGTTGCAACTTTCGGTACAATCTCATCAAAGAGGGCTTTAACTACATCTTTGTCTTGTAAGTATGCAACTAATATACGCCTTGCGTGAACATTTTTCTTTCCATCAATTTCACCTGCGACTGTATTTTTTGCACGTGTAATTAATTTTTCAACAACCATTCTTGTTTCTTTCGCTTTGGCAAGAGTTGTTTTAATTTTTTTATGTCTTAAAAGTTCTTTTGAAAGTGAGCTTAATAGAGCTTTTCGGTGACTGGCAGTTCGGTTAAGTTTTCTTCCTGACCTATTATGAATCATTTTTTTCCTCGATTATTCTATCTCTTGCAAATATTTATCTACATCCATGCCAAATGTTAATTTGTTTTCTTCTACAAAAGTAGAAAGTTCGGCAAGTGATTTTCTACCAAAATTACGGAATTTTAGTAATTCGTTTTCATCTTTTCTAACAAGTTCACCAACTGTATTGATTTCCGCTGCACGCAAACAATTGTGCGATCGTACTGATAATTCAAGTTCATTAACTTGTGTTTGGAGTAATTTTCTTACTCGTAAAAAATCTTCATTATAAACTGTCTCTTCTTTTTCATTTTCAGCAACAGTTCCTAAATTTAAAAATAATTGAACGTGATCTTTGATAACTTTTCCTGCATGAGCCAAAGCATCGTTTGGTGTAATTGAGCCATCTGTTTCAATTTCCAAAGATAATTTTTCAAAGTCAGTTTGTTGTCCAACGCGAGTTGATTCAATTGTATAATTAACATTTACAATTGGTGTAAAAATTGAATCAATTGAAATTGTTCCAAGTGGTTGGTCTGCAATTTTATTATTTTCAGACATTACATAACCACGTCCTCTTGCAATTCTAAACTCAATTTCAAAATTTGCTTCTTTATTTAAAGTTGCAATTAATTGATTTGGATTTAAAATTTCAACTTCATTACTTGCTTTTTCAAGATCTCTAGCAACAAATTTTCCTGGACCTTTAACAGAAACAACAACTCTCCCAATTCGTTTGTTTGTAGCTTTCAATCGAACATTTTTTAAATTCAAAACTAAATCCGTTACATCTTCTACAACTCCAGGAATTGTTGAGAATTCATGAAGAAGGCCATCTATCCTAAAAGATGCAATTGAATATCCGGGAAGTGATGCAAGTAAAACTCTACGGAATGCATTTCCGAGTGTTACTCCATATCCTTTTTCAAGAGGTTGGACAGTAAATCGACCAAATGTATCTGTAAGAGATTTTTCATCAACTTCTACAGATTGCGGCATTTGAAATGTTAGTGTACTCATATTTTTAATTTCCTTTATTTCTTTTACAATTTATTTGGAATACAATTCGACAACTAATTGTTCGTTTGCTAAAAGAGGTATATCAACTCTTTCCGGAACGTTTAGAAAAACACCTTCCATATTTGCTTTGTCAAGACTAAGCCAAGGCAACATTAAAGAGTCTTTCATTCGTTTCATTGAATCGTGAATAACTTCTAATTTTTTACTTTTACTTTGAACTTTAATAATATCACCAACGAACATTAAGTAAGAAGGAATATTGACAGATTTATTATTAATAAGAAAATGACCATGTGTTATCAATATTCGTGCAGATTTTCTTGAAGGAGCAAGACCCATTCTGTAAACAACATTATCAAATCTACGTTCTAAAGTTTTTACTAAAATTTCGCCAGTTCTTCCGGTTTGTCGCAAAGCTTTCTCAAAATAATTTCTAAATTGCGCTTCTTGTAAACCGTAACTGCGTCTGATTTTTTGTTTTTCACGCAACTGTAAACCATACTCAGAAAGTTTTTGGCGTCGAGCTTTAGCACTTTGACCCGGAGGATAGTTTCGTTTTTCTACAGGACATTTTTCAGAATAGCACTTCGATCCTTTTAGAAATAATTTTTGTCGCTCTCGACGACAAAGTTTACAGCTGGCATCTATATATCTCGCCATTTTATCTTTTTTCCTTTACTTTATACTCTACGTTTTTTTGGTGGACGACATCCGTTATGTGGAATTGGCGTCATGTCTTTAATAACATTTATTTCAAGTCCTGCGGTTTGTAAAGCACGAATTGCTGCTTCACGTCCCGAGCCTGGACCTTTTACAAATACATCAATTTTTCTTAATCCTAAAGCAAATGCCTCTTTCGCTGCTTTTTCGGCAGAAATTTGAGCGGCAAATGGCGTATTCTTTCTTGAACCTTTAAATCCATTTTTTCCAGCAGTAGACCAAGCAATTGTGTTTCCATAATTGTCGGTAATGGTTATCAAAACATTATTGAATGTCGCTTTAACATAAGCTTTACCATTCGAATCAACATGTGTTTTTCTTTTTTTCTTAGCCGGTGCCGCTACTACAGCTTCCGGTGTTTTAGTTTTCTTTAGTTCTTCTGTTTTTGCCACAATTTTTCCTTTTACTTGATTTTAATTATTTATTTCTTTTCAAGTGCTTTTTTCTTACCAGCAACTGTTTTTCGTTTTCCTTTTCGTGTTCTAGAATTTGTTCTTGTGCGTTGACCACGAACAGGTAAACCTTTTCTATGTCGAAGTCCACGATATGAATTAATATCCATTAATCGTTTTAAATTCATTTGAACTTCTGCGCGAAGTGATCCTTCAGTTTTAATTTCCGTTTGAAGAACTTCTCTTATTTTAGCAATTTCTTCATCAGTCAATGCGCTAATTTTTTTACTTGGATCAATATTCGTCTTTTTCAAAATTTTATTTGAAGCGTGACGACCAATTCCAAAAATATATGTAAGTCCTATGTCGACTCTTTTATTTTTTGGAAGATCTATACCTGAAATACGTGCCACTCTATTATTTCTCCTTTTTTAACCTTGACGTTGTTTATGCTTTGGATTTGTGCAAATAATTCTGACAACGCCTTTGCGTTTTACAATCTTGCATTTATCACACATTTTTTTTACTGAAGCTCTTACTTTCATAAATTGCCTTTTCTATTTATACCGGTACGAAATTCTGCCTTTAGTTAAATCGTAAGGCGACATTTCAATTGTTACTTTATCTCC
The DNA here is from genome assembly GCA_005792285.1 of Bacteroidota bacterium. Taxonomy (GTDB): domain Bacteria; phylum Bacteroidota; class Ignavibacteria; order UBA10030; family UBA8401; genus SXSI01. The sequence continues at coordinate 39,612 of SXSI01000034.1, forward strand.
AACTAAAATTTTTATGTAGTGCATTCTCATTTTACCGGAAATGTGAGCCAAAATTTGATGACCATTATCTAGCTTTACTTTGAACGAAGCATTTGGTAAATTTTCTGTAATTAAGCCATCCATTTTAATCGAATCCTGTTTTGCCATTATTAAGTTAAAATCTCTGCATTACCATTGCGAACAACAATTGTATGCTCGAAATGCGCCGAAGGGCTTCCATCTTTAGTTCTAATTGTCCAACCATCGTCACCAACTACAACTTTATATTTTCCAGCATTCACCATTGGTTCAATTGCTAAAGTCATTCCTTCAACTAATTTTAATCCTTCGCCAACTTTTCCAAAATTTGGAATTTGTGGATCTTCATGTAAATCTTTTCCAACTCCATGCCCAACTAAATCTCTTACAACTGAGAATCCAGCTTTTTCAACATATTGTTGAACTGCATTTGAAATATCACCAACATAATTTCCTGCAACTGCTTGCTGAATTCCAATTTCTAAAGATTCTTTTGTAACATTCATCAATCTTTGTTTTTCTGAATCAATTTTTCCAACACTAAATGTTGAAGCGCTATCTGAAAAATAATTTTTATATTTCACACCAACATCAATTGAAACAATATCTCCTTCTTTCAATTTTCTTTTAGAAGGAATGCCATGAACAACTTCATCATTTATCGAAACACAAAGTGTTGATGGATATAAATTATTTTTGTCGTGGCCATAACCTTTAAATGCAGGTATTCCGCCGGATGCTGTAATAAATTGATCTGCAATTTCATCTAACTCTTTTGTAGTAATTCCCGGTTTAATATTATTTGCAATAAGCTTTAATACATCCGAAGTGATCTTGCCACTTTCTCGCATTATATTAATTTCAGCTTCTGTTTTTAATTGAACCATAATTGAGTTATTTATTTTAAACATATTAACGACCGATGCGCCCTTTTATTTTTCCACTCTGCATAAATCCATCATAATGTCTCATCAACAAGTGCGATTCAACTTGTTGCAAAGTGTCAAGTGCGACACCAACTATAATTAGTAAACTTGTTCCGCCAAAAAATGACGCGAAGTTTGAAGTCAATCCAAATCGAACCATAAAAGCCGGAAGTATTGCAACGAACGCAAGAAAAATTGAACCTGGAAGTGTAATCTTTGTTAAAATATTATCTATAAATTCCGAAGTCGGTTTTCCTGGACGAATTCCTGGAATAAATCCACCTTGCTTCTGCATATTTTCTGCAACATCTTTTGGATTAAAAGCAATTGCAGTATAAAAATATGTGAAGAATACAATCATCAAACCATAAATTGTAGAATAAGTAATCGATGTATAATTAAAATAAGAAGATAAATTTACTACAAATTCACTTTCAGGGAAAAATGTAAAAATTGTACTTGGGATAAACATTAACGATTGAGCAAAAATAATTGGCATAACACCTGCGGTATTAATCCGCATTGGAATATATTGCGTAACTCCACCGTAAACTTTTCTTCCAACAACACGCTTTGCATATTGCACGGGAATTCTTCTTGTAGCTTGTGTTACAACAACAACTCCTGCAACAATTAAAATCATCAATCCCCAAATAAAAAGTTCAACTAATAATGGTCTTGCGCCTGAATTTACAACTTGAATTTCATCTAAAATAGCTGCTGGAAATTGGGCAATAATACCTACAAAAATAATTAATGAAATTCCATTTCCAATTCCACGCTCAGTTATTTGTTCACCAAGCCACATCATAAAAATTGTTCCAGCTGTTAAAATTATAACTGTTGAAACTACAAAACTAAATCCTTGAACTGCTTCTGGCACAATTGGAATTCCATTTGCATTTAAACTTTGCAATCTTACACTAACACCCCAACCTTGTAATAGTGAAACAAATATTGTTCCTAATCGTGTGTATTGGTTTATTTTTTTTCTTCCGTTTTCACCTTCTTGTTGAAGTTTATGGAAGTAAGGAACAACTGCACCCAATAATTGAATTACAATTGATGCACTTATATAAGGCATAATTCCCAAAGCAAAAATTGCAGCATTACTAAACGCACCACCAACAAACATATCATATAAACCAAAAAGTGTATTTGCTTCTTGGTTCTTCATTGCGTTTGTTAAAACACTTGCATCAACTCCTGGAAGTGTAATATGCGAACCAATTCGTACAACTAATAGTAGAGCAATTGTAAAAAATAACCGTGCTCGAAGTTCTTCGATTTTTAAAATATTCCTGATATTTTCAGAGAAAGTGCTCATTATTTATTTTTAGTTTGTTGCTACAGCTTTTTTTGGTTTAATTTCTAAAGTAGTTACTATTCCACCGGCAGATGTAATTTTTTCAACTGCGCTTTTTGAAAATCTATGTGCAGAAATTGTAAGTGGAGTTTTTAATTCTCCATCTCCAAGAATTTTTACTAATAATCTTTTGCTTTGAATTAAACCGGCTGTCACTAAAGTCGCAGGAGTAATTGTTGTTGTAAGTTTCCCTTTTGAAATAAATTCAACAAGTTTTTCAATGTTGACAACTGAATATTCAGTTCGAAAAATATTTGTAAATCCAAATTTTGGAAGTCGTCTGATAATTGGCATTTGACCACCTTCAAAATTTCTTTTAACTCCAGCGCCAGATCTTGACCATTGACCATTATGTCCACGTGTGGAAGTTCCACCATGTCCAGATCCTTGTCCTCTTCCAATTCGTTTTACTTTTTTTCTGGAGCCTGGAGCATATCTTAAATTACTTAAAGTACTTGTCATAAAATTATTCCTTTACCTCTTCAACTCGAATTAAAAAATTCACTGAATTAATCATTCCACGAATTTGAGGTGTATCTTTTTGGATAACCGTATAGTTTGGTCTTCTTAATCCTAATGCTTTGATTGTATCTTTGTGTCTCTGCAAAGTGTGGATTATACTTTTGGTTTGAGTAATTAACAATTTTTTTTCGTTAGCCATTTTTATTTTCTCTTATTAATTAAAAAGTTCATGCAAAGATATACCACGATGGCTGCTGGTAGCTTTGGCATCACGTAAATTAAGGAGTGCCTTTAAGGTTGCCTTCACTACATTATGTGGATTTGATGAACCTAATTGTTTTGTCAAAACATCTTTAATTCCAGCTGTTTCCAATACAGCGCGAACACCACCACCTGCAATTAATCCTGTTCCTGGTGAAGCTGGTTTAAGCAGAACTTTTCCTGCTCCAAATTTTCCAATTACTTCGTGTGGAATTGTTCCATTTACAATTGGAATAGTTACAATATTTTTCTTTGCGTCATCTGTACCTTTTGCAATTGCATTAACAACTTCATTGGCTTTACCAAGTCCAATTCCAACATGACCATTTTGGTCCCCAATTACCATAATTGCGCTAAAACTAAACCGACGTCCCCCTTTTACAACTTTGGTTACGCGTCCAACATGTACCAGTTTTTCTTTTAATTCGAGTTCACTTGCTTTTAATCGTGCCACGCTGATTCCTTTATATTATTATAATTTTTTGAAAAATAAGTTGCTGTCGGGAGAGGAGTCGAACCTCTACAAACGCCTCCAAAGGGCGCTGTCCTGCCATTAGACGACCCGACAAATCCAGAACTGTTTGTAGTGTTTGAATCGTTGCGGGACATTAAAATTGTAATCCTCCTTCACGCGCTGCATCTGCAAAAGATTTAATTCGTCCGTGATATAAAAAACCATTTCGATCAAATGCTACATTTGTAATATTTTTTGTTTTTGCCATCTCAGCTAATGCCTTACCAACAATTGCACTTTTTTCTTTTTTCGATTTTACATTCTGCAATTGATCTTTTAATTCTTTTGAAAGTGTTGAAAGTGCTAATAAAGTTTTCCCATTTCGATCATCAACTAATTGTCCATAAAATTGATTTAAACTTCTGTAAACGGAAAGACGTGGTCTTTCAATTGTACCTTCAATTTTTCGGCGAACGTAGTTCTTAATTTTTAATCTTCGAGCTGTTAAATTTTTTGTTATCATTTTAATTCCTTACTTGCCTGCTGATGCTGCAGTTTTACCTGCTTTGCGTCTAATTATTTCATTTTCATATTTCACACCTTTGCCTTTATAAGGTTCCGGTGGACGAAGCGATCTTATTTTTGCTGCTACTAATCCAACTAACTGTTTATCAGCTCCGCTAATTGTAATATTTGTTTGTGTAGGTGATACAACTACAATTTCATTTGGTGCTTTAAAAACAATCGGATGTGAAAAACCAAGTTGTAATTGAAGTACTTTTCCTTTCATTTCTGCTCGGTATCCAACTCCAACTAATTCTAATTTTTTTGAATATCCTTCTGTAACACCTTGTATCATATTTGCAATATTAGCACGTGTTGTTCCATGTACTGAACGTTGAAATTTTTCATTATTACTTCGTTTAAGAGTAATTTCTTTTTCAGAAATCTCAACAGTAATATATCTTGATACATTTGCAACAAGTTGCCCTTTTGGGCCTGTAACTGAAATTGAATTATTTTGCAATTGAACTTTTACATCCTTTACAATTTCAATTGGTTTATTTCCTAATCTAGACACTGATATCTCCTTTTATTACCAAACATAACAAACTACTTCGCCACCAACTTTTTCAGCTCGGGCTTGTTTGTCTGTCATTAGTCCTTTTGAAGTAGAAATAATTGCAATACCTAAACCATTTTGCACTCTTGGTAAATCATCGTGTCCGCGATATTGTCTGATTCCCGGAAGACTTATTTTACGAAGTCCACGAATTACACTTAAGTTGTTGTTGTAGCGCAAATTGATTTTAATTATTCCTTGTTTTGAATTTTCTACAACTGTAAAATCATTTATTAATTTTTTAGAAAGTAAAATGCTCGATAATGCTTTCTTCATGTTTGAAGCCGGGATTTCAACATGCCTGTGCCCTGCTTTTACAGCATTTCTAATACGTGTTAAATAATCTGCTATTGGATCTGAATGTGCCATATTTTTCCTTTACCAGCTAGCTTTCATTATTCCTGGAATTTTACCGCTTAAAGCCATTTCGCGAAATGCAATTCGAGACATTCCGAATTTTCTCATGAATGCTCGTGATCGACCAGTTTTCTGACAACGATTATGCAATCGAGTTGGATTGCTATCGCGCGGCAATGCTCGAATTGCTTCGATATCACCTTTTTCTTTTAATTCTTTACGCTTCGCAGCATACTTTGCAACTGTTTGTTGTTTTCTTAATTCTCGTGCTATACTACTTGTTTTTGCCATACTTTTTTCCTTTTTATTGCTTTATAAAAGGCATTCCAAAATTTTTCAGAAGTTCTTTCGCTTCATTATCGCTTTTAGCAGTAGTTACAAATGTAATATCCATTCCACTAATTCGATTTGTTTTATCCGGATCAATTTCACGGAATATTATTTGTTCTTTTATTCCCATTGTATAATTTCCAAATCCATCAAACGATTTATTTGAAACTCCACGGAAATCTCTAATTTGTGGAATTGCAACATTAATTAAACGATCGAGAAATTCGTACATTTTTTTTCCACGCAATGTTACTTTTGCACCAATTGCCATATTTTCTCGAAGTTTGAAATTTGAAATCGCTTTTTTAGATTTCGTAGTTACAACTTTCTGCCCGGTAATTGCTTCCAATTCTTTAATTTTTATTTCAAGAATTTTTGCATCTTGTGTTGCAACACCAACTCCGGAATTAATCGCAATTTTATCTAACTTTGGAACTGCCATTACATTTTTATATTTAAATTCCTTCATCAATGCTGGAATAACATCATTTTTATATTTATCCATTAATCGTGGATAAATTCCAGGAACTGCTTCACCAATTGTAACTTCTATTTTTTCCGACCTTACTATTTTTTTTTCTTTTGCCATTTTAAATTTTTCTATTTTTTAAAACATTTCTTTACTTTTTCTTGAGACCCTCATAACTTTTATTTTTCCAGTTACGGCATCTTTAACGCGCGTATAACCAATTCGAGTTGGTTTTCCGGTGTGCGGACATTTTATCATCGCATTTGATGCGTTAATTGGTGCTTCTTTTTTTACAACTCCACCTTGTGGACTTTTTTGAGAAGGCTTCGTGTGTCTTTTTACAATATTTACACCTTCGATAATAATTTTATTTATTTCAGGCAATACTTGCAAAACTTTTCCCTCTTTACCGCGAGAGTTTCCGCTAATTACAATTACAGTGTCATTTTTCTTTATTTGCATATATTTATTTTATATTACTTCTGGGGCAAGTGAAACAATTTTCATATATTTTTTTTTCGCGAAGCTCACGAGCAACCGGTCCGAAAATACGTGTTCCTCTTGGTTCTCCTTGTTGATTTAATAATACAACTGCGTTCTCATCGAATCGAATATAGGAACCATCTTTTCTTCTAACTTCTTTTGCAGTTCTAACAACAACAGCTCTTGATACTTCACCTTTTTTTACTCCGCCACCAGGAATTGCTGATTTAACTGATACAACTACTAAATCTCCAAGTGATGCATAGCGACGCTCATGACCACCAAGCACTCTAATGCAACGAACTTTCTTTGCACCTGAATTATCTGCTACTATTAAATTTGTTTCTTCTTGTATCATATTATCTTCTGTTTTTTATTTTACTTTTGTAACAATTTCAACCAACCGCCATCTTTTTAATTTACTCATTGGTCGGGTTTCCATAATTTTTACTTTATCGCCAATCGAAGCACTGTTTGTTTCGTCGTGAGCAATTAATCTTGTGGTTCTTTTAAAATATTTTTTATACAACGGATGAACAATTCGTCGCTCGACTGCAACAACAATACTTTTTGCCATTTTGTTACTTACAACTTTTCCAACTTTTGTTTTTCTATGTGTTGTGCGTGTATTCATGATCTTTAATTTTATTATTTACTTTTTTGCTGAAGTTGACGCTCACGCAAAACTGTTTTCATTTTGGCAATCTGTTTTCTGCTCAAACTAAATTGAGATGGCTTTTGAACTTGCCCAGAAGTTTTTTGAAATGTCATTGTAGCCAACAAATCTTTTTCTTCTTGAATTTGTTTTAGCAACTCTGATTCGTTTAAATCTCTTATTTCTTTCATTGTTTTCATAAATCTATCTCTATTTAATGTTTTGCAACATAATCATATCGTGTTGAAAATTTTGTTTTAACTGGCAATTTATGACCTGCTAATTTTAATGCTTCTTTTGCACTCTCGATAGATAAACCACCAACTTCAAACATTACAGTACCAGGTTTAACTACTGCAACCCAATATTCCGGTACTCCTTTACCACTTCCCATTCTAGTTTCTGCAGGTTTTTTTGTAATTGGTTTATCAGGGAAAATTCGAATCCAAACTTTTCCTTCACGTTTCATCATTCTGGTTAATGCAACACGAGTTGCTTCAATTTGTCTTTGTGTTATCCAACCAGCTTCTAAAGATTTCAAACCAAAATCACCAAATGCAACAGTTGCTCCACGAGTAGCAACGCCACCACGTCTACCTTTTTGCATTTTTCTAAATTTTACTCTCTTTGGCATTAACATATAATTACTCTTTTTCCTTACTTAGTATTTTTTTCAAGAATTTCACCTTTACAAATCCAAACTTTTACACCAATTAAACCATAAATAGTTAATGCTGCAGTTGATGCATAATCAATATCAGCACGAAGTGTATGAAGTGGAATTCTTCCTTCTTTATATTGTTCAGTTCTAGCTATATCTGCACCACCAAGTCGTCCACCACATTTAATACGAATTCCTTCGGCGCCCATTCTTCTAGCTGATGTAAGAGCTTGTTTCATTGCTCGACGAAAAGCTACTCTTGCTTCTAATTGTCTGGCAATAGTATCTGCTACAAGTACTGCATCTAATTCGGGACGTTTAATTTCACTAATTAAAATTTTAATATCTTTATTTGTCAATTTTCTTAATTCTTCTTCTAGTATTGCAATATCTTTTCCACTTTTACCGATGACTACACCGGGACGTGCAGTATGAATATTTATGCAAACATATTTCGGAGTACGATCTATAATAACTTTTGAAATACTTGCAGCCTTCAATTTAGTATGAACGAAGTTTCTTATAACTTCATCTTCTTTCAATTTTGAAGCATAATTTTTCTGCTCAAACCAGTTTGAATCCCAGCCTTTAATTATGCCGAGTCTAAAACCAATTGGATGTGTTTTTTGTCCCAAGTTATTCTTCCTTACTCTTTAGTTTATTACTCTCTTTAGTTTTTTTCTGCGAAACTATAATTGTAATATGATTTGATCTTTTTAAAATTTGATAAGCTCTTCCCATCGGCGCAGGCATCATTCTTTTCAACGAAGCACCGCCATCAACAAAACATTCTTTTACGAAAAGTGAATGTGTGTCAACACGACCAGAATGATCTTTGTTTTGAATATTTGAAACCGCTGAACGCAAAACTTTTTCTGCAGTTTTTGAAGCATGTTTCGGCAGAAAATGCAAAATGTTCATAGCTTCATCTACCGATTTTCCTCGGATTAGATCAATAACCAATCTCATCTTTCGAGGAGAAGTGCCGATATATCTATTTATAGCTTTTGCTTCCATTTATATTCCTTATTTAGCAGTTGTAGTTTCTTCTTTTTTAATTCCCGGATGACCTTTAAAAATTCTTGTCGGAGAAAATTCACCAAGTTTGTGACCGACCATCATCTCTGTTACATATACAGGAATAAATTTATTTCCATTGTGAACCGCAAAAGTATGTCCAACAAATTCCGGCGAAATTGTGCACGACCGCGACCAAGTTTTAATTAATTGTTTTTTACTCGATTTATTTAACGTGTCAATTTTTTCTTGTACACGTTGATCGATATATGGACCTTTTTTAAGTGAGCGACTCATAATTATTTACGATGTTTAACAATATAGTTTTCTGATTTTCTATTTGTGTTTCTTGTTTTCAAACCTTTTGATTTTTGTCCCCAAGGACTAACCGGATGTCCACCACCAGAAGTTTTTCCTTCTCCACCACCCATTGGATGATCTACTGGATTCATTGCAACTCCTCGAACGTGAGGTCTAATTCCTAACCATCTTGATCGTCCAGCTTTTCCTAAACTTATATTTTCATTATCAAGATTTCCGACAATACCAATTGTTGCGTAACAGTTGTTGTGAATATTTCTAATTTCTCCTGAAGGAAATTTTAATAATACAAAGTCACCTTCTTTAGCTTGGACTGTTGCAAAATTTCCTGCACTTCTTGCAATTTGTCCACCTTTGCCAGGCTTCATTTCAATATTATGGACATTTGTATTTACTGGAATTGCTGAAAGAGGCAATGCATTTCCAACTTTAATTTCTGCAGTATCAGATGCAATAAGTACTTCGTTGATTTTTAATTCGTTAGGTGCAAGAATATATCTCTTTGCTCCATCGTTATAAAATAATAAAGCAATTCGCGCTGATCTATTTGGATCGTATTGAATTGAATCCACACGGGCTGGTATACCACGTTTATCTCTTTTAAAATCAATAATACGATATGTTCTTTTATGTCCACCACCACGATGTCGCGATGTAACACGACCATAATTATTTCTTCCACCAGATTTTGGTAATCCGCGTGTAAGCGATTTTTCTTTTTTTGTAGATGTTATCTCTTCAAAAGATGAAATCGAATAATATCTTGTAGCTGGTGTATTTGGTTTTAATTTTCTTAATGCCATATATATTTCCTCAGTTACGAATTAGGAAGCAGATCAATTGTCTGTCCCTCTTTAATTGTAACAAAAGCTTTTTTCCAATCAGCTCTTTTTCCTTCAACACGCCCACGCTTAGACATTTGGCCTTTCTTTTTTCCTAATACTCGCATTGTTCTAACAGATAAAACATCAACATTGAATTTTTTTTCAACTGCTTTCGCAATTTCAATTTTATTAGCAAATTCCATTACAACAAAACAATATTGCCTTAAAGATGCTAATGCTGTCATTTTTTCTGTTAAAAGTGGTTTTATTAAAATGCTTGTCATATTAATTCAATGAAAATGTTTCGTTAACCATTTCTATACATCCTTTTTGTAGAATCAGTACTTTGCTATTCAAAATGGCATAAGTCGATGCATTTTTTGCTTCAAGAATATTTAGTTTCTTAATATTTTTACCTGACTTAAGTACAATGGTATCACAATTTTTAGTCAACAAAAGTATTTTTTTATTTTCAAGTTTAAGTGCTTTAATTATAGAAACCATATTTTTTGTTTTTGCTACATCAAAGCTAAAATCTTCAATTACAAAAATATTTCCTTCTTTAGCTTTATAAGAATAAGCTGATTTTCTGGCAAGCCTTTTTACTTTTGCAGGAAGTTTTATAACGTAGTCATGAGGCTTCGGACCAAAAATAGTTCCACCACCAACCATAATTGGTGAACGTCTTGTTCCTTGTCGAGCATTTCCAGTTTTCTTTTGTGAATATGGTTTTTTACCACCGCCACGAACTTCACCACGCTCTTTTGTTTTGTGTGTTCCTTGTCTTTGATTCGCCATATAAGAACGTACTGCCATATAAATAGCATGATCGTTAGGCACAATCTCAAAAATCGAAGGATCCAAGTTTACCTTTTCTCCTGATTTTGATCCATCTATTTTAAAAATTTCAAGTTCCATAATTTTGCAATTATTTTGTAATTCTTACATAAGTGTTTTTTGGACCGGGGATTGAACCTTTAATCAAAATTAAATTTGATTCGTCAATTATTTTTACCACAGTCAAATTTTTTATTGTAACATTATCAAAACCCATTCTTCCAGCCATTCTCATTCCTTTAAAAACACGAGAAGGATAAGATGATCCACCAATTGATCCTGGTGCACGAACGCGATCAGAAGCTCCGTGAGATGTACCACCAACACCACTAAAATGATGTCTCCGAACAACTCCCTGAAATCCTTTTCCTTTTGATTTTGATGTAACGTCAACCTTCTCTCCTTGTAAGAAGAGAGAAACTTTTATTTCGCTGCCAACAGAAATATTATCTGTATCAAAATCACGAAATTCTTTAATTAAGCGCAGTGGTTTTACATTTGCTTTTTTAAAATTTCCCATCTCAGGTTTATTTACTAACCTTTCGGGTTTTTCATCGTAACCAAGTTGAACAGCGTTATAGCCATCTTTTTCTTTTGTTCGAATATTTGTAACATAACAAGGTCCAGCTTCGATGACTGTACATGGAACAGAAAGTCCATTCTCATCAAAGACGCTTGCCATGCCAATTTTTTTTCCTAAAATACCTTTCACAATTTCTCCTTAATATCTAAATAGGTATCGTTATGTTTTAATTTCAACATCAACACCAGCCGGTAAATCCAGTTTCATTAATGCATCAACTGTTTTAGATCCAGATGTGAGAATGTCAATTAACCGTTTATGAATTCTTGTTTCAAATTGCTCACGTGATTTTTTATCAACATGTGGCGAACGATTTACGGTATAAATCGTTTTTTTTGTCGGCAAAGGTATCGGTCCAGATACGATTGCACCACTTGATTTTACTGTTTTAATAATCTTATCGGCAGACTTGTCGATAAGATTATGATCGTAAGACCGCAACTTAATTCTAATTTTTTGACTTGCCACTTTTATTTCCTTTTTAAATGAGTGTTATTAAAAAATTAATTACTCAATTATTTTTGATACAACACCAGCACCAACTGTTCTGCCACCTTCACGAATTGCAAAACGTAATCCTTCTTCCATAGCGATAGTTGATATTAATTCTATAACCATGTTGTCAACATTATCACCCGGCATAATCATTTCAACTCCGGTTGGTAGTGCAACATTTCCTGTAACGTCTGTTGTTCTGAAATAGAACTGTGGTCTGTAACCATTAATAAATGGAGTGTGTCGTCCACCTTCTTCTTTTTTCAAAACATAAACCTGTGCTGAGAATTTTTTATGTGGTTTAATTGAACCTGGTTTTGCAACAACCATACCACGCATTAAATCATCTTTTTCAATTCCACGTAATAAAATTCCTGCGTTATCACCAGCAACAACTTCATCAAGTTCTTTACGAAACATTTCTGCTCCGGTAACAACTGTTTTTTTATACTGATTAAGTCCGATTACTTCAACTTCATCACCAATTTTTGCTCGTCCTCTTTCAACACGACCTGTACCAACTGTACCACGTCCTGTAATTGAGAATACATCTTCAATAGGCATTAAAAATGGTTTTGCATCGTCACGAATTGGAACTGGAATATAAGTATCAACAGCTTCCATTAATTTAAAAATGCATTGAAGATCTGGGTGATCTGCTTTTGAATTTGGATTTACAGCAGCTTCCATTGCTTTTAATGCTGAACCACGAATGATTGGGATTTCATCTCCGGGATATTCATACATTTTTAAAAGATCACGTAATTCCATTTCAACGAGCTCGGCTAATTCAGGATCTGCAGCATCAATTTTATTCATAAAGACAACAATTTTTGGAACACCAACTTGACGTGCTAATAATATATGTTCTCTTGTTTGCGGCATTGGTCCATCTGTTGCAGCAACGACAAGAATTGCACCATCCATTTGTGCTGCACCAGTGATCATATTCTTCACATAATCTGCGTGACCTGGACAATCAACGTGTGCGTAGTGGCGATTTTCTGTTTGGTATTCAACGTGTGCAGTTTGAATCGTTATACCACGTGCTTTTTCTTCAGGAGCATTATCAATGCTATCGAAAGTTCTGACTGCTGAAAGATTTTTCTTTGCAAGCGTCATAGTTATTGCAGCAGTTAATGTTGTTTTACCATGATCAACGTGACCAATGGTTCCAATGTTTACGTGAGGTTTATCACGCATGAATTTTTCTTTTGCCATGGTTACTCCTTTTTATAAATTGTGAAATTTAGTTTTTTGTTCATTGTTAATATTTATACGGGAACTGATTCTTTCCCTTTTACTTTTTCGATTATTTGTTCAGAAATTGATTTTGGTGTTTCATCGTAATGCGAAAACTGCATTGTATAATGAGCGCGACCTTGAGTCATTGATCTCATTTGCGTTGCATAACCAAACATTTCCGAAAGTGGAACTAATGATTTAATAACTTGCGCATCTTTACGTGCAGTCATTCCTTCTATTTTGCCTCTTCGGGAACTTAAATCTCCCATTACATCACCCATATATTCTTCAGGGGTTACAACTTCAACACCCATTATTGGTTCGAGAAGAACTGGGTTTGCTTTTTTTGCTGCTGCTTGGAATGCCATTGAACCGGCAATTTTAAATGCCATTTCAGAAGAGTCAACAGGATGAAAAGATCCATCAATCAATCTTACTTTTACATCTTCAACAGGATAACCAGCTAATACTCCATTTTTCAATGCGTCTCTAATACCTTCCATTGATGGTTTAATAAATTCTCTTGGAATAGAACCACCAACTACTGCATCTTCAAATTCAAATCCTTTTCCTTTTTCATTTGGTTCGAGTTCAATCCAAACATGACCATATTGTCCTTTTCCACCAGATTGTCGAATAAATTTTCCTTCAGCTTCAACTTTTTTACGAATTGTTTCTTTGTAAGCAAATTGTGGTTTTCCAACATTTGCATCAACTCTAAACTCTCGTCTCATTCTCTCAACAATAATTTCTAAATGAAGTTCACCCATTCCACCAATTAAGGTTTGGCCGGTTTCTTCATTTGAAGAAATTCTAAATGTTGGATCTTCTTCAGCAAGTTTTTGAAGAGCTTCAGACATTTTTTCTTGATCTTGTTTAGTTTTTGGTTCAATCGCCTGATGAATAACTGGATTCGGGAATACCATTCTTTCTAAAATAATTGGATCATTTTCATCGCACAACGTGTCACCAGTTCGTGTATTTTTAAAACCAATTGCTGCTAAAATATCACCAGAAAAACCTTTTTCAACATCTTCTCTGGTATTTGCGTGCATTCTAAGAATTCTACCAACTCGTTCTTTTTTTCCACTTACAGAATTATAAATATAAGATCCGGCTTCAACTGTTCCTGAATAAATACGGAAGAATGTTAATCTTCCTACAAATGGATCGGTCATAATTTTAAAAGCAATCGCAGTAAGTTTTTCATCATCCGAAATTTTACGAGTAATTTGGTCTTTCATATTTTCATGATGCCCCGTAATTTCTCCTGCATTAATATCAATTGGGGATGGAAGAAAATCTACAACTGCATCAAGTAACATTTGTACACCTTTATTCTTAAATGACGAACCACAAAGAACAGGAATAATTTTTGATTTTATGCAAGATTCTCTTAAAACTTTTTTAATTTCTTCGCTCGAAATTTCTTCGCCATTTAAATATTTTTCTAAAAGAGTATCATCTTCTTCGGAAACTGCTTCGAGCATTTTAATTCTATAATCACTTGCAAGTTTTTGTAAGTCGTGTGGAATTTTTAAATCTTCCCATTCTTGACCATTTGAAGCTTCGTCAAAAACTCTTGCTTTCATCGTGGTAAGATCAATTATCCCATTAAACATATCACCTTCGCCAACAGGAATTTGAACTGGTATTGCGTTTGCACCGAGACGTTCTTTCATCATGCGAACTGCACTATAAAAATCGGCGCCAACTCTATCCATTTTATTTATAAACGCAATTCGTGGTACACCATATTTATCTGCTTGTCTCCAA
>SXSI01000035.1 GCA_005792285.1 Bacteroidota bacterium
AGGTGCGGTAAGAGCGCACCGGTTGTGCAGTGATGTGCAATGCTCGATAAACCCCACTTGGAGCAAGACCATGTAAATCCTGTTTGTTGGAAACAACAGAAGAGCTTCTCGCTCAACTATCGAAAGATAAACTTGATGGGTAGGTCGCTGGAGCGTTTCAGTAATGAAGCGCCAAGAGAAATGATTGCCTCTCTGCTTTTGCAGATAGACAGAATTCGGCTTATCGATAAACCTTCCATGACATTTTATTATTTTATTTTATGAACCCTTCGAAACTTAAAAATTATCGTTGGAAGGAAATTCCAAATCCTGATAAGCAGAAAATAAAAATTTTTGCACAGGAAATACAAACCACTGATCTAATTGCAAAACTATTAATTCAACGTGGAATAAATAACTATGATGAAGCCAGAAAATATTTTGCGCCAAGTTTTAAAGATTTGCACAATCCTTTTTTAATGAAGGGAATGGATTTAGCGGTCAACAGAATTATCGATGCAATAAATAAAAAAGAGATTTGTATGATTTATGGCGACTACGATGTTGACGGAACAAATGGAACTGCACTTCTCTATCTTTTCTTTCGCGAGCTTGGATTGAATGTTTCGTTTTATATTCCTGATAGAATTAATGAAGGATATGGAATTTCGAAAATTGGAATTGATGAAGCTAAAAAATGTGGTGTAGAATTACTTGTTGCAGTAGATTGTGGAATAAGAGATGTTGAAAAAATTGAATACGCAAATCAAATTGGGATTGAATCAATTATCTGCGATCATCACGAACCTGCTGAAATTCTTCCTCCTGCTATTTCAATTCTCGATCCCTTCCAAAAAGATTGTAACTACCCTTTCAAATTCTTATGTGGTTGCGGAGTTGCGTTTAAACTAATCCAGGGAATTCATCAAAAATTAAATTCAAATATAAATTTAGAGCAGTATTTGGATTTTGTTGCAGTTGCAATTTCGGCAGACATTGTGCAAATGACTGGCGAAAATAAAACATTTTCTGCACTTGGAATAAATTTATTGAAGAAATCGCCTCGTCCCGGTTACAAGCAATTAATTGAAAATGCCAATATTGATAGAAATAAATTAGACTCAACAAAAATTGTTTTTGGATTGGCTCCGCGAATAAATGCTGC
The DNA here is from genome assembly GCA_005792285.1 of Bacteroidota bacterium. Taxonomy (GTDB): domain Bacteria; phylum Bacteroidota; class Ignavibacteria; order UBA10030; family UBA8401; genus SXSI01. The sequence continues at coordinate 1,145 of SXSI01000035.1, forward strand.
CGGACGACTCGGAAGCGCTACGAGAGCTGTCGAACTTTTAATTTCAGATACAAATGTAGATTCTATAAATCTTGCTGACACACTTGAAAAAGAAAATATAAATAGAAAAAAAATTCAAGATGACACTTTTGCAGAAGCTCTATCTTTGTACGAGAATAATCCATACTTACAAAATGGAAATGTAATTGTTCTCTATAATGAAAACTGGCATCCAGGTGTTATTGGGATTGTTGCCTCAAAATTAGTTGAAGAATATTATCTGCCAACAATTATACTCACAAATATTAATGGAGTTGCAAAAGGTTCGTGCAGAAGTATTTCTGAAGTAAGTATTTATGAAGCTCTTCAAAATGCAAATAATTTATTGAATCAATTTGGTGGTCATCAAATGGCTGCTGGTTTATCAATTGAAATTTCTAAAATTGATTTACTTAGAAATACTTTATCGGAATATTTTCAAAATAATATTCTTCCCGATCAAAGAATTCCAACACAAATTGTAGATTCAGAAATTTCACTTGATGAAATTAATTCTACTTTTTTAAAATCAATATTTAGGTTTGCACCTTACGGCCCTGGAAATATGCCGCCAACATTCGTCTCAAAAAATATTTCCTTCAGTAATTATAAATTACTTAAAGAAAAACATTTCAAAGGATCAATTAGAACAAAAGAGAGATTTTTAGATTGCATTGCATTCGATAATATTGAATTGTTCGAGTTGGCAAGAAAAGGAAATTATTTCGATATTCTTTTCACGATAGATGAAAATAATTATAACGACAGAACTCTGCCACAACTTAAAATACGTACATTTAAAATCTCTGAGAAATCTTAAATGATTATAATTGGAATTGATCCCGGTTCGCTAATTACCGGTTATGGAATTATTTCGAATGAAAATCGTAAATATAAATTAATTGATGTCGGTGTAATTAAAAATTCTTCAAAACAACAAATGCCAGAGCGTTTAAATAATATTTACACACATCTGAAAAAAGTTATTTTAAAATATAAACCGAATGAGATTGCAATTGAAACTGCATTTTATGGCAAAAATGTTCAATCAGCATTAAGAATTGGCGAAGTTCGGGGAACTTTACTTTTGATATCTGCACAAAATAATTTACCAATTTTTGAATACTCCCCTCGTTCGATTAAAAAAGCAGTTGCCGGAAATGGAAATGCTTCGAAAAATCAAATCCTATTCATAATAGTTAAAACCTTTGGATTGAAATCACTTCCAAAGTATTTTGATTCAACAGATGCTTTGGCAATTGCACTTTGCCAAGCACAACGAACTTCGCAAACTAAAAAAAGGTTTATTGATTGGAAAACTTACATTGAAGCACATCCTGAAAAAGTTATTTTGAGAAAGTAAAATGATAACTTCACTTCGTGGAAAATTAATTAAAAAATCGCCAACAGAAATTTCTGTTGAAGTGAATAATGTTGGCTATCTTGTTTTCATTTCAATTTCTACCTTTGAAAATTTACCTTCAATTAATTCTGAAGTTTTTATTTATACTTATTTAGTTGTAAGAGAAGATGCACATTTACTTTTTGGATTTATTTCTGAAGAAGAACGAGAAATGTTCAAACTTTTAATTACAGTTTCCGGAATCGGTCCGAAAATCGCTCAAACAATTTTATCGGGATCGAAGCCAAATGAAATTCAACATTTCATAAGTATCGGCGATATTTCAGCTTTAACATCAACTCCGGGAATTGGAAGAAAAACTGCAGAACGTTTAGTTGTAGAATTAAAAGATAAAATGTTGAAATTAAATTTTGGAACTTCTGCAACAATAACTTCCCCTTCTATTCGCAGCGAAGCTATCAACGCTTTAATTTCACTTGGATATAATAAATCTAAATCTGAAAGTATTGTAATAAAAATTCTTTCTGAAAATAAAAATAGTGGAATGACTATCGAAAATTTATTAAAACTTTCGCTTAAACAAACTGCAAAAGATAAAAGTTAAAAAGTAAAACTCATCCCAATTGCCGGAAAAATCGGCAGTCCATAAATTATACGCTCTTCAAGTTTTTTAGTTTCCTTATCGATATAAAAACTTTTTTGTTGTTCATTTTTATTATTGTATAAATTTGTAACATCAAGATAAAATGACCAAGGCAAACCAAACCAGCGCGGATAAGTTGTAATTCTTAAATCTAAGGAATGGTAAAGTTTCAATCTTCCGGAAAGAGTTTTCTTCTCATATTCGATATCGAGAATTACTTTCCCTTTTGAGTCTGTAAGAATTGTATCATTTTTTGAACTGATTCGTGGTTTAAGTCCGATTGCTTCTGCGTAAGGCCTTCCTGATCGAAGCGTAAAATTTATTCCCAATTCCCAATTTTCTGCTAATTTATAATTTCCAACAATATTCATTGCGTGCCGTTGATCATAAATAAATGGCGTTCGTATTCCATCACGCTCACGTTCCGCAACTGCCCAAGCATAACTTATCCATCCCGTTATTTCATCTTCCGACTGAGTTTGAGTTTTTTGCAGAAAAAATTCGATCCCATAAGCAACACCAACTCCTTCATTTACAGGTTTTCGAGTTATTGAATCACCATCAACTTTTATAGGAATTGTCCAACCTTCGCGCGAATAAATATCTTTTCCAGGAATTATTGTTGACTTATAAACTTTTCCAACTAAAATTTCAGGAACAATTAAACTTGTGAATTGTTTTAAATATCCTTCCGTTTTAAGTTGCCACTCTTGTGTCAATATTCGATCAATTCCTAAAATGTAATGAGTTGCCTTTTCTGCATCAATTTCTAAAAATGTTTCGGCAGTGTATTGTAAATTTTGATTTGATATCTGTTTATCCATTCCGGGAGATTGAAAATAATTTCCGTATGCACCACGAAGTGTAGTTAAATTATCAATCGAATAGGAAAAATTTATTCTTGGAGAAATGTGCGACTTCGCCATGATTTTATAATTATCAAATCTTATTCCTGGCTGAATATAAAATTGTGGCGATATTTGAATTCTATCTTGAAAATAAAAATTGAAACGATCGTAATCTAATGTTGAACTAAAATCTGTTGGAAGCGCAAACCTTCGCACATTAGTGATAAAATCTTTAAACGTCGAATCATATTCAATGTATTGAGTTTGAGTTGTTGTCAGATAATCAACTCCTCCTCCAAATTCAAATGAATGTCCTTCTAAATTAATTATTGTATTATGATTTACAGTTGACTTTATATATTTGAAATCGTAATCAACACCGAAAGAAAAAAAACGAATTCCAGTTGTATCAAATTTTTCTAAGTTTCCCGTGTTTTGAGAAGGATCAATAAAAGTTCCATCGAACGCACCAACGCCCTGATTTTGATACCACGAATATTGTGTTTGGGAAACAATATTTTTTGTCGGAGTAAACTGCCAAGTCATTCCCAATAAATTATTTCTCGAATCATCTTCAATACTAATACTCCCCGGGCGAGGCGAACTACTGCCCGACATAAATTTAACTGCATCGTTTGAACCAATTCCATTAAAAATTATTTTGTTATACTGGTTAATTGGAAATGCAATTTTTGTTTGAATATCTGTAAAATGTGGAAGAGCAACATCGCCATCAACAAATTTTAGAGTTTTAATAATCGGCCCTAAAATTAAATCATAATAAGTTCTTCTCGTAGAAAGAATCCAAGTAGCATCAAACGGCAACGATCCTTCAAAAATTAAATTCGCATTTGTGATACTCGTATTTATTTTTCCACTCACAACTTGATTTGATATCCCTTCTCTATTTTTTACATCGAGAACTGCCGAAAGCCGATCTCCAAATTTTACAGGGAAGCCACCAGTTTGTAAACTTATTTCACTTACAGTTTCAGGATTGAACATTGAAATGAAACCATAAAGTCGATATGGATTTATAATTTCGAATCCATCAATTGAAATTAAATTTTGGTCCGGACCAGAACCTCGAATTGCAAGTTGAGATGAAAAATCAGAGACTGCCAAAACTCCGGGAAATGCAGTTAAACTTCTTAAAACATCTTCAGCTTTTCCGGGTAAAAATTTTGCTTCGCGTGGAGTTAGAGATAGAACACTCACTCGAGCATCTTCAACAGGTTGTCGTTTAATTGCTGAAATTTCCACTTGCTCCATTTCTACAGTAGAAGTTTTTAAATAAATTCTGACAGTTACATTTTCATTATTCTTAATTGTAACTTTTGGAATTTCAGTTTGCTCATATCCAATTGAACGAACAAGTAATTCATAACTTCCAGCAGGAATATTTTCAATTTTGAAAAAACCGACTTCGCTACAACTACTCCCTAAATTTAAATTACTAATAAAAACTGTTGCTCCAACTGCCGGTTCGTTTTGTTCAGTGTAAACATATCCACTTACACTTCCCGTTTGAGCAAAAAGATTTGTAAAAATAAAAATATTTATCCAAAAAAATAATTTAATCAATTTCATAGAATGCAAACATACAACAAAAAAGGTTAAGCATTTGAATAAATAATGTCACTCTCAACAAAGTGTTTTACTCGAAATCGAAGAATGATTTTGCATTATTCACAATTTAGATTGCTTCGTCTCCCGACAAGTCGGGATCCTCGCAATGACAAAATTGGGTAGTCATTGCGAACGAAGTGAAGCAATCTTTTTTTTATTGAGATTGCTTCATCCCAACAAATCAGGATTCACAATGACAATTAACCAAGCAAATATTTTGGCGTTTTTATTTTCGGATTTAATCTCGGATCCGGAATTACTTTCCCTCTTTTAGTTTCAAGCGGTATTACACCAGCCCAAAACTTCGAGTTGTAATCAGATTCTTCATCAATAGGCGGCCCAGTTCGGATTTTGGCAGAAACCGATTCAATCGGAAATTCATAAATTCTCGTAACAAGAAATTCCTTTTCGGTTATCTCACGGACATCGCTCCAACGTTTTGGATGAATTCTGTTTGTGAGTTCTTCTAAAACTTTGATAATTTTTTTTCTATTCTTTACAACTTTTGCATGGCTAAAAATTACAACCGATCGATAATTTGCACTTTGATGAAAAGCTGATCGAGCCAAAACTAATCCGTCTAAAATGTGAACGCAAATATTTACCAGAGTATTTTTTTCTTCCATAACTCGCATATATCCAGCACCAACAGAGCCATGAATAAAAATTGAATTACCAATTCTGCAATATATTGTAGGAATTTGAAAAGGAATTCCATCTTTCGTAAATGCTATTGTACAACTTAACACTTCATCTAAGATTGAATGGATTGTCTTCTCGTCGTAATGCCCTCTTTTGGGAAGACGAGTAATTTTATTTTTTCGTTCGATTGTAAAATTTTTGTTTGTCATTTTTGAAAATAAAGATAAGTATCATAAAAAAGAAGGATTTGCGACTGAGTCCTGAACCTGACTGACACAGACGAACTTGTAGAAGTATGATTAAAACAATTTCATGGCTGAAGCCGATTTGTGCTTTATGCTATAACCCTAGCATTAATCCTGGGGTTAATGAAAAAAGTTAAAACTCTTTTTCAAGTAACAATGTTTAGTGAAAAACAAGTTGATCAAAAACAGCAGTTTTTTAATAACTACAGACTTCACTACTCAAACAGTTGAATAAAATAGGATTAGAGCTCTAAAAAATTCTCAACATTTTTATCATTCCAGCGGCCTAAAAATTTATAGGGAATAAATCTTGCAAATAGTTCTTCTTTGTACCATTTTAGTTTTCTGGTAAGACGAACAACCTCTTTATGTTTTTCATTTTTATAGGCATAATCGATCATTTCGGCTTGCGTTTTCCAAATGCTTAAAGTTGCTTGTTGGATTAAAGGCCATTCGCCAACACCAATGGATAGCGCTAACCCATCAAAACCTTCTAAACTTTTACTCACTTGACCTACTTTTCTCCAAAAAGAAATTAATTTTGAAAGCCGAATACTAGCTCGCGTTAAAACCATTACTGGCTTATCTAAAGCCAAAGTAGCATGAGAAACAAAAGGTTGTTTTCCATCCCATTTTCCGTGGGCTTCTGCTGCATGTGCAAAAACGGTAAATGATTCAGCGCTTTTAGATTTATAATTGTTAAAAAATGAATTTTCTTTAAAAAAATCAGTAGCATGTATTTCTGATTCCCAAATACATAATAATGCATACGTGCCAAAGTTTGGTTTCGAACTAAAACCATTTTCAGCACCTGAACCTAATAGTTTGTAGAACACTAGTCCTACAATATTTTTGAAATGAGAATGTCCTAATTGCATTTGGGACAATGCCCAAAGTTTGTTGGGAAAAGATTCCAATTTAAAAAATGTACAAGTAGTTATTTGGCTCATGGGTATAAATTGATTTCGAATGGGTTTAGGATTGTAAATCAGATTATTTTTTTTCAACCACTAAAATTTGTACGCCCAACGGAAATAGTTTTTCAAAGACGAAAATAGGGGATGTAATCATTTTTAAAAGAACAAGCATCCAAAAATGATTAGACATATTCCCCGACCAATCTATCCCTTTTTTTTCCATTCTACCAAGCCACCATAGGGTAAACGCATCAAGGGTTCCGTATTGCAAATATTTTTTAATATCCCATTTATCTTTGGGAAACAAAAGCGCAAAACCTTTATTTGTTAATAATGACAGGTGTCTTGGACTATGCCATCCTTGCCAATATGATTTTTGAATTTTTGCACTTATACTTTTATAATTAGGTATTTCAATAATTATTTTTCCCCCTTGTTTTAGGCAATTATAGAGTGTTTCAATAGTTTGATACGGGTTGTAATCGTGCTCTAAATAATGCCACAGCGTGATTACATCAAATTCTGTCTTAGTATCATAATCTTCAATAGAAACTTTTTTAAGTTCTAAGTTAGGGTAATTTTTACCCTTCCAACCCGAATCTGAAAAATCAATTCCAGTGCAATTTACTTTTGAGTTTTGTTGCAAAAGTTCTAAAAAACTCGGATTACCACATCCTACATCTAAAACAGTAAGATTAGGCTCGTTTTTTTTAAGATATTTTTTTACAAAATTAACTCGCTTTAAATCCAAGTTTTTTTGACTGTTTTCTACAAAGGAAAAATACTTTCCCCACGCTAAAGAACCTCTATAGGGTAAATAGTTTTCGGTGTAGTACTCCTCTAATATTTCCGACACTACCGGATTTGTTAGAAACACTGTTTCGCAATTATTACATAAATCAAAAACATAAAGCTCATTATTTGGCTCATGCATTAATGCATTTGTTGACATGTAATAAGAAGTTTCGGTTTTTTTACAAATCGGGCAATTGATAGCATTTGTATGTTCCATTTGATAGTTTAATTTTAGGTAAAGCCAATGAATAATCTATAAGATAAACAAAAGCTAAAGTGCAAATTTTAAACTAAAGAGTAAGATATTTATCCATACGCACAATGTTTTATGTGTAAAGGGTTTTAGACTGTTTTGATGCAGCTTGAATGTATTTTTTCTTAATAATTAACATTCCAAAACTTTCGCCACCTTCTTTTCCAGTATTTTTGTGATGCATTTTGTGCGCATGACGCAATGCTAAAACAAATACATTTTTTGTTTTGGTAAATACTTTGAAGCGTTGGTGAATTATCAGGTCATGTGCAAAAAAATAAGCTATACCATAAGATAAAATACCAAAACCAACCCATGTGTACCAGGCATATTGGTTCATCATTCCAAACATTATGAGCAACCAACTTGGTACGGCATAGATGATAAAAAACAAATCATTTCGTTCAAACCAGCTTTTATGGTCTTTTTTGTGATGATCAGCATGAAAATACCACATAAAACCATGCATTACGTATTTGTGATTTGCCCAAGCAGAAAATTCTGTTAGTATAAAAGTGACTAAAACTATGCTAGAATTAATTATTATTTCCATATTAAATAAATATACATAAAAAGGTGAAGAATATAATTTGTAAAATCAATATTATTAAAGAGACAGTACTATTGCCTTTTATAATTGTAGGGTAAAAAAAGTAAGATGTAAAAAAAGCAACGCCAATCCAACTCAAATAATTTTGTAAATCAGGTAGCCCACCTTCAAATTGCCAAAAATTAAGTTTCGGTGCCACTTGCTCAATAAGTAAATCAATAAGCGTTACGAGTAAAGCAGCCACAACCAAAACAGTTATTTTGTTTGCAAAGATACGACTTACTACTTTGATTCCAGCACAAATAAGCATTGCCCAATTGATCGAAATGACCAGAGGAACATTAAGAAATTTATAGCCTAATCCGTCACCGTACGAATATTTTCCAAAAATTAATCCAGTTTTCACACCAACTACTTCAATAATAAAACCCAAAAACGCAATCGAAAAAAACGCAATTATAAATTTTTCGTCTGCTAAGGGACTATGAATTAAAAAAACGAAACAAGTAAGTAATAATGTATAAGGTGTAAAAGGACTAAAAAAAGAAGGATTGACTACAAACCCAATCGAGCCAGAAATATAGACCAGAATTAAGAAATATAAAAAATATGATTCGTATGTTTTTTTCATTTCATTTCTTGTTCTACTATAAGTTGACTGGCTATTTTTGCACTAAAAAGACATAGCGGAATACCTCCTCCTGGATGCACACTTCCTCCTACAAGAAATAAATTTTTAATACTTGACGAAAAATTAGCATGTCGTAAAAATGCTGCAAATTTATTGTTGCTAGAGTTACCATATAGTGATCCGCCTAGAGAAGATGTTTGGTTTTCTATATCAATTGGATTTAAAGTACTTTCGCTAATAATATATTTTTCAATATCTGTTTTCAGCATCATATTAATTTTGTCAACTACATTCTTTCTAATTGTTGCGGCATAATTTACACTCTCGCTTTTGTTGTGCGGTACATTTACCATTACAAACCAGTTTTCGCAACCCTCTGGGGCATCATCTTTGCAATATTTTGAAGTAATATTGATATAAATAGTAGGGTCTTCTGTTGGATATTGTTTTGAAAACAAATAATCAAATTCCTTTTTATAATCATCACTGAACAGAATATTATGCAACCCTAATGCTGCAAATTCTTTGTTTATTCCCCAATAAAAAACATAGGCACTACTGGATTTTTCTTGTTGAATTAGCTTTTTTGGGGTATAAAAATTTGGTAATAAATATTTGTAGAGTGCATGAATATCTATATCGCTTGCCACAATATCAAAGGAATAAGTGATACCATTACTTTTAATGGAGGCAATCCTATTATTAGATTCAACATTTAAGGTTTCAACAGTTGTATTATATTTAATTTCCACATTAGCTTCTTCTGCTAGTTTGACCAAATGTGTTGTAATTTGATGCATACCTTTTTTAGGTAAGTAAGCACCAAAATTAAATTCTAAATGCGAAATCATATTCATTAAGGCAGGTGCTTTATAAGGATTAGAACCGTTATAAGTTGCAAATCGATTAAACAACTGTACCGTTTTTGGATTCGAAAAAGTTTTTTCATTTTTTTTATTCATAGTACTCATTAAACCCAAGAACGGGGCAAATAATATACCTTTTACTGTTTTAAGATTAATGAAATTTTTCAGCTGATGTAGCGATTGTTTCAAAAATAAATCTTCGGTAGTTTTAAAATAAAAAGCGTTGCGCTTCATGTGTTTTAAAACAGTTTCTTTATTTTCATTTAATTTTAAATGTACTTCCGCTGCAAATTCTTCAACATTAGCAGATGCTTTCAGTTGCGTTCCATCTGAATAAAAATAGTTAGTTATGACTTTTAATTTCTGGTATTCAAATTTATGCGAGCTCCCTTGCAAATTAGTCAATTCATCTATTAGCGCGGGCATAGTAAATAATGATGGACCTTTATCAAATCGAAATCCATTCATCTTAAGTTCACTCAATTTACCTCCTGGGTAACTATTTTTTTCAAAAATGGTTACTTTAAACCCTTGATTGGCTAATCGAATTGATAATGCAAGACCTCCAATTCCAGCTCCAATTACACCAACGGTTTTTGTCATTTTTTTTAATTAAAGAGTTTACAAAATTAATTTTTTTATAAAAAGATAATAGTTTAACAAAAGTTAAAAAAATCTTATAAAATAATAACTGACAATTCATCTAGAATTGAATGGATTGTCTTCTCGTCGTAATGCCCTCTTTTGGGAAGACGAGTAATTTTATTTTTTCGTTCGATTGTAAAATTTTTGTTTGTCATTTTTGAAAATAGAAAAACTATTCTTATAATGTAACAAATCAACTAAAATAATTTATGCTCTAGCTATGAATGTAGATGAATAATTAAATAATTCTTTTATGCGATATGTTAAAGTGGTATTATTGTGAAGAAAATTGGGGTCG
>SXSI01000036.1 GCA_005792285.1 Bacteroidota bacterium
TGCAGAAGGACAAAGAAGATATGTAGAAAGTTTATCTGCATATGCGCGTCAATTTTTAGAAAGAATGGATAAGCCCGATGTTGATTTTATTCAGGGAATGAGTCCGGCAATTGCGATTGAACAAAAAACAACTTCCAGAAATCCAAGATCAACTGTTGCTACAACTACAGAAATTTATGACTACTTAAGATTACTTTACGCTAGAATTGGTAAAACAATTTGCCCAGTTTGTAAAACGCAAGTTGTAAAAGATTCTGTCCAATCGGTTTTTGAAAAAATAAGAAATTTAAGTGAAGGTAAATATTTTATTACTTCTCCATTTCCTGAACATCACGAAAAAACAATTGAAAATGAAATTGCTTTATTAAAAAGTCAGGGTTACTTCCGTTTATTAATTAAAGGGAAAGTTATAAATGTAAATGAAGAAAAAATTCCTAAAGTTGAGAAAAGAGAAATCAAAGTTCTAATTGATCGATTCAATCTTAAAATAAATGAAAAAATTGATTCGAGAGTTGTTGATTCATTACAGCAAGCATTTGAAGTTGGAAGAGGAAATCTTCAATTATTTAATTCTGAATCAAATGAAGTCTATTTATTTAATCAGTTTTTCGAATGCGCAAAAGATGGAATTCGTTTTCCGGAACCAACTCCGCAGATGTTTTCATTTAATAATCCAATTGGCGCTTGTAATAAATGTCAGGGATTTGGTCGTTCGATTGGCGTTGATTTAGAACTAGTAATTCCAGATAAAACAAAAACGCTAATCGCAAATGCAATTGCAACATGGTCAACTCCGGGATATAGTGATTATTTAATAGATTTAATTTCGATTTCAGAAGAAGCAAATATAAGATTAAATGTTCCTTTTAAAGATTTAACTCCGAGAGAATTACAAATTGTGTATTATGGATTTGGGAAAAAATTTATTGGAATATTTCCATTTTTTAGTTGGCTTGAGAAAAAAAATTACAAAATTCAAGTTCGTGTTTTATTAAGTCGATATCGCGGTTATACAATTTGCGATGAGTGTCATGGATACAGATTAAGTAAAGAAACTTTAAATATTAAAGTTGGTGGAAAACAAATTGGTGATGTTGTTGGAATGACGATCGACGATGCTGACGAATTTTTTTCAAATCTAACATTGTCGCAATATGACAAAACAATCGGAAGAAGAATATTAGAAGAAATTACAAAACGACTTCGATTTTTAATTGATGTTGGAGTTGGATATATAACTTTAAACCGTTTGTCAATGACACTTTCCGGCGGAGAATCACAAAGAATTAATTTAGCAACTTCAATCGGTTCATCGTTGGTGGGTTCAATTTATGTTCTTGATGAACCAAGCATCGGATTGCATCCAATTGATAATGACAGATTAATTAAAATTCTTAACAAGTTGCGAGATTTAGGGAATACTGTAATTGTAGTTGAACATGATTCCAGTATGATGATGAATTCAGATTATATAATTGATCTCGGTCCAAAAGCTGGTGAACTCGGTGGGGAAGTTGTTGCAGCTGGTTCGCCAAAAGAAATAATGAATTCGAAAAATTCTTTAACTGGAAAATATCTTTCTAATAAATTAAAAATTCCAATTCCAAATAAAAGAAAAAAACCAAACGGAAAGTCGATTAAAATTATTGAAGCAACGGAAAATAATTTAAAATCAGTAACACTTGACATTCCATTGAATATAATTGTTTGTATTACGGGCGTAAGTGGATCCGGAAAAAGTACGCTCGCCGAACAAATTCTATTTATAAATTTAAAAAAACGATTAGGTGGCTACAAAGAACGCGCCGGGAAAGTTAAAGCAATTATAGGAAGTGAATTTATTTCCGCGATCGAATTAGTTGATCAATCTCCAATTGGACGAACACCACGATCAAATCCAATTACGTATATAAAAGTATTCGACGAAATTAGAAATTTATTTGCACACACTTCATTAGCAAAAAGAAATGGATATCATCCGGGATATTTTTCTTTTAACGTTCCAGGAGGAAGATGCGACGCTTGCGAAGGAGATGGTTATCAAAAAATTGAAATGCAATTTATGGCTGACCTTTATTTACAATGCGATGTTTGTAAAGGAAGCAGATATAAAAAAGATGCATTGGAAGTTTATTGGAACGGTAAAAATGTAAAAGATATTCTCCACTTAACTGTGGATGATTCAGTTGAGTTTTTTGGAAAATATAAAGAGTCATCAAGAATTGCACAGAAATTAAAAGTTTTGCAACAAGTTGGTCTCGGCTATATTCGATTGGGACAATCTGCAATAACATTATCCGGTGGTGAAGCGCAAAGGATGAAGCTCGCTTCATTTCTTTCGACCGAACATACTGGTCCGACACTTTTTATTTTTGACGAACCAACAACCGGATTACATTTTGATGATATTGCTACACTTCAAAAATGTTTCATTCAACTTATTGAAAAAAAACACTCCGTCGTAATTATTGAACATAATTTAGATATTATAAAGTGTGCTGATTATATAATTGATCTCGGTCCTGGCGGTGGTGAAAATGGTGGATATATTGTAGCGACTGGAACTCCAGAAGAAGTATCATTAAATTCAAAATCATATACAGGAAATTTCTTGAAGAAGATTTTAGAAAAATAATATTATGAATTCAAAAAGACAAATTTATACTTCATCACTTTATGGTGGATTGGTTATTGCCGGAATTTGGAATATCCCCGGACTTAATTTTATAAATGCATTTTGTTGTATTGGTACAATCGCCGGAAGTGTGTTGGCAGTTTATTTATTCAAACAAGAAATAAAACAAACTGAACTTTTATTTACTAAAGATAATTGTCTTCAAGTTGGAATTTTTACCGGAATTTTTGGTGCAGTCGCTTCGTCATTTCTTTCCGTTTTAATTCAACTTATTTTTGGAAATCTTGCTTTGGATATTATGATGCAACTTATTCCATTGGGACAAGTTGAGTTGCCACCATTCTTTTACGATATAATAATTGAAGCCAGAAACGAAAGAATGACATTGTTATTTGCCCTTCCTTCTTTTATACTCGGATCAATATTTTATGTTTTTATTATAACACCATTTACAATTATTGGTGGATTAATTGCTTGGGGATTATTCAAAGAAAATAATTAATTATCCGCGAGAAAGAATAATTCTAAAAGTAGTACCTTTTAGCGCGGAACTTTCTTTAACAAATAATTTCCCATTGTGATAAATTTCTATAATTCTTTTAGCTAAACTTAAACCTAATCCCCATCCTCTTGATTTTGTAGTAAATCCCGGACGGAAAATATCTTTTTTAAATGAACCGCTAATTCCGTGTCCGCTATCTTTTACATCAACATAAACTAATTTATCTTTTTCAGTAAGTGTGAAGGAAATACTTCCTTCATCTTGTGCAATAGCATCAATTGCGTTTTTAATTAAATTTTCAATAACCCATTCAAAAAGTTCTTTATTCAAAATTGCTCTGCATTTCAAATCGCCAAGTATGTGAAATTGAATTCTTGATTTAACAGCGAGTGATGAATTTAATCTCTGTTCGAAATAAAGAATTACTTGCTCAATAACTTCAGTTGGAGATGAAGAAATAAGAACTGGCTTGGATCCGATTTTTTGGAAACGATCAGCAATTTTTGTTAAATGCACGAGGTCATTCTCCATACTCCCAATTGTATTTTGTAAATCAGAATTAGAAATATTTTCTTTCGATATTTTTTCTTTTAGAATTTCAATCCACCCAAGTAAACTTGAAAGTGGAGTGCCAAGTTGATGTGCAGTTTCTCGCGACATCCCAATCCAAATATTTCCGTGTTCCATTTTTTTAATGTAGCTGAATGAAATATAACCGATGAGAATAAACATGATGCCGGCAATTAATTCTATTAACGGTAAAATTCTAAGTTGCGAAATTAATTTCGATTCGCCGTAATGAATGTTGCTTAATGTAATTGTGTTGTTAAATTTAACTGCAATTGGTGGATGAAGCTGATCCATTAAATCAATTTCTTCAATTAATAAATCCAATTTATCTTCTTCGGATATTTGAGAATCAAATTCAAAATTCCGAAAACCCTTTATTATTTTATTTGTTGAATCAGTTTCAATAATCGGGAAGTTAATATTTCTGATTAGTTCATTAAAAATAAAACTATAATCACCGCCGGTTGCATTGCTTCCAGCAATGTAGGACATCGACTTCGCATATAAATCTGCAAAATATTTTTCTCTTTCCTGAAGTTGAACAGTTAAATTATGAGTGTAAAAAAAAGTTGGTATGATAATTAAAAAAGCAATTATCAATAAAAATAATTTTAGTTTAGTTGAACGAGGACTTTGTTCACTAATGGTCATTTTATTTTCTGATTATAGTTTGACTTCTTCGGGGACCAACTGAGACAAAAGTAATTTTTGTGTTTGTTAATTTTTCAATTGCACGAATATATTTTCGACATTCTTTTGGAAGTAAAATAAACTTTTTAATTCCGGTAATGTCATCTCGCCATCCTTTAAAAGAAGTAAAAATTGGTTTTGCATTATCTAATGTCCGAATATCGGTTGGGAAATTAGCAATCATTTTACCATTAACTTTGTATCCGGTACAAATTAAAATTTCTTCAAAAGAACTAAGTACATCTAATTTTGTTAATGCAATTTCATCCACACCGTTTATTTTAAGAGAATAATTTAAACTAAAAATATCGAGCCAACCGCATCTTCTCGGTCTTCCAGTTGTCGCACCAAATTCATGACCAATTGATCTTAATTTTTCTCCAATTTTATTTTCTAATTCTGTCGGAAATGGTCCGTTCCCAACACGAGTTGAATATGCTTTGACGATTCCAATTATTTTTGTAACACTTGTTGGTGGAATTCCAAGACCTGTGCATGCACCACCACTTGTTGGATTTGAAGAAGTTACAAAGGGATATGTGCCATGGTCAACATCAAGAAGTGAACCTTGAGCTCCTTCGGCTAAAACTTTTTTTCCTTTGCGAAGTTCATTATTTAAAAATTGGGAAGTATCAGTTACATACGAATCTATTTTTTTATCGAAATCCTGATATGTTCGAATAATTTCTTCAACATCAAGTTCTTTAGTAGAATAAATATTTTTTAGTAATTTATTTTTTTCTTCGAGATTCGAAATTAATTTTTCTCTTAAAGTATTTCTATCAAGTAGATCAACAACACGAATCCCCGTTCGCATATATTTATCGATATAAGCCGGTCCAATGCCGCGACCAGTTGTACCAATTTTTGTTGAACTCTGTTCCCGAAGTGAATCTAAAAGTTTATGATATGGCATTATCAAATGTGCATTGTGGCTAATTCGAAGTCGGTTTCCAATTTTAACACCTAAAGATTCTATCATTTTAATTTCTTCCATCAATGCAACGGGATCTAATACAACTCCATTTCCAATAACACAAGTTACATGAGGATGAAAAATTCCAGATGGAATTAAATGAAGCACAACTTCCTTTTCATCTACAATAATTGTGTGCCCGGCATTTGCGCCACCCTGATATCGCGCTACGATATTTATATTTTTACTAATTTGGTCGACAATTTTTCCTTTTCCTTCATCGCCCCACTGTGTTCCGACAATAATTGTTACTGGCATATTTTTTTCTTTCCTATAATAATCGTTAATCTTTTACTGAATTTCTACTTTAAAAAGCAATATTTTCATCCAAAGCAGTTATACTCAACAACTCAATATTTTAATTAAGTAAACTAGTTTAACTTTATTATTTGCAATTGAGTTACGTTTTTTATAATTTCATTGTCAAATGCAGAAAGCAAACGGTATAAAGAAGCTTTATTACTCAATAAGCGAAGTAAGTAAAATTACAGAGTTAGAGCAATATGTACTTCGATACTGGGAAACTGAATTTGAACAATTGAATCCAGCAAAGAACAGAGCCGGAAATAGAGTTTACACAAGTAAAGATATTAAATTAATTTTATTTATTAAAGATTTATTAAAAGAGAAAAAATATACAATTGAAGGGGCGAGGCAAATTCTTTTAAGTTGGAATAATGAAACTGAATCTGGCAAACAAACAGATATGTTTGATGCAGTTCAAATAAATGGTGAACAAGGTTCGCAAATTCAGCAGCAACAAAAATCTGAATCATTGCCAATAAATTTTTCAGAAGATATTGAAGCGATTAAAAACTTATTACAAACAATCCGTACAAAGTTATTATAAGTTTGCGATTGTATACCGAGAAACAAAACCCCATAAAATTTTTTATTGTCGGAACGACGGGATTTGAACCCGCGACCCCTTGCACCCCAAGCAAGTGCGCTACCGGGCTGCGCTACGTTCCGGATTTTCGGTTTCAATATAATTAGAAACATGAAAAAAACCTCTCTTTATTTATTGTTGATTTTATTTTTACATTCAGATAATCTTTTTTCACAATTGGAAAAGACTAATCAACTTATACTTGTCATCTCGAAGAACTGGTCTTCGACAATTTGCGATTTATATATTTTTGAAAAAGAAAATAATAAATGGAATTTAATATTTGATCCATATAAAGTAAAAATTGGATCGAAGGGATTTGCATGGGGAATTGGTTTACATGAAAAACAAAATGGAATTCAAAAAGTAGAAGGTGATAAAAAATCACCTGCAGGTATTTTTGAATTTGGAACGGCATTTGGTTACGATCCGATTCCTCCAATTGGTATAAAAATTCCATATTCATTTTCTGATAAGTTTATGAGATGCGTTGATGATACTTCGTCCATGTTTTACAATCAACTAGTAAGTGAAAGAGAAGTTGAAAAAGATTGGAACTCAGCAGAAAAAATGAAATTTCAGGATTCAGATTATAAATATGGAATTGCAGTAAAACATAATAAAGAAAATGTAGCAGGAAAGGGAAGTTGTATTTTCTTACATTGCTTTGGTAAAGATGAATCTACTACGATTGGGTGCACTGCAATGACTGAAAAAAAATTAAAATTTATTATTACTTGGCTAAATCCAGAAAAAAATCCACGAATTATTCAGCTACCAATTGCGGAATATGATCGCCTTAAAATTGAGTGGAATCTACCGACTATAAATTAAAAATGGCAAAAAAATCAAAAACAATATTTAGTATTATTATTTCAGTTGTAATTATTCTTCTCGGCACATTTTTTATTTTAAGATATTTGGTTGTAAAATCTTTACCCGATTATAATGAAAATGTAAAAATTGATGGCTTGAAAAGCGAAGTCTCAGTTTTTTATGATAAATATGCAGTTCCTCATATTTATGCAAAAAATCAGTCCGATTTACTTTTTGTTCAAGGTTATATTCACGCACAGGAACGATTGTGGCAAATGGATTTAATTCGAAGAGCCGGCGAAGGAAGATTATCAGAAATTTTTGGCGCATCTACAATTAGTTACGACAGACAATTAAGAGTGATGGGGATAAAAAGTATTGCGAAAAAAATTGATCAAACACTTTCAAAGGAAGATAAATTTTTACTCCAATATTATGCAGATGGAGTGAATGCATTTATAAAAGAACATAAAGGAAAATATCCGATTGAATTTGACTTGTTAGATTACTCACCTGAAAATTGGGAACCCTTTCACACTTTGATGATTTCTCGATTAATGGCTTTCGAATTGAATATTAGTTGGCACGTTGATGTAACTTTAGGCGAAATTATAAATCGTATTGGTTTAGAAAAAGCAAAAGAAATTTTTCCAACTTATCCTGAGAACGCTCCTGTAACAATTCCGTTTGCAACAAATATTTCTTCCACTAATTATAAAAATTCAATTCTTGCGCTAACTGATTTAGTTAATATTGATAAATCCCGAAGAAAATTTATGGGAACTTCTGGAATGCATATTGGAAGTAATTCATTTGCAGTTTCTGCTGCAAAGTCAACAACCGGACATGCATTATTAGCAAGCGATCCTCATCTTGCATTGGCTTCGCCGGCAAAATGGTATGAGGTTCATCTCGTTAGTAATGAAATTAATTTACATGGAATGTCGTTACCCGGAGTTCCACTTGTAATAATTGGAAATAATAAATCAATTGCATGGGGATTAACAAATGTAATGTTGGATGACACTGATTTTTATATTGAAGAAGAAGATTCAACTAAAAAAAATTATTTCAGCAATGGAAAGTTAATTCCATATAAATTTGTAAATGATTCCATTTTTGTAAAAGATTCAGGATTTGTTTCGTTGAATTATCGTCTATCATATCATGGACCAATAATTAATGACATTCATCCAATATTAAAAAATGAAAAAGCTCCACCAATTGCGTTTAGATGGTCGGCTAATGATGTTACAACAGAAATTCATACAATCGATCAACTATCTCGTGCAACAGATTGGGAAAGTTTCAGAGCTGCAGTAAAAAATTTCAAAGTTCCTGCACAGAATTTTATTTATGCTGATGCAAAAGGAAATATTGGATTTCAATTGGGTGGGAATATTCCAATTCGTTCACAAAATAATCCAACGCTACCGGTTAATGGAAATACAACTTCAAATGACTGGAAAGGATATGTTCCTTTTGAAGAACTTCCTTCGATTTACAATCCAAGTCAAAATTATATTGCTTCAGCAAATAATAAAACAACTGCAAGAAACTTTCAATATCATATTTCAAATTTATGGGAACCACCATCCCGTATTCAACGTATTGCAGAAATGTTAGGGGGAAATGAAAAAGTTTCACCGGATCTTCTTCAGAAAATTCAAAATGATCAGTATTCTTATTTTGCAAAAGATTTAACAAAACATATTCTACTAGCGTACGAAGGGGAAACAGTTGAAATACATTTACAAGAAGTTTTAAATTATCTTAAAAATTGGAATTTCGAAATTCAAGCAACAAATGTTACACCTTCTATCTATGCGGTATTTTTTAATTATCTCATAAAAAATACTTTGCACGATGAAATTGGAGATAACTTGCTCGAAGGATATCAGCATCTTGCAAATATTCCACTTCGAGTATTAATTAATCTTTTAGAAAAAGAAAACTCAGAATGGTTTGATAATGTTAATACAGATGAAGTTGAAACTAAAAATGATATTATTAAAAAAAGTATGAATGACGCAATTTCATATTTAGAAAAAAAACTTGGTTCCGATATTAAAATGTGGCAATGGGGAAAACTTCATACTTTAACATTTAAACATCCAATAGGCGGAGAGCCACCATTTGGAATTTTATTTAATGTTGGTCCTTATTCAATTAGTGGCGATGGAACAACTGTAAATAATGGTGAATATTCTTTTAATCATCCATACGAGATGAATTTAGGACCTTCAATGAGGAGAGTAATTGATTTTGGAAATATGGATAAATTGCAAACAATAATAACAACCGGACAATCCGGACAACCGTTGAGTGACCATTATAATGATCAAGTTTTGATGTGGTTAAATGGAAAATACAAAACTACAACAATGAACAAAGCCACAATCGAGAAAGAGGCGAAATATAAAAATGTTTATCAACCGAAAAAAAAATAAAGAAATTCAAAATGTTCCAATGAGAATTTACGGCAAAACAAAAATTGTTTGCACGCTTGGTCCTGCTACTTCAACTGAAGAAATAATAATTAAAATGTGTGAATCTGGAATGGATATTGCACGATTAAATTTTTCTCATGGTTCTCACAAAGGACAACTCAGTTTAATAAAAAAAATTAGAAATGCGGCAAAGATTGTTGGCGAACCAATTGCAATCATGCAGGATTTACAAGGTCCAAAAATAAGAACAGGATTATTGGAAAATAAAACTGTTGAACTAAAAGCGGGAGATAAATTTGTACTTACTCCCAGCGATGTTCTCGGAAATGAAAAAATTGTGTCAACTTCCTACAAAAATCTTGCTAAAGAAGTTGAAGTTGGTGATAATATTTTAATGGATGATGGCTTATTGCAATTTAAAGTTATTGGTTGCACTGAGAAAGATGTAATTACAGAAGTAATTCATGGTGGTATTTTAAAAGAAAGAAAAGGAATTAATCTTCCCGGAGTTAAATTAAATGTTCCGGTATTTACAGAAAAAGATTTAAAGGATTTGGAATTTGGTATTCAGAATGATGTTGATTACGTAGCACTTTCATTTGTTCGAACAGCAGAAGATATTCGACAATTAAAAAAGTTTATTGTTTCCAAAATTGATAAAGGGAGAAAACTTCCAATAATTGCCAAGATTGAAAAGATCGAAGCGCTTAAAAATATTGATGAAATAATAAAAGAAGCAGATGGAATTATGGTTGCACGTGGTGATTTAGGAGTTGAATGTGAATTGCAAGAAGTACCAATTGCGCAAAAAATGATTTGTAAAAAAGCTAATGAAGCTGGAAAGCCTGTAATTATTGCGACTCAAATGCTCGAATCAATGATAGAAAATCCACGACCAACACGCGCAGAAGCAAATGATGTAGCAAATGCAGTGCTTGATGGTGCCGATGCTGTTATGTTAAGTGGCGAAACTTCTGTTGGAAAATTTCCAATTGAAACTATAAAAATTATGGAATCGGTAGTTCGGAGAGCAGAAAAAGTTTTAACAGAAAAATATAATTTGGATGATCATTTAATTGAAAGCGAATTTTCAAAATCAAAAGCAATTGGAAAATCAGCTTGTATTTTAGCAAAGCAAATTGGAGCAAGTGCAATTGTTGTTGTAACATATTCTGGAGACACGGCTTGTATTATTTCCCGCTATCGTCCATCAATAAAAATAATTGCAATTACTGATCGAGAAAAAATAATGAAACGATTGAATTTATATTGGGGAGTTCGATCAATTAGTATAAATAAAATTAAGGATACTGATAAAACTTTGGATAAAATTATTGAGTTATTGCTGAAGCAAAAATTTGTGTCAAAGGGAGATAAAGTTGTAATAACTGCCGGTATTCCACTTCTCAAACGTGGAAGTACAAACATGGTTAAGGTCGAGCAGCTTTAAAAATTATTTATTTTTTTAAGATTGTAAATAATCAGAGTTATCGTAGCGGATATTTTTTTTAAGTTCCTCTTTTTTCTTTTTCTTTTTTCTGAGTAGAAAAGGAAGAGAAATTACCCCTGCGAAAACTAAAAGCCATTTAAAAAAGTTTACTTGTTTTTTCATTTAAGTGGGAGAATTATAATAAAACTTTCAGTCAGCTCCAACAATATCTATAATTAAAGTTCAGTCAATTTTTTTAAGTCAGCTGAATATTTATAAAGTTCATCTAAGGAAAGTTTTTTAAGATAAGCCAATCCAAATGCAGCTCTTACTCGTGGATGAGTATGAGTAACAAAAAATTCTTTTCCAAGGCAAGTTCTAATTGCTTCAAACTGATCTGCATAAATTTTTTGAGCTAATCTTGAAAATGGTCCATCGTATTCGTAAGAAGGGAAACTCGCAGTTCGTTGAGAACCATAACAATAATGAAATACATTTTCCATTATTGCCATTGAGTTTAAACTTACCGGTACATATAAATTAGCATCACTTGGGTGAAATCTATTCCAGACATTCCGATAACCCCAAATAACTAAATCTTTTTTACCAGTTTCTTTTTCATATAATTTTATAGCTTCAGTTGTTGCCTGAAGAACTTTATAATGTGTATCAGGACCGCTCCCTTCAGGATCTAATGCAAGTGTAACAATCGTCGGTTTTAATTTTCGTAGTAAATTTAAAATTGGAATTACATCTCTTTTAATTTTTGGATTCTCATTAAATATATCTCCCTGATAAAATCCCAATCGTAAGTGAGATACATCCTTTGAATTGAAACCATAAAATGCCCAAACTAATTCTTCTTCCCATTCTCGGATCATACCTTTCAATTTTTGAATTGAAATAATATCTTTTTGTCCGGGATATTGTTTTTCAAAATATTTTAATAAGCTTTCAATTTTTTGTGATAATTTTGAAAAATCTTTGATTTTATAAATTTCAATAATATATCTCAATAATCTGTCCGAAGTAGCTTCACTTCTAATTGTTTTACTATGTTCAGCAATTCCAAATAAATATTGATTGGCTTCAAAATCTCGCCATCCAATATTTTTATGATTGAAATAATTAGTTTGAAATTTATTTTTACATTCCTTTGAATTTAAATATGATTTAAGATTATTTAATAATTCTACAAAATAAGAATTTGTAACGGCAGTAAACCCACTTGTCAAAGTTGTAAAGTGATGTTTATTTGATGGCTCACGAACCAGATGAGTTATGTAAGGTAAGTAACCAAGCATAATGTCATCGTGATGTGGTGCTGTGTGAAGAATTACTTGATTGGTAAGTTGTTGCATTCCTTCTTCGAGATGAGTAATTATATTTTGATAAACTTTGTTACAAATATTTCGATGATTTTTACTGCTCTGTTCTAAAACGTACCTTGCTAACCTGTTTGAATCAAAATCATTATTTGTTAATTCAATTAAAGGTTTATTTTTTTCAATACTTAAATTAATAATAGCACGTTCAAGTGAATCTTCGGACAAAGGATTTTCTTTTTTAACTGAATGGAATCTTCTTTCTGTTAATCTTATTGAAGCACCATTTGTTAAATAAAATCTTGCATTTGGAATTTTATGAAGCGCAGAAGCAGGGTAATTATTTGAAGCAGCTTTTTGAATCGAATCTCTCACAATATTAGATTTTGACTCGCCTGTTGCAATAATTATGGCAGTAATATTTTTGTTATAAGTAATGGTTTCCAAACCAATCGTTATCACAAGTCGATTTCTTGAAATTTCTATTCCTCCTAAATCTGTAGAAGAAGCGGCTTGAGTTTCGTAATTAGTATTTGTTAAGCGTGTTGTCGAATGTAGATCGCTTCCTTTTACATTAAAACAAATATGTCCATCGGGACCAATTCCACCGAGAAAAAATCCGATGCCACCTTTTTCTCTAATTTTATTTTCATATTCAGTACAAAACTGATCTATAATTTGAATAGTCTCTTTTTGTAATCTTTCAATTCTGTTACTTGGCCATCTTGTTCGAAGGGATAAGTCAACGTTGTTATCTAAAAATATTTTATCAATCGGAAGATTCGATGCTGTTCCAATTCCATTTGAATTAATCAGTAGTGATTTATTTTTTTGAATACCCCAATTTGATAAATAATATTTATTTATATAGTAATGAAAGCTGTTATGTTGACTTGGGTTAATCGGATAAAATTCATCTATTTGAACAAATTGTAATCCCGATAAATTTGGTTGAGCTTTCGAGGGAAAATTAACTGCACTTAATATTTTTTGAACTCTTTCAGTTTTCCAATTTTTTAGAAAGTAATCAACCCATTTAATAAAATATTCAGGAGTTTTTCCTGTCGGTAATGAAACTACTCCTTTGGGATTTTTAGAAACCCATTCAAGTAATCTTAGCGCGGTTAGTTTTCCAAGTTCTGAGAAATTTTTAACTTGAATTAAAGAAATTTTTTCGGTTGGTGGATAAATCAGTTTCATTCCTGATTTTGAGAGGAAGTAATTTTCTACATTTGAAGATAGAATCATTTCAACAATTAAATTATTTTAAAAATACTTTTGCCACCTCTAATACCATTGAGGGTTTATTCCACAAAGCTTTTCTAAAAATTGCAGCAAGAGTACGTTTCTCCATTGGAAGTTCAAGAGTTGAAAGCGTAAGCGAATCGAATGTTTCATCAGAAATTCCCCAAATTGCATTTTTAATTGATGCGAAAACTTCGTGCCGCCAACCGAGTCTTGAATGAAATTTTGTTTCATATTCTGATAATTGTTTTAGGTTTTGGTTTTTAATTGAATCAGCTGCAACTTCTGCGGCAAGCATTCCACCAATCATACCTGAAATAATTCCACCACCAGAAATGGGATTGACTTGGTGACCAGCATCTCCAACTAACATTACTCTATTTTTAACTAACACTTTATTTGGTTTTGCACAAGGAACTCCGCCTGCAATTCTGGTTAATATAGATGCGTTTGGATAATTTTTTTCAAGGAATTCATTTAAATATAAAATTGCTGATTTCTTTTTTGCTTCTTCAACAGTAACACCAACTCCAATATTTGCAGAAGTTTTACCTTTTGGAAAAACCCATAAATAACCACCGGGAGAAACTTTTTTACCGAAATAAAGATCGAGTGTATCTTCTTCAAAATTTAATCCAGAGACAGTAACTTGTGCGCAACTTTCCATATCGCGGATGTGACAAGTTGTATCAATCCCTGCCCACTTACCAACACGCGATTCAACACCATCTGCAGCAATTACAACTTTACATTTGATTTCAACTTTTTCATCTTTGATAAGAGCTTTTACTCCAACTGCTTCACCATTTTCATTTTTGATTAAATCATAAACATATGCTTTCGTAACAACTTCAGCTCCGTTGGTTGCAGCAATTTTTGCAAGTTCATAATCAAAAATCCGTCGCTCCAAAACATATCCAATGTTTGAATCTATTGGCATCGTAACACTTGTGTTGGAAGGAGAAATGAATTTCATTTTAGTAATTGTGCCGGCAATCCACTTTGGATCGGGTTCAATAAATTGTGCAACACCTTCGTGACTCACTGCTTCACCACAACGAACAGGATAACCGACATCGCGATCTTTTTCAAGAAGTAAAACTGAAGCACCTTTTTGTGCTGCGTATCGTGCTGCAGTAGATCCCGCAGGACCAGCTCCAACTACAATTATGTCGTATTCAGATTTCATTTGGAAAGTGATTTTGAAAATTGGTTTTCATCAATTGCAAATAATTTTTTTGGAAGTGTGTTAATTCCATCTCGATGAAATTCAATTACATCCCACGGGCAAGCCCAAACGCATTTTTTACAATTTGTACATCTTTCTTCAATAATTGCAATTTCGGATTCCTTCAATTCAATTGCATCTTCAGGGCAAACACCAACGCAGCATCCACAAAAATCGCATTTGTCTGGAACAATGTGAATCATTAAATGTGGAGTTGCCAATTTGATCCCTTTTTATTTATTAATAATGTTTGAAAAATTTAAACTCATTTATAATATTACAATATAAATAAAAAATCCATGCGCCGTATTGACACATGGATTTTATTATAACAAAAAAAGCGTATTACTTAGAAAGAAGGAACTCTTGAAAGAATTGCTTCTTTTGCAACTTTTGAAACTTTAAACTTTACAACTTTTTTCGCAGGAATCGATATTGATTCTCCTGTTTTTGGATTTCTTCCCATGCGAGCATTACGTTGTACAAGCACAATTTTACCAAGACCTGGAACTGAGAATTGGTTTGGTGCTTCACGGTAAGCTAATTCGGATAACTCTTCAAAAAAAGCTGCAACAGCTCTTTTTTTCATATCGAATTTTGTTGCGAAGTGGTTGATTACAGCGGATTTTGACATTCCTGGCATAAAGCCTCCTGTTTATTTAGTTAATGATTAAAGTGAATTATTAAAACCAAACTACTAACTCGTTATTATTAATTTACAATGGGAATGCAGAAAAGTCAAGTGTTTATTGAATAAATTTTTATGTGGTTTTTAATCAATTAAATCAATACTTTTATAAGATTAAACAAGTTAATAATTATATTGTTTCTATTAACTTCTATTGCAATCATAAAAAATTACTAATAATTTATAGCATGTTTGAAGAGCAGATAAATTTTCTACAAGAAAAAATTAGGATAAATACAATTGATTCGAATGAGTCAATTGTATTAAGGGTTATTCTTGAGTCAAATATTCCTCAATGTATTAAAGTATATTTTAGAGCACGCGCAAAAAATGAAGTAAACAAAGAAAAAGAAAACGTTTTACGATCGCCTCAATTAGCCTATAATAATCAAGATGTAATTGCACTCCAAAATCAAATTGATTTATTGTTACTTCATAATTATCAATTTTCGAAAGAAGAATTTTATTCAATTTTAGAACAGGGATTAAATTTTTCTTTTAATTATTTAGTTCGACCTCAATGGACATTAAAAGAATTTCTTTTGCAGAAAAGTCAATTTCTCTCATCAAATGAAGTTGATGATCATTTTCAATATTGTAATGACTATAATTATTATTCAATAATTATAAAACAATATTTTGAAAATAAAGATCCAAATTATCAATTAGGTTTCGAAGAGCTGACTCAACTTCTCAAAAAAGTTGATATTGAAGTTTTATCGGGACACACAAGTACTGAACTTGCAAAAGTATTTCAACCAATATTTAAATTAATCAGTTATTCAAATAATGAAAATATCGAAGAAATAAAAATTCCAACAAAGGCTCCTATTTTGTATTTCGAAGATAAAGGCATGACGACAATTGCAACTCGTTTATCGAGTGAAAGAGAAAATGGATTAAGAGAAATTTCTCTTCCACAACTGGCAACAATAATTGAAAGAATAAAAACCGGGAATAATGATTTCATTGCTCATCCTGAAATTTTTAAAGAAGAAAAAGAGGAAGAAGTGAAAATAATTATTCAAAAAGAAGAGCCAGCTGTTCAATTTCAAGAAATAAATTCTAAGCCCGAAGAAGAAATAGATCTTCTAACTGAAAATTATAAAACAGAAGAAGTTTATCCAACTTCACAACCACTACCACCAATTTTTACTTTACAAGAAAAATCACAAATTATCGGGTTGTTATTCGATGGCAATGAACATGAGTGCGATAGTTTTATTGTTGATGTTTTAGATTCAATTGATGTGCAATCTGCAGATTCAATAATTCAATCTTATTTTGAGGAAAGTAATATTGATGTAAATCTACCGATTTCTATAAAATTTTATACAACGCTAAAAGACCGATACATTCTTTTACGCAGTGTTTAATTCTGTTCTAACTTTTCCATAACTTAAACTAATTATGTTTATTGATTCAGCAAAAATATTTATTCGTTCCGGAGATGGAGGCAATGGAATAATTCATTGGCGTCGAGAAAAATTTATTCCAAAAGGGGGACCCGATGGTGGGAATGGAGGCAAAGGTGGTGATGTTTTCATCCGAGCAAATAAACAACTCTCAACACTTTTGGATTTTAAATACAAACGAAAATATATTGCCAAAAATGGAAATCAAGGTGAAGGTTCAAATAAAGAAGGAAAATCTGCTCATTCAATAACTATTGAAGTTCCATGCGGTACTATTATTAGAAATTTTGAAACAAAGGATTTGATTACTGACCTTATTGTTGATGGTGATGAAATAATTATTGCAGAAGGTGGAAGGGGAGGAAGAGGAAATTCTGAATTTGCAACTCCAAGTAATCGTGCACCAAGAATATGTACACCAGGTACTAAAGGTTTTGAATTAAATCTTGAACTTGAATTAAAATTATTAGCCGATGTAGGATTAGTAGGATTACCAAATGCTGGAAAATCAACATTAATTTCTACAATTTCCCATGCCAGACCGAAAATTGGAAGTTATCCATTCACAACGCTGGTCCCAAATTTGGGAATAGTTTACTTCAAAGAAAATGCAAGTTTTGTTGTTGCAGATATTCCCGGATTAATTGAGGGCGCTCATCTTGGAAAAGGATTGGGAATTCAATTTCTAAGACACATAGAACGTACAAAAATACTTTTATACCTACTCGATTCAACTTCACCAGATATTTTACATGATTATAATATTTTAAAAAGGGAATTGGTTCTCTTTAAAAAAGATATTTCAACTAAGTTAAGTATGATTGCGATTACAAAGATTGATCTTCTTGATGAAAAAGAAAAATCTAAATTAAAGAAAATAAAATTTCCGAAAGCAATGAAAGTTCATTTTATTTCCTCTGCAATACGTGAAGGAATCGATAATTTAGTTTCACAACTTTGGAAAAATCTTACTTAATAAATGAAAAAAGATCGTGAAGACAAAATAATTTCATCTGAAAAAATGCCCGCAGATGTAGAATTCGATTCTGCGTTAAGGCCAACTTCTTTAACTGAATTTGTAGGTCAACAATCAATAGTCAATAATTTAAAAATTTTTATTGCTGCTGCTCAAAAAAGAAAAGAAACTCTTGATCATGTTTTATTAACCGGCCCTCCCGGTCTCGGTAAAACAACTTTAGCAAATATTATTTCGAAGGAAATGAATTCTCATCTCAAGTCAACTTCCGGACCTGTGCTTGACAAACCTGGTGACTTAGCAGGAATATTAACTGAGTTGCAGGATGGTGACATTTTATTTATAGATGAAATTCACAGACTAAATCCAGTTGTTGAAGAATATTTATATCCGGCAATGGAAGAATTTAGACTAGATATAGTAGTCGATTCGGGACCGAGTGCAAGAACAATTCAATTAAAGCTTCCATCATTTACTTTAATTGGAGCAACCACAAGAGCTGGTTTGTTAACTGCTCCTTTGCGATCAAGATTCGGAGTTACAAATAGATTAGATTATTATGTTCCTTCAGATTTAATAAAAATAATTAAACGATCTGCAAAACTTTTAGGGATTGAAATTACAGAAGAGGGAGCAGATATTTTATCGCATCGATCTCGCGGAACACCACGCATTGCAAACAGATTATTAAAAAGATGCAGAGATTTTGCACAAGCTGACAAAGCTCTTCAACAATTCAATGGAATAATTACAAAAGAAGTTTCTGAGCATTCTTTGAAAGCGCTTGATGTTGATTTGCACGGCCTCGACGAAATGGATAAAAGAATTTTAAAAGTAATAATAGGAAAATATGGTGGTGGACCAGTTGGAGTTTCAACAATTGCAGTTGCTGTTGGTGAAGAATCCGGGACAATTGAGGAAGTGTATGAACCATTTCTAATTCAGGAAGGATTTATAAAACGAACTCCAAGAGGAAGAGAAGCTACAGAATTAGCTTATAAACATTTTGGTTTAAATTTTAAAGATTCAAACCAACAGAAAATTTTTTAAAAAGGGAGTTTTAAAAAATTTATTTTTTTATTGGCTCGAAACGATGAATCACTTTTGATTCGCCACCCTCTAACCTTAAAACTAAAGCAGTATCAGCATTTAGTGTAATAAGTTTCGACTTTGCAATATTAATTGCATCTTCTTCAGAAGTGGTAACTGTTTCAGTTGCAATATTTTTCGGGACATCTAAAAATTTTGTAAACACAACTCGATAAATCATTTATTAATTTCTTTCTATTGATTCTAAAATAATTTCTGCAATATCTTTTACAGTAACTTTTTCCGATGCTTCTTTTGCTTTAACTCCATCATTTAACATTGTCAAACAAAAAGGACAACCAACTCCAATTGTACTCGCATTTGTAGAAAGCGCTTCTTCGGTACGTTCAATATTTATTCGTTTGCCAATTGTTTCTTCCATCCACATTCTGCCTCCACCTGCACCACAACAAAGTCCTTTATCTTTTGACCGTGGCATCTCAACAATTTCAAGCCCGGGAATTGATTTTAAAACATCCCGCGGAGCATCAATAACGTTGTTATACCGAGCAAGATAACAAGAATCGTGGTAAGTTAATCGCTCTTTTTTTTCTTTGTTGACATTTAATTTTCCATCGTCAATTAATTTTAAAAGAAAATCTGTATGGTGAACAACTTCGTAATTACCACCAAATTGTGGATATTCTTTTTTTAGGGAATGGAAACAATGCGGGCAAGTAGTAACGATTTTTTTAATGTTGTAAGAATTCAAAGTACCCACATTTTCTGTAATCAACATTTGGGCAAGATATTCATTTCCCAATCTTCGAGCTGGATCACCGGTACACTTTTCTTCTTTTCCTAAAATTGCAAAATTAATTTTTGCCAAATTCATTAACTCGGCGAATGATTGTGTAACACGTTTATATCTTTCGTCGTAAGCACCTGCACAGCCAACCCAAAATAATATTTCAATTTGGTTTCGTTCTTCTTCTGAAAGTGTGAAAAATGAATTAATATTTTTTCCTTCAGCCCAATTTGCACGTGTGTCGTGCGAAAATCCCCACGGAGTAAAATTGCGTTCAAGATTTTCAAAAGTAGTTTTAACTTCCGGTGGAAATCGTGAATCATCAAGAACCATTCCTCTTCGAAGGTCAACAATTTCATCAACATGTTCAATCATAACTGGACATTCATAAACACAAGCCATGCAAGTTGTACAAGCCCAAAGTTCGTCTTCGGTTATATAATTATAAAGTAATGTATTTTCAGGGTTGAAATTTTTTTCGTCAGTTCGGCGTCTTGTTTCAGTAACTATTTTTCTGGGAGAAAGAGTTTTGCCTGTTAAATGTGCCGGACAAACTGAATCGCATCTTCCACATTCAGTGCAAGTGTATCCGTCTAATAATTGTTTCCACGACAGATCAGTAATATCTTTTGCGCCGAAAGTTGTTAATGTTTCATCAGATAAATTAATTGGCTTCAGCGCACCTTTTGGAAGTAACGATGAGAAATAGACATTTGGTATTGAAGTTAAAATATGAAGATGTTTTGAATTTGGTAGATAATTTAGAAATCCGAGAACTAATAAAATATGCGACCACCAAAAAGTAGTTTCAAATAAAATTGTTGTTGAAGAATTTGCGAAATTATTTGAAAGAATCGATGAAATAGGATATTGCCAGTTTGCAGTTATTGTATGTAGTGAAATTCTAGTTGCATTTTGTAGAAGTAAAGTGGATACAATTGCTGCAATCCAAAATAAAATTAATGCAGCATCAAATGATGCTGAACTACTTACTTGAAGTCGATTAATTTTAGAAATAAATCTTCTCCATAAAGCTACAAATATTGAGAGTAAAACAATTAGACAGAAAATTTCTTGTGTGAAAGTTATAACTTTATAAGTTGTACCCAAAAATGAGAAAGAAAATTTTCCAAATCCTAATAAACCTTCACCAATTGATTCAATTACAGCAAACAATAAAGTGATAAATCCCCAATAAATTCCAAGATGAAGTAATCCGGGAATTGGATCACGAAGTAATTTTGTTTGTGCAAATGCAATTACTAAAACCCGTTTTATTCTTTGTAATATATTGTCAAATCTTTTTTCAGATTTTCCTTTTCGAATTTTATTTATTAGTTGATAAATATTAAATCCAAAAAGCGTAAAACTAGTTACAAGAATTAAGCTAAATATAATTTTCATATTGAATTTATATTAATTGCAATTATCGCAGATTTTTCCTTCAAAAGAAATAATATATCATCACCTAAAAAATAAGAATCAGGAACAATATTTGGTGTTGAACTATTTAGTACTTCTTTATAAAGAAGTTTAGTTTTAGAATTATCGATTAAAAGAAAATGATGGGAATAATTTATTTGTTCATCGGGATTGTTCTTTTCTTTTTGATGAAAACTGCACATAAATAAATTTTTATACTCAATAATTTCAATTTGACCTTTGATATTTATTGTTGGCGCAAATTGTTCAATTAAATTTTTAAGTTCAGTTGTTAATTGCGAAGGTTGTGGATATTGAAAATTTGTTTTTCCAGTAAAGTCCTCTCGAGGAATATAAGTTTCAGGAAGTTTGTCATATTCTGCAATTAACTCACCATCTTTTGCATTAATCAAATAATATGCACGACGTTCAAAAAAATCACGAAAAGCACAAAGTTCATTTTCATTAGCAGATAAAACAGAAATATCATTTCTTGACCACAATTCTTTTCCAGTTCCTAAATCAACAGCAACTATTTTATGTTGTTCAGGCATATCCGGTTTTCGAAATCCGTGAATATATAATTTATCTTCAATCACACCTTTTACTCCCGACCAAAATGGATCACAAAAGGAAAGATCTTTCCAGAGAACATCGCCATTTGAAACATTCAAACAAAAGTAAGTAACGATTTTTTTGTCAGCATCTCGGTCTTCACCAATAATAAAACCAGTCTGCGAAAAAGTTAATCGCCAAAGAATTCCACTTGTGCGAAATTGCCACAATGGTTTAACTTTATGTCGTTGAAATAAAGATGATAAAAACATCAAATTAATATACTCCGCATTTCGTGAAATATAAAACATTAATCTGTGAAGTTGTTTATTGTGAGTTAGGTTGCTACATTATTTGAAATTATGCAGAAACTATTACTTAACGGGACAACTTTATCAATTGATAAATTATTTTTAGCATCAACTACTAGTGTAAATATTTCGCTTGATACATCCGCCTTTTCAAAAATTAATGCATCCAGAAAACTTGTAGAAAATTGGATAGCAAAAAATGAAAAAATTTATGGTGTTACAACCGGCGTTGGGATTTTTAGCAATGTTGTAATTCCAATTTCAAAAGTTGAAGAATTGCAACGAAATTTAATTGTAAGCCATTCTGCAGGAAGTGGTGAATTATTACCAGATGAAGTAATTAGAGGAATGTTGATTTTGCGAATTAATGCACTTGCAAAAGGATACAGTGGAGTTCGACTTGAATTATTAAATCGGATGGTTGACTTTTTTAATTCAGGAATAATTCCAATAATTCCATCAAAAGGATCAGTTGGTTCGAGTGGCGATTTAATTCCACTTTCTCATTTGGCACTTTGTATGATTGGTTTAGGAAAATGTAAATTAAATGGAAAAATAATTTCTGCAAAATCTGCACTAAAAAAGAAAAATTTAACTGCAATTAAACTTACCGCAAAAGAAGGATTAGCTTTAATCAACGGGACCCAAATGATGACTTCGTATGCAGGATTGATTATTAAACAAGCAATGGATTTACTTCAACTTTCGGATCTTGCTTGCGCAATGAGTGTTGAAGCGTTGAAGGGAACTGATACACCATTTCTTCCCGAGTTGCATAAAGTTCGTCCGCACAAAGGTCAACAAACTTCAGCAAAAAATATTCTTTCTTTTTTAAGAGGAAGTGAAATTCGTGAATCTCATCGTGAAAATGATGATAGAGTACAAGATGCATATTCACTTCGATGTGCACCGCAAGTTCACGGAGCATCTCGCGATGCATTGAATTATGTTTCTAAAATAATTTTTACAGAAATGAATTCTGCAAATGATAATCCATTAATATTTGCAAAAACAAAAAAACATATTGAAGGTGGAAATTTTCATGGTCAGCCAATTGCTTTGGCAATGGATTTTGCGACGATAGCATTGTCCGAACTTGCAAATATTTCTGAAAGAAGAATTGATAAAATGGTAAGTGGATGGTGGAAAGAATTACCAAGATTTCTTACAAATAAAGGGGGATTAAATTCCGGATTGATGATGACGCAGTATTTAGCCGCGTCGCTCGTTTCTGAAAATAAAGTTCTCTCACATCCAGCTTCTGTCGATTCAATTCCAACTTCAGGAAATCAGGAAGATCATAATAGTATGGGTTCAATCAGTGCGCAAAAATGTTGGAAAGTTTTGCAAAATGTTCAAACAGTTATCGCAATAGAATTTCTTGTTGCAGCAAGCGCAATTGATTTTTATAGACCAATGAAATGTGGGAAAATAACTGAGCGTGCATATAAATTTATTCGAAGGAATATTAAATCTTCCCAAAATGACAGAGTATTGAGTACCGAAATTGAAACTGCGCTTAATCTTGTGAGAAGTGGTAAATTATTAAATTCGATTAGTAAATAAAATTAATGAAGCATTATTTATTATTTGCTTTATTCTTCTGGAATTCTATTTTTTATTCTTCAACAATTGCCCAACAATTACCATTTGGAGTTGGAGAAAAAATCACTTTCGAAATTAAATATGGATTTATAAATGCTGGAAGTGCAGTACTTTCAATTCCGAGTTATTACTATATAGATGGTAATGAAACTTTTCAAGTTTTATTTACGGTTCGTTCAAATTCAGCTTTCGATTTGATTTTTAAAGTCAGAGATTCGTACCAAACTTTTATAGATTCAAAAGGAATATTCTCACGAAAGTTTGATCAGAATATAAGTGAAGGGAAATTTAAACGTTCGTATAGCGCCGATTTATATCCCGAAGAAGGATATGCGCGAACATTAACCGGAGAATATAAAATAGATCCAAATACACAAGATATACTTTCTGCATTTTTTTATATTCGTTCTATTAAATTCGAAAATTTAAAAATTGGCTCAAGAATTAAATTAAAAAATTTTTACAGAGATAAATTACATTCTCTTGATGTTATTTATACAGGAAAACAACAAATACAAGTTGACGCCGGAAAATTTGATTGCGTTGTAGTTGAACCGGTAATTATAGCCGGTGGATTATTTAGAAGCGAAGGAAGAGTTTTACTTTATTTGACAGACGACGAACGACGTTTACCAGTTCGTGTGGAAACCAAAATTGTTATCGGTTCCGTTGTTGCAGATTTAACTTCATATAGTGGATTGAATGGTGAATTAAAATCTAAAAGATAAAAATGGAAGAAAATTTAATTCAAATTAAAATAGCTGAAACAAAATTCTCGCCAATTAAATTTGGAATAATTTCAATTATTTCGGTTATGCTATTTTATCAGTTTGCTGGAATGGTTTTATATTATTTTATTTCTTTAGTCGGACCATCGTCAACTTTTAATCTTCGATTCAGCGCACTTGCCGGACAATTACTTTTTATGTTATTGCCAACTTTATTTTTATTGAAGTGGCAACATGGTTCAATTCTAAATGGACTTCCATTAAGAATTCCAAAATTAACTGAAATACTTACAACAATTTTAATAATAATACTTCTTCAATTTATTTTGGAAGGATTTATTTATTTTCAAATGAAACTTCCATTTCCTCAATTTGTAAAAGAAGTTTTAGACCAATTGGATCAATTATTTGAACTAGTTTATCGTCAACTTATAATTGCAAATAGTTTCGCAGAACTTTCATTTGTACTTTTAGTTGTTGCAATTGTTCCGGGAATTTGTGAGGAAGTATTATTCCGTGGATTATTTATGAAAAATTTATTAATTGCGAAAACGCCATTAAGTTCAATTGCTATTTCTGGAATAATTTTTGCTTTAATACATTTTAATCCAATTGCATTGATTCCATTAATCGTTCTCGGAATGTATTTGGGATTTTTAGTTTACAGAGCTCAAAGTATCTTCATTCCAATAATTGCTCACATTACAAACAACGCATTTTCAACAATTAAAGTTTTTTTTAATCCCGATTTAATTAAACAAGATTCAACTACACTTTCACTTGCTACCGAATCAGAAATTAATTTAATAATAGTTATGGTAGTTGTTTCGATAATTATTTATTTTCTTCACAAATATTTCAAACAAATAACAGAATCAATTCAAGAAAAAATTGTATGAATGAATCTCAAACATCATCTTTAAGAACTCGTGTACTTGTTTCAATAATAGGAATTCCATTTTTACTTTACTCTGCATATTCTGGCGGAATTTTATTTTTGTTAACTATACTTA
Organism: Bacteroidota bacterium; assembly: GCA_005792285.1. GTDB lineage: Bacteria > Bacteroidota > Ignavibacteria > UBA10030 > UBA8401 > SXSI01. The sequence continues at coordinate 25,306 of SXSI01000036.1, forward strand.
CAATTTCAATTTTTGCAATTTGGGAATATTTTGATCTTCTTCGTTTTCAAGGTGTAAATATTTCCCGTGCATCAAGTATAATAATCCTAATTGCACTTCATCTTACATTTTACCACGAAAGATTATTCGCTTGGATTATTCCAATTATCGATCCAAATGGAAATGTTGCAACTTTATCCAAACTTCAACTTTTACTTGTAGTATTAGTTTTGGGAATTTCAATTTTATTATTAACCGAATTATTTACAAAATCAAAAACTTCTTCATATTTAAAAATCGGAGTATCGCTGGTTGGTATTTTTTGGATTGGAATGGGAGGAAGTATGATTGTTGGAATTCGTGAATTATTTGCAAATGAATTTCCATTTTGGATATCACAAAAATATTTAAGCACAATTTCAACAACACTTGATAGCTCTATTATAAGCAAAACCTACGAGTGGGGTGGATTATTGATGGTCGGAATTTTTATTACAATCTGGGTTTGCGATACAGCTGCGTATTTTGTTGGAGTTGGTATTGGTAAAAATTATATTTCAAAAATTTCTCCAAATAAAACTTGGGAAGGTACAATTGGTGGTGTTGTCGGTGCTTTATTAATGATGATATTTGTTGTTCAACCGATGCTTCCATTCCTTTCAGGAACGGATGCAAAAGTTTTGGGATTGATGATTGGAATTTTCGGTCAAATGGGAGATTTTGTAGAATCAAAATTTAAAAGAGATTCAAATGTAAAAGATTCGTCCACATTAATTCCGGGACATGGTGGAATGCTAGATAGGTTTGATAGTTTGTTATTTGTAGCACCTTTAATTTATTTGTACATCGACTTCGTTGTTCTATCGTAATTTAAAATAATATGAAATCGATTTTCATAACCGGAGCGAGTAGTGGAATTGGTGAACATTTATCCTATAAATATTCACAAAAGGGAATTACACTCGGACTTTCTGCGCGTAGAATTGATGAGTTGAATCGAGTTAAAGCAAAATGTGAAGAACTTGGTGCAACAGTATTTATTTATCAACTCGATGTAAATGACAATGTTGCAACTAAAAATGCAATCGAGGATTTTAGTTCGAAAAATAAATCTCTCGATTGTGTTATCGCAAATGCTGGAATTGGAAAAACAGAAAATATAATGAGTGGTGACTCTTCATTCATAAATGGAATCATACAAACAAATATTCTGGGAGTTACAAATACACTCATTCCCGCAATTCCAATAATGGTAAAACAAAAATTTGGAAAACTTGTAGCAATTAGTTCTGTTGCATCCTACATTCCAACCCCGAATAACTCGGGATATTCTGCTTCAAAAGCTGGAGTTAGAATGTTGATGGATGGATTTAGATTTAAATTAACACCTCATAACATTAAGTGTATTACAATTTGTCCGGGATTTGTTGATACACCAATTGTAAGTAAAACTCGTTCAACGCCAATGATGTTGACAGTTGAAAGTGGTGCAAAAAAAATTGCAAATGCAATTGGGCGAAATAAAAAAACATTTATATTTCCGTGGCAATACAAAATAATTTTGCCACTTCTCAAAATAATTCCTGATTGGCTGATCTTAAAATATTTAAAGTAAAGATATATAGTTTTAGAGTTAAACTAACATTACTTAATTATTCTCTTCAATTGTCATATAAGTACAACTCAACTGGATTTCATGCACCACAGGAATCTGTAAGAATTTTGGGCGAGTCAGTTGACTTTATCAGAAAAGGGCAAAATGCACTTCGAAATTAGAAATAATATTTAAATTCTAATTTCTTAAAACATCTCCTAATCAAGAAAATTTTTTTGTAAATTTGTAAGAATTTAAAGGGCCCTTAGCTCAGTTGGTTAGAGCAGATGACTCATAATCATCGGGTCGCAGGTTCAAGTCCTGCAGGGCCCACAAGCAATATTATTTTTGTAAATTCAAATATATTTAAATCACCCTTCGACTCCGTAAAAAACACTGCGCTCAGGGTGACTATAATTCGTCACGTTGAGCCTGTCTGCCGACAGGCAGGCGCAAAACGAAGTGAAGTCGAAACACTTTTACTTTAATTCCCTCTCCTTAGCTAATAATTTTTCGTATCCTTCAATCAAAGGATGTTGCCAAGTTTCTTTAAGCATTTTTAAAACCCCATTTTCAAACCAAAATTTTTGATCTTTACCTTGGTTAAATTTTTTCAATTTTGGATTTATGACCAAACTGCAATATGATTGATTTGAATTCTGATTGTAATAGTTTTGATGATATTCTTCGGCTTTATAGAATTCTGTTAATTTTGAAATTTCAGTAACTATTTTATTTTCCCAAATCACTAAAGATTTATTTTTAACTTCTTTAGATATTTTATTCTGAGTTTAATCATGGTAAAATATTGCTGAACGATATTGTGTGCCAACATCAGCACCTTGTTTATTTAAAGTAGTTGGATCATGTGTTTTGAAAAATATTTCCAATAATTCTTTATAAGAAATTATTTTCGGTTCGAATGTAATTTGAACAACTTCAGCATGTCCCGTTTATTCTGTACAAACTTGATCATAAGTAGGATTTTTAACAGTGCCACCGGAATAACCCGATTCAACTTTTACGACACCATTTAATTGTAGATAAATGGCTTCAACACACCAAAAACATCCTCCTGCGAGAGTTGCCAATTCATATTTATTTTCCATCTTTTTACCTTTATTTGATGAGCTATCTTGCATTAAAAGAACCGGAGACATCAGCATAAATAATAAAATTATGTTCATTTAATTGGTTTGAACATTTAAATTTATAATATTAACTGATTAAAAAATAGTTAAACCTTTTTTAATGAAATGTATCATATGTGCAAATGAATAAACTTACTAACTAACGAAAGGCTTTAAAAATGAAAAATTTAATCATTCTCCCGCTCTTTTTATTTGTTGTTGGGTGTCAATTTGAAAATCCTTTGGATTACATCTCCGAAGTTCCATACAACGAAGATTCGATGGTTTTTATGACACAATCTTCTGATGCAGATATTCAAAAAATGAGAGGCAATGGTCCAGGACACGATTCATTACGTCATGGAAAAATGCTTCAAAAGTTAAAAGAATATGTTAGTTTAACTGATACACAATTTTCACAAGTAAAAGGATTTGCAGCGGTGTTATTTACAGATTTAAAAGCAATACATGTAAAAGTTAAAGCTAAAGAAATTGTAAGAGATTCTGCTCGTAGTTTAGTTGTTGTTGCTCGTAATAAATTTATCGCTTCAGTTCGTGGTATTTTGACTTCTGATCAAAATGTAAAATTTGAAGAATGGATTTCAAAATATTGGAACAAAAATCATGGCTTTGGTGGAAGACGCCCAGGTCGTGGTCATGGTGGATAAGAATAAAATAAACTTTTAATTAAGATAAAAAAGCCATTCAGTTTTGAATGGCTTTTTTTATTTTTATAGGTCTCATTAATAAAAAATAAATTTGTTATTTTGTATTAACTGAGTCAACTCAAAACTTAACTTTCTAAAACAATGGCAAAACTAAAACTAAATTTACCAAACTTCAGTTTTAACGATTTATTCGTACCGGATAAACTTGAAGAGTTAACGAATATTTTCAATGCTTTTTCTGAAAAAGAAGATTTAGAAATTTATTCTAAATTTCAGAATTACAAAGAGGGGAAAGGGAATTATACTAATCCAGAAATCTCAGAAATATTAATTGAAATGGGAAAAATGTTAAATGACTTTATCTCGATTATTTTTAAAGTGGAAGATATTACCTTAAAACTTGAAAATAATAAATTAGATGAAAGAGGAATTTTAAAATTTAAAAAAGAATTTTTCATTAGAAGAGCATTAAAGAAGTTCTCGAGGGAAGAATCTCTAAAATTATATCTTGATAATCTAAATTCTGAAATAAATAAATATTTTCAAGATTCGGATTTACAGAATGACTTTGAAAATAGTTTTGCATTATTAGCAAATCAATTAATCGAAATTGATAAGCAAGCCCGGATTAATTTAAATGATGAAATAAAAAGCAAAATTAATAAAATTGTAAAAGATAGAAATATTAAATTTTCTACTGATGATAATTATATTTCTTTTATTAATGAAGCAATTACTCTTTTTGAAAAATGGATTACTGCAAGTTATTATCAGCAAAATTCTAAAACAAAAAATTGGATTTCATTTGTAATTCCTCAAAAAATTGAACCACTACATTTAGTAAATTATGAAATAAAAAATGGTTCATTTATTGGAGAAGAAAGTCATTACAGAAAAAGAATTGGTTTTGATTTAACTGATGAACGATATAACATTCGCCAAATTGCAAATGAAGTTGATTATTGTATTTATTGCCACGATAGAGAAAAAGATTCATGCTCTAAAGGATTTTGTGAAAATAATGAATTCAAAAAAAATCAACTTGGATATAAATTAAAAGGTTGTCCGCTCGATCAAAAAATTTCCGAATCACATGCAGTTGAAGCAACTGGAAAAACAATTGGTGCATTAGCAATAATAATGATTGACAATCCACTTTGTGCTGGAACTGGTCATCGAATTTGTAATGACTGTATGAAGTCCTGCATTTTTCAAAAACAAGATCCTGTAAATATTCCGCAAGTTGAAACCGGAATTTTGACTGATGTTTTAAACTTACCTTGGGGGTTTGAAATATATTCACTTTTAACAAGATGGAATCCATTAAATATTTCACGACAGTATCCAGTAAATTATAAAGGAAAAAAAATTCTTATCGCTGGAATGGGACCTGCTGGTTATACGTTATCTCATTATTTATTGAATGAAGGATTTGGAGTTGTTGGAATTGATGGATTAAAAATAGAACCGATCCTTTCAGAATATATTGGTGAAAATTGTTTGCCAATAAAATATTTTGATTCAATCAAAAGTAAATTAAGTGAAAGAATTCATCTCGGTTTTGGTGGTGTTTCGGAATATGGAATTACAGTTCGTTGGGATAAAAATTTTCTAACTGTCATTTATATTAATTTGATGAGAAATAAATATTTCAAATTGTACGACGGAGTTCGTTTTGGTGGAACAATTTCAATTGATGATGCTTGGGAATATGGATTTGATCACATTGCGATGGCAACTGGTGCTGGCAAACCTACTTTTGTTGACATAAAAAATAATTTAATTAGAGGGATTAGAAAAGCAAGTGACTTTTTAATGGGTTTGCAATTAACAGGAGCCGATAAAAAAGATTCACTCACAAATCTTCAAGTTCAATTACCTGCAATCGTAATTGGTGGCGGATTAACTGCAATCGATACTGCAACTGAACTTATTGCTTATTATCCAATTCAAGTAATTAAAATTAAAAATAGATTTGTTGAGTTAAGCAAAATTTATGGCGAAGACGATATTCTAAAAATATATAATGAAGAAGAAAAAATTATTTTAAAAATATTTTTAGAACATGCATCTGAAATTGAAAAAGTAAATAAAAAAGCTGAATTAAATAATGAATCACCAAACTACATTCCTTTAATACGAAAATGGGGTGGAGTTAAAATTTATTATAGAAAAAGTATAATCGATTCTCCAGCTTATAAATTAAATCATGAAGAAATTATTAAAGCGCTCGAAGAAGGAATTGAGTTTGTTGAAAAAATGAATCCAACTGAAGCAATAAAAGATAATTTTGGTTCGCTTAATGAAGTATTGTTTGAAGAAATGATATTAGAAAATGGGAAGTGGAAAAACTCAGGAAATGTAAAAAATATTTTAGTTCGAACACTTTTAGTTGCTGCAGGAACTGTTCCAAATGTAATGTATGAAAGAGAGCATCAACAGACATTCAAGCTCGACAAATGGGATCAATATTTTAAATCTTATGAAATAAATAAAAATAATGAATCGTTGATCGAAAAACAGAGTGAATCTACTTTCTTAACTTCTTATGACAAAAATGGAAAATATATTTCCTTTTATGGAGATAGCCATCCTGAATATGCGGGGAATGTTGTAAAAGCAATGGCTTCGGCAAAAAATGGATATAAAAAAATTGTTTCACTTTTTAATCAAAAAGATTATCTGTCAAAAGAAAATAAATCGGATTGGATTGAATTCACAAAAAAATTAACTAATGATTTAACAGCAATAGTAGTAAAAGTAGACAGATTAACTCCAACAATAGTTGAAGTAATTTTATATGCACCACAAGCTGCAAGAAAATTTCATGCAGGACAATTTTATAGATTACAAAATTATGAAATAGATTCATTAAAAATTGACAACACATTATTAATGATGGAAGGACTTGCATTAACTGGTGCTTGGTGCGATAATGAAAAAGGACTTTTAAGTTTGATCGTTTTAGAAATGGGTGCGAGTACAAAAATGTGCAGTATGTTAAAACCAAATCAAAAAGTTGTTTTGATGGGACCAACTGGCGAACCAACCGAAATTGAAGAAAATTCTACAGTATTATTGCTTGGTGGCGGTTTGGGAAATGCAGTTCATTTTTCAATTGCGAAAGCTTTTAATGAAGCCAACAGCAAAGTTATTTATTTTGCAGGATACAAAAAGAAAGAAGATTTATTTAAGCAAGATGAAATTGAAAAAAATACTGACGTAATTGTTTATAGTGTGGATAGCGGTGAAGAAATTCATCCAAGAAGAAGTCAAGATAAAACTTTTGTGGGAAATATTATTCAAGCGATGATTGCTTATGCGAATGGAGAACTTGGCAATGTTGAAATTCCATTAAATAGTGCAACACGAATAATTGCAATTGGTTCAGATAGAATGATGGCTGCGGTTTCAGCAGCTAGACATACAACTTTAAAACCATTTCTAAATCCAAATCATATTGGGATTGCATCAATAAACTCCCCAATGCAATGTATGATGAAAGCAATTTGTGCGCAGTGTTTACAAAGACATGTAAATCATGAAACGGGAAAAGAAGAATTTATTTTTTCTTGTGTAAAACAAGATCAATGTATGGATGATGTGGACTTCGAACATTTAAAATCGAGATTGAAACAGAATACTGTATTGGAAAAAATATCCAACAGTTGGTTCGACTATGTAGTTGAAAAAAATAAAGTTGAACGGATTTAAATTGCCTTACCAAAACTAAGAGTAATAAAAAGTCCACCAAATTCTTTCATACTTTTAGTTTCACTTTCAGATAATTTCATACTTGGAAGACCAGATCTATAAGGAATAAAATAGTAACGAATATTTACACCATTTAACGCAGAAGTTGATGTCCCAAAATGTGCACCGAATCCAACATAGCCGCCAAAAGTCCAATACGATTTTCCTTTTCCCAAACTTGAAAAAAATTCTTTACCATAATTTGTTGTAAAAATCATAGTCGGTCCAATTGCTGCATTTATAAATGGACGAAAGTTGTCTAAAATATCTTCCGAAAATATTCTGTATTGAGCTCCTGTATAAATTGGAATTATAAGAAATCTATTAATTTTTCCAGGAGTATAAATTTGTCCCCAATAATCGTAATACTCAACTTCATTGTCATCCTTCGATTCATTAAATGTAAGTGAAGTGAGAACAGTTAATTTCGGATTTAATTTCAGAGCATAAAATCCTCCAACACCAAATCCGCCATTTGATATTAAAATATCAACTCCCCACATTTTTGATGGTTGAATATATTCGAAAGATGAGACTCTTTTATTTAGAATTGATTTGCTGGAATTCTTTTCAAAACTAAAGGAAGAATTTAATGATGCGATAAAAAGAAAAATTAAAATAGATTGATTCATCTTTCATTCTACGTGAAAAATAGCAAATTTCAAATAAGAAGTTTCAGGCATTGATAATAATTCAGGATGATCTGGTGAAGGACCGCTAAAAGTTAGCAATTGTAATGTTTTTCCCGATTTGATTTCACTTTCATTAATGATGTTTAGAAAAGTTTCTTTATCGATATGATGTGAACAGGATGATGTAGCCAAAAATCCACCACTTGAAATTAACTTTAATGCATTTGTATTTAATTCTAAATATCCCCGTTTTGCAATTGAAACATTTTTTTTACTTTTTGTAAATGAAGGAGGATCAAGAATTATTAAATCAAATTTTTTCTTTTCAACTGAAAATATTTTAAGTGATTCAAAAACATCTTCAACTTTTGTTTCAACATTTGATAAATTATTAAGTTTAATATTTTTATTAACTCGATCAATTACAGCTTTTGAGATATCGATTGCAATTACATTTTTTGTACCGGAAGTTGCAGCTGTTAATGAGAATCCACCTTCGTTACAAAAACAATCGAGCACATTTGAATTTTTACAAAATGGAATAATTGATTTTCTATTTAATCTTTGATCGAGAAAGAATCCTGTCTTTTGTCCATTCAACAAATCAATTTCATATTTTATTCCATCTAAATTGATTTCTGTAATTGAAACATCCCCAAAAAGAAATCCAGATTTTTCTGAAAGACCTTCAAGAATTCTTAATGGCGATTCGTTGCGTTCGATAATTGTCTTCGGAGAAAAAATTTCTTTTATCACTTCTACAATTAATCCCAATCGTTGATCACTTCCAGCAGAAAAAGTTTGAATTGAAAAGTTATCATTGAATCTATCAATAATCAATCCCGGCAAACCATCGCTTTCCCCGTGAATTAATCGATACACATTTTTACCATTAAATAATTTTTCTCTTAAATGAAGTGCTTTCTGAATTGCTGTAGAAAGAAAAATTTTATCAAAATTTATATCTTCTTTCGAAAATAATCGAACTGAAATAAGTGAATTTGGGTTATAAAATCCAACTCCTAAAAAAGTACCTCGAGAATTATAAAGTGATACTATTTCGCCAACAATTGGTGTGCCTTCAATTTTATCAATTTCATTACTAAAAATCCAATGGTGCCCTTTTAAAATGCGATGTTCTTCATTTTTTTTTAAAATGATTTTGCTGTTCATATAGACCAAATTAAGGAATAATTATTTCGATTGATAATAGAGTTTTCAGTTCGTTGCAGAGATAAAAGTCCTTTTGTATATTTGTAATTAATTTTCCAATAAAGGTTAAAAATGACAAATATAAATATTGAACAATTATTAGGTGCCGATGCGAAAAATTTACTCGAGCATAAATGTACCACAATTTCTAAAGATCAATTACATTTACCCGGACCTGACTTTGTTAGTAGTGTTGTAGCAAGTTCAGATCGTTCTCCAAATGTACTTCGGAATATGCAAACTCTTTTTAATTCCGGAAGATTACGTGGAACGGGATATGTTTCGATTCTTCCAGTTGATCAGGGAATTGAACATTCTGCTGGTGCATCATTTGCAAAAAATCCAATTTATTTTGATGGCGAGAATTTAATTAAACTTGCAATCGAAGGTGGATGCAATGCAGTCGCTTCAACTTTGGGTGTTCTTGGTTCTGTTTCAAGAAAATATGCTCATAAAATTCCTTTCATTTTAAAAATTAATCATAACGAATTTCTTTCGTATCCAAATACATACGATCAATCGATGTTCGCAAGTGTTACACAAGCGTTCGATATGGGTGCAGTTGCAGTTGGAGCTACAGTTTATTTTGGATCTCCGGAATCGCGAAGACAAATTTGGGAAGCAAGTCAGGCATTTCAACGAGCTCACGAACTTGGAATGGTTACAATTCTTTGGTGTTATTTAAGAAATAGTAGTTTTAAAAAAGAAAAAGATTACCATGTTTCTGCAGATTTAACCGGACAAGCAAATCATCTTGGTGTTACAATCCAAGCAGATATTATAAAACAAAAATTGCCAGAAAATAATGGTGGCTTTGATGCAATTAAATTTGGAAAAACTGATAAGAGAGTTTATTCAGAATTATCAACTGATCATCCAATTGATTTAACAAGATATCAAGTTGCAAATTGTTTTATGGGACGATCAGGATTAATAAATTCCGGCGGAGCTTCCGGCGAAAATGATTTACTCGAAGCAGTTAAAACTGCAGTAATAAATAAACGAGCTGGTGGAATGGGTTTAATTTCCGGAAGAAAAGCATTTCAACGACCAATGAAGGATGGAATTCAAATTTTGAACGCCATTCAAGATGTTTATCTTTCAAAAGAAGTGACAATAGCATAACAAACTTTTCTCCAAAAATAGAGTGCATTATATTTGATATGGATGGGACGATAACCCAAACCAATCAATTAATTTTTGACTCATTCAACTTTATTGCAGAACGATATCTCAAAAAAAAATTAACTCCAACTGAAATAGTTTCATTGTTTGGTCCTCCTGAAAGTGGTGCATTGCAAACAATGTTGGGATATGAAAATATTGAAGTTATTCTCGAAGAATATCATAAGTTTTATGAAGAAAAACATAATGAGCTCGCAACACTTTATCTGGGAATTCGTGAGATATTAAAATTTATTAAAGATAAAGGAATTATTGTTGCGCTCTTTACCGGAAAGGGAAGATTATCAACTGATATAACTTTGCGCGAATTTGGAATTGAAAAATATTTCGAAATGGTTGTGACTGGAGATGATGTTGAAAAATATAAACCTTCGGGAAATGGAATTCAAAAAATTTTAGATAAATTTTCACTCAATCCTTCAAATGTATTAATGGTTGGCGATGCGGTTTCTGATATTCTTGCTGCGAGAGAAACAGGTGTTCGTGTTGCATCGGTAGTTTGGGATTCTTACGGAAAAGATAAAGTTTTATTAATGGAGCCGGATCATCTTTTTTATAGTGTTGTAGAATTTGAAAAATGGATTCAACAAAATATATGAGTAATAAATTAAAAGTAGGTGTAATTGGAGTTGGACATTTAGGTTCGTTGCACGCAAAAATGCTTGCACAAAATTCCGAAATTAATTTTGTTGGAACTTTTGATATTGATCAGAATAAAAATAAATCGATAGCCTCAACTTATAATGTTACTCCATTTGAAACTTTAGAAAAATTTCTTTCAGAAGTTGAAGCTGTAAGTATTTCTACAAAAACATCTTCACATTTTCAAGTTTCAAAAAAAGTTTTAGAAAATGGAAAGCATACTTTTATTGAAAAGCCAATTACAGAAACTCCCGAAGAAGCACAGGAGTTGATTGACATCGCCAAAAAAAATAAATTAGTTTTACAAGTTGGACATATTGAAAGATTTAATTCTGCAATACTTGCATTGGAGTCGTATAATTTGAATCCAATGTTTATAGAATCTCACAGGTTATCACAATTCAATCCGCGCGGAAGTGACGTTGCGGTAGTTCTCGATTTAATGATTCACGATATCGACATAATTTTAAGTTTAATTAAATCCCCCGTTTCCAGAATTGACGCGACTGGAGTTTCTATTGTTTCAAAGTCGCCGGATATTGCGAATGCGCGGTTGCAGTTTAAAAATGGCGCGGTTGCAAATATTACATCGAGCAGAATTTCACAATCTAAAATGAGAAAGATGCGTTTATTTCAAAACAAAGAATATATTTCAATTGATTTTCTTTTAGGATTGGCAGAAGTTTTCAGAATTTCAGATGACAAAGCAATACATCCGACAACAATGTTACTTGGACAAATTAGTGAAGGCGCAATTGAAAAAAATATTGTTTACGAACGACCAATTCTAAAAGAAGTAAATGCACTTCAATTTGAATTAAATTCATTCGTTGATGCAATTACAAAAAATACAAATGTAATTGTTACTGGAGAAGATGGAAAGCGTGCTCTTGAAGTTGCAAGTGAAATTATCAGAAAGATTGGATAATTTTTATGAGCATCAAAAAACTTAAAATTGAAAATCAACTTTTAACAACTATTGGCAAAATAGCCGACGAAAATAATTTTGAAATTTATACAGTGGGTGGATTCGTAAGAGACAAATTACTAAACAAAGAAGTTAGTGATATTGATATTCTTGTTGTTGGTAATGGAGTTGAATTTGCAAAGCTTGTTGAAAAAAAAATGAATCGAACAAATCTAGTTGTATTTGAAAAATTTGGAACTAGTATGTTGCAATTGGATGATGCGAAATTAGAATTTGTCGGCGCACGAAAAGAGAGTTACGCAAAAGAATCCCGAAAACCGAGTGTTGAAGCTGGTTCTCTAATGGATGATTTGGCTCGTCGTGATTTTACAATTAATACACTTGCAATTTCCTTAAATAAAAATAATTGGTGTCAGTTGAGCGATCCATTTAATGGAAAGGAAGATTTAAAAAATAAAATTATTAAAACTCCACTCGAACCAAATCATACATTTGATGACGATCCTTTAAGAATGATGAGAGCCGTTCGGTTTGCATCACAAATTGATGCAAAAATTGAACAAAAAACTTTTGATGCAATTGTTTCAATGAAAGAAAGATTGTCAATTGTTTCGCAAGAAAGAATTACGCACGAGTTTATTAAATTACTTGAAAGTCCAAAACCTTCGATTGGATTAAAATTGATGTTTGATACAGGATTAATGAAAATTGTTTTTCCTGAAATTTGCGAACTTGCTGGAAGTGAACAACGAGAAGATTATCATCACAAAGATGTGTTTCTTCACACTTGCAAAGTAGTTGATAATATTTCGAAAAAAACTGAAAATGTTTATTTAAGATTAGTTGCATTAGTTCACGATATCGCAAAACCAAAGACTAAACAATTTCGAGATGGAATTGGATGGACATTTCATGGACACGAAGAACTTGGTGCGCGAATGATGAAATCAATTTTTAAACGAATGAAGTTACCTCTTTCAAAATTAAATTATGTTGAAAATTTAGTTCGATTGCATCTTCGTCCGATGTCGCTTGTTGATGAAGAAGTTACAGATTCAGCATTACGCAGATTGCTTGTTGATACTGGTGAAGATATTGACGACTTAATTACTTTGTGCCGAGCAGATATTACTTCTAAAAATCCTTCACTTATAAAACAGTATTTAGAAAATTATAATATTGTTTGTAAAAAATTAAAAGAAGTTGAAGAAAAAGATAAAATGCGAGCTTTTCAATCGCCAGTTCGCGGAGATGAAATAATGAAAATATTTAATCTCGAGCCTTCAAGATTAGTTGGAAAAATTAAATCTGCAATTGAAGAAGCAATTTTAGATGGTCGAATCGAAAATAATTACGATTCAGCTTATAAATATTTGATTGAAAATAAAGAATCACTAATTAATTTCAACCGTTAAATTGGAGTAAAGAAAGCTTCATTCTACTTTAGTATCGTTTATATAATAGATAGCAAATTTAACCATTTCATTCGTATATTTGTCGAACATAAAACATAAATCGACCACTTAATTCGGTGGTTAAACTTTGTTGGCAAATTAAAAAGATGATTCAAAAATTGAATTCTCTCTGTCTTAATCAACCATATTTAAAGAATTACTTAGTTTATAAAGGAAAAAAATGAAGTTACAAAATAAAATTGGATTTGTATTTTTAATATTATTGAATTTTGCAAATCTATTTTCTGAATCAAAAAAATTAACACTTCCGCAAGCAATTGAACAGGGACTCAAAGCAAATTTTGATATTATACGAGCTGCGAATATTTCTGCGATGCAGGAAGTTGGAGTTACTTCTGCAAAATGGGCACTCATCCCAACGATAAATATGAGCACTTCCGGAAGTCAAAATAAAAAAAGTAAAGTTGATGTAATCGATGGATTTTTAAATACTCCAAATCCATCAAATTCATTTTCTTCTAATTTTAATACGTCGGTTGTATTGTTCGATGGAATGAATAATTGGGAAAATGTAAGCAAAGCAACAAATACTTTCGAAGCTAGTAATTTAGATTTTATTCGAACAAAACAACTTGTTGTGTTCGAAGTGAATAGAAGATTTTTTACACTTTTAAGAAATAAATCTCTGTTGCAAGTCAGCGAAGATAATCTCAAACGAAGTCAGCAACAATTAAAAAGAATTGATGAATCAAATAAAGTTGGTGCATTATCAAAAGCGGAATTTTATCGTCAACAAGTTTCAACTGCGAATGATGAACTTTCACTAATCAGAGCAAAAAATAATTATGATAATTCCGTAGCTGATCTTTTAACTTATTTATCGCTCGATGTAACAGAAGAATATGAAATTGAAAATTATAATATTGAAAAGGAAATTGAAGAGACGAACGTAAATCAATATCTACAAGAATTTAGCAATGCGAATAATGTTTCTGAAATTTCAATTGCATCTCGTACAGATTATAGCAGTGCAATTCTAAATGTTACAAATGCCTCTTCGGATATAACTATTGCAAATAGTACTTACTGGCCTACAATTTCTGCAAATGCCGGATTTAGTATGAGCGCAGATACACTTACAAATTTGGGAAAAAAAAGTAATGCAAATTTTGGACTCTCATTTAGTTTTCCAATTTTTTCCGGATTTCGAACTTCGGTTGCAGTTGAACAAGCAAAGTTAAGATTGAATACTGCAGAAGAACAATTGCATCAAACAAAAAGAAAAATTCAAGTTGAAGTTAAAAAAGCAATTCTTGATCTTGAATCTGCACATAAGCAAAGAGAAGTTTCGCTAAAAAATATTATTGCATCAAACGAAGATAGAAGAATTGCAGAAGAAAGATATACGCTCGGAGCAGGTACATTGCTCGATTTATTAATTGCAAATGCAAATAATACACGGGCATTAAGTGACAAAGTAAATGCTGATTATGATTTTCTAATTGCAAAACAACAATTGATTCTCGCAGTTGGAAAAGAAAGATATTAATTTTATAAACTAAAGGATTAAAATGGCTATTACACCAAAACAAAAAAAGAAAAGAAAAATAATTATTTTATCAATTATCGGATTAGTGATAATTGCAATTACAATTTTTGTTATTTATGGAAGAAATAAAGAAGTTGAAATTCCAGTTCAAACAGAAAAAGTAAAACGCAATACAATTACACAAACTGTTACTGCCTCAGGAAAAATTCAACCTGAATTACAAGTAAAAATTACTGCTGAAGTTAGTGGCGAAATTACTCAACTAACTGTTAAAGAAGGTCAACCTGTAAAAATTGGTGAATTATTAATTCGAATAAAACCAGATCAATATCAGGCGCAAGTTGATAGAGTAACTGCACAACTTCAATCGGCGAAATCTTCACTCGCACTTCAAAAAGCAACTTTAAATAAAGCCGAATCAGAATTTAAACGCGCAAAAGAATTGTACGAAAAAAATCTTTCGTCCGAACAGGAATTTATTTCAGCAAATACATCAAAACAAATTGCAATTTCACAATACGAGTCAGCTTTATCTGGTGTAAAACAAGCGCAAGCAACTTTAAAAGATGCGAACGAAAATTTATTTAAGACTACAATTTATTCACCAATGACCGGAGTTATTTCATCTTTGAAAATGCAAAAAGGTGAACGAGTTAGTGGTAGCGGATTTATGCAAGGAACCGAAATAATGACTGTTGCAGATTTAAGTTCAATGGAAGCAAGAGTTGATGTTGGAGAAAATGATATTGTTCTTATTGCAATCGGTGATACTACAAAAATTGAAATTGATGCAATCTCGAATGTTAATTTTATTGGAACTGTTTATGAAATTGCAAATACTGCAAAAACTAAAGGACTTGGAACTCAAGAAGAAGTCACAAATTTTGAAGTAAAAATCAGAATTAATAATTCTAATTTATCGCTTCGTCCCGGAATGTCGATGACGGCTGAAATTATGACTGAAACAAGATTAAATGTTATCACTGCTCCAATTCAATCTGTAACAAGCAGAAAGAAAAAAGCAAAAGAAAATGCTGAAGAGGGAAATTCAAATGATTCTCCAAAAGATAAAACTAAACCGAAGGAAATTGTTTTTGTTGTAAAAGATGGAAAAGTTTCTACTGCCGAAGTAACTCGCGGAATTAGTGACGATGAAAAAGTTGAAATTATTTCCGGATTAAAAGAAGGAACAGAAATTGTAATTGGAAGTTTCAAAGCAATTAATAAAGAATTAGAAGATGGTTCGAAAGTTAAAGTTGAAACCGGATCTAAAAAATTTGAAATGAAAAAAGAAAAATAATTTATATGCCAAACGTAATTAACATTCAACATATAAGTAAATCCTATGAAATGGGAGATCAGACCGTTCACGCATTGGAAGATGTTTCTTTAAGAATTGATCGTGGCGAATATCTTGCGATTATGGGACCATCAGGTTCTGGGAAATCAACTTTAATGAATATGCTCGGATGTCTCGACACACCAACTTCCGGACTTTATCAATTTAACGATGCGAACGTTAGTAGTATGACCGATGATGATCTTGCACGAATTAGAAATAAAGAAATCGGATTTGTATTTCAAACTTTTAATTTGCTTGCAAGAAGTAATACACTTCACAATGTTGAACTGCCGCTTATTTATGCTGGTATTAGAAAAGAAGAAAGATACAGACGCGCATTAGAGGCGCTTACACATGTCGGTTTAGAACAAAGAATTCATCACAAACCAAATGAACTTTCCGGCGGACAACGGCAAAGAGTTGCAATTGCGCGTGCATTAGTTACTAAGCCATCAATAATTCTTGCAGATGAACCAACTGGGAATCTTGATACAAAAACCGGCGATGAAATAATGCAACTTTTTGGAGAACTTCATAAAGAAGGGCATACAATAATTTTAGTTACTCACGAAGAATATATTGCTGAACATGCTCATCGAATTATAAGATTAAGAGATGGTCGTGTTGAAAAAGATGAAGTAGTAATCAAACAAGTAAAAAAATAAATATTACTTTATAATAAATGAAAAGAAATTTTTCATCTTTTTGGTTTGAAATTAGAGAAGGTATTGGTATGTCCTTCTCCGCAATTCGTGCAAATAAAATGCGTTCATCTTTAACCACTCTCGGAATTGTTATCGGAATTGTTTCTGTTACTTTAATGGGAACTGCAATTGAAGGATTAGATCGTGCATTCAACGAAAACATTACAAAACTTGGTGCCGATAATTTATACGTTCAAAAATTCGCATGGTTCGATAATGATAATTGGTGGAAGTTTCGAAATAGAAAAGATATAAAAATGGAGCAGTTCTTTGTTGTGCAAAGAGAAATAACTTCGGCTACTCTTGTTACACCTGTTGTTGGAACTGTTAAAACTGTCCAACATAAATCGAAAGATCTTCCCGGTGTATTTACTGTTGGAACTTCAGATCAATTTTTTCCATTAAACAATATGAATGTGGAATACGGAAGAGTTTTTACTGAAGCTGAAGCATTTGGCGGAAGACCTGTAGTTGTACTTGGTTCTGCTGTTGCAGAAAATGTTTTTCCAAATGAATCGCCAGTTGGAAAAAATGTTCGCGTTGGTACACACACTTATCGTTGTATTGGTGTTCTTGAAAAACAAGGAAGTTTTCTTGGATTGTTTAGTTTAGATAACAGAGTTTTTGTTCCGATAAATTCTTTTTTCACACGTTTTGGTTCAGAATGGGGAATTCAAATTCATGTGAAAGCTGGCGATTCAAAAAATATGGATGAAACAAAAGAAGAGCTTCGTGGAATTTTAAGAAAAGTTCGCAGAGTTCCTCCCGGCATTGAAGATGATTTTGCAATTAATCAGCAAGATTTATTTATTCAAACATTTAATGCAATTGGTCTTGTAATTGCCGGAATTGGATTATTTATTACTGCACTTTCACTTTTTGTTGGCGCAATCGGAATTATGAATATTATGTTTGTAACAGTTAAAGAACGAACAAAAGAAATTGGAATCAGAAAAGCAATTGGCGCAAGACGCAAAACTATTTTACTTCAATTTTTAATTGAATCATCAAGTTTAAGTTTATTTGGTGGAATTTTAGGAATAATAATTTCGTATCCATTAAGTTTACTTATTAATCAATTTATTCCAACTTCAATGCCAATTGCGATTATAGTTGTAGCAATTTTAATTTCATTGATTGTGGGAGTTGTATCAGGACTTTTACCTGCAATTCGCGCATCAAAATTAGATCCTGTTGAAGCTTTGAGGTACGAATAATATGCAACTTCAAGAAAGTTTTTCAATGGCAATGAATTCGATTAAGTCGAACAAACTTAGATCGATTTTAACTTTACTCGGAATTGGTGTCGGTGTTTTTTCAATTATCGGAGTAATGACCGCAATGGGAGTTTTGCAAAACTCAATCGAATCCGGAATAAATAATTCAATTGCATCTCACACTTTTGTAATTCAAAAATATCCTGCTATTTCTTTTGGACCACGCAACATGCAGTTCAGAAAAAGAAAAGATATTACACTCGAACAAGGAATTGCCCTACAAGATAAATTATCTGGCAAAGCTACTGTCTCTTTAGATAAAAGAGTGAATATGAAAATTATTTCTTTCCAGAAAAATAAAACAAATCCAAATGTGCAAGTTGCCGGAGTTTTACCGGAAGGTTTCTCTGCAAATAATTGGAATGTTGACGAAGGAAGGGGATTTGATGAAACTGATTTGAGGTATTCTAAAAATGTTGCAATTGTCGGACAGAATGTAATTAAAACAATTATGCCTTATGCAAGTCCAGTTGGACAAGAAATTAAAATTGATGGAGTTCCTTACACAGTAATCGGAACTATAAAAGAAATCGGTTCATTTTTGGGAAGTAATCAGGATAATTTTGTTGTGATTCCACTTTCAACTGCACTTGAACAATTTGGAAAAGAAAAATCGATTGGAGTTATGGTTCAAGCAAGTTCACGAGAAGTTTATGATGAAGTTATTGAAATTGCACGAATGGCATTCCGTGCAATTCGACAAGTTGAACCTGGCGCGGATGATGATTTCGAAATTGTTTCGAACGATTCAATTGTAAAACAATTTAATGAACTAACTTTCATGATTAAAATTGGAACACTTGGTATTGCTTGTATTGCACTTCTTGCTGCCGGAATTGGAATTATGAATATTATGTTAGTTTCTGTAACTGAGCGAACAAAAGAAATTGGAATTAGAAAAGCAACTGGTGCAACAAAAAATAATATTCTTTCACAATTTTTAACTGAGTCAGTTATATTTAGTCAGCTTGGTGGATTAGTTGGAATTATAGCTGGTTCATTATTGGGGAATGTAGTTTCACTTTTAATGAATTCACCAATTTTATATCCATGGAATATGTCAGTTGCAATTTTACAAACACCCTTTTTTAGTGTAACCCCCTTCGGAATGAATGTAATTGCAATTTTATTTTGTTCATTTATTGGAATTGTTTTTGGGCTTTATCCCGCTTGGAAAGCTGCAAATTTAGACCCTATCGAAGCACTTCGTTACGAATAATTATCATTGACAAATAAATAAATATAGTTTAAGTTGATTCTAATTACGGATTCACTTATAACTTAAGTTATTCTATTCATAGGAGGATTTATGAAAAAACTAATACTAGTTTTTTTGGTTTCAATTAATTTTATTTATTCTCAAGTTGGAATTGGAACAACTACTCCAGCTTCTACATCGCTACTTGATGTAACCAGTACAACAAAAGGATTTCTTGTGCCAAGAATGACAGCAACTCAAAAAGATGCAATCACTTCTCCAGCAACTGGATTATTAATTTACCAAACAGATGGCACGGCAGGATTTTATTATTATACTGGAAGTGCTTGGATTAGTTTAACTTCTTCATCTGTTGCAGTAACAGGATTAGATGGATTAAGTGATGCAAAAGTTGGAGGAAGTAATTTTGCTGGTGGATTATTACTCGGTCATCAGGGTACTGGTACGCTGTCTTATGCAAATTATAATACAGGTGTTGGTGAATATGGCACATTAAGATCTATTACTAATGGTGATAATAATTCTGCTTTTGGATATCAAGCACTTGAATCTAACACTATTGGGAGTAGTAATAATGCATTTGGTTTTCGAGCGCTTCAATCTAATACATCAGGTAATAATAATATTGCTAATGGAGATTATTCTCTAAACTCTAACACCACCGGAAGTGATAATATTGCCAACGGGGTTTTTGCACTTAGATCTAATACCACTGGAGGTTTTAATATTGCCTACGGAGGTGAAGCACTTAGATTTAATACCACTGGAACTTCTAGCACAGCAATTGGTTATATGGCACTTTATAACAATACTACAGGATATGCTAACACAGCAATTGGTTATAGTTCTGGATCAACTGTTACGACAGGAGTAAATATAACACTTTTAGGACATGATGCAGAACCATCAACAGCAACTGCAGTAAATCAAATTACACTCGGCGATGCCGCAATTTCTTCACTTCGCTGTCAAGTAACATCGATTACTTCATTATCAGATAAAAGAGATAAACAAAATATTACAAAGATTACTGAAGGAATTGATTTTGTAAAAAAATTAAATCCAGTAACATTTGAGTGGAATACAAGAGACAAAGCAAAAGTTGGAATTAAAGCAGCTGGTTTTATTGCACAGGAATTATTGGAGCTTCAAAATAATTCTGCAATTGGTAA
>SXSI01000037.1 GCA_005792285.1 Bacteroidota bacterium
ACAGGAAGTCCATGTGTATCCCATCCAGCTTTTCGAGGAACGTAAAATCCTTTCATTGTTTTATAACGGCAGAACGCATCTTTTAATGTGCGAGACATTATATGATGAAGTCCAGGACGACCATTTGCTGTCGGTGGACCTTCAAAAAAAGAAAATATTTTTTTTCCTTTTCTTAAATCTACACTTTGATTGAAAATATTTTCTTTTTCCCAAAACTCGAGTATTTGTAGTTCGAGTTTATTATAATCGATTTTATCAGTCAGTTGCGCAAACATAATTCTGTAAAAGTAGTAAACTTAAAGTTGTGAAATAACACCTTTTATTATTTCACGCAATGACGGTTCGGTTTTTGTAGCAACATTAATTACATCTTCCAAATTTAAAACTTGTAATTTTTCTGGATCGCATTCATCAGTAATAATTGAAAACCCTAATACTTGCAACGACATATGCACTGCCACAATTACTTCCGGAATTGTTGACATTCCAACTGCATCAGTTCCTATTTTTTGTAAAAATTTATATTCCGCTCGCGTTTCCAAAGTTGGTCCGGACATTGCAGTAAAAACTCCGGTTTGTGTTTTTATTTTTTTTTGCGAAGCTATTTCTTCTGACAATTTAATTAAGTTCTGCGAATATGGCTCGGACATATCAGGAAATCGTGGACCAAGTTCATCTTCATTTTGGCCAATAAGCGGATTATCTCCCAAAAGATTTATATGATCTTTAATAATCATAATATCCCCTTTTTTATATGAAGGGTTCACGCCACCAGCTGCGTTAGAAATTATTAAAGTTTTAACTCCCATTTTTTTCATTACACGAACAGGAAAAGTAATTTGTTGCATACTATAACCTTCGTAAAAATGAAATCTTCCTTGCATCACAATTACATTTTTTTCAGAAAGTTTTCCGAAATGTAATTTTCCTTGATGCGATTCAACAGTTGAAAGTGGGAAATGTGGAATATCTTTGTAATTCAAAACTACATTTGAAGTTATTTCATTCGCTAAACTTCCAAGACCAGTTCCTAAAATTATTCCGACTTCGGGAACAATTGAGGTTTTTGTTTTTATAAAATTTATAGCGTCATCAATTTTTTTGAGAAGGTCAGATGTCATGATAATTTTTTCAAGACCTCATTAATATTAAAATATTGTTTGCCAGTTCCGAGCGATGTATCTGAATTTTGTTTATCATCTAATTCGAGCGCATTTATTAATTCTAATTCTGAACTTAAAAGAACTTTTAATCTACTTGTAATTGATTCTTTTTTAGCCCTTAGGATTACAACTTCTTCTTGTCTTCGCAAAATTTCAGTACGTGCATCTTCTAAAATTTTACCAGATTTTAACTCGGCTTCTTGAATAATTAACTCACCTTCTTTTTTAGAATTTTCAAGTGTTTTTGTGCTTGTTTCTTGTGCTTGAATTAAGGTTTGCTGTAAAGTTTTTTCTAATTTTTGATATTCTCTCAGTTGGATATCAATCTCAATATTTTTTTGTTGTGAATTTTTCAATTCCTGAATTAGATCAGAATAATCTCGCGATACTTTTTCCAAAAATGCATTTACCTCCGATACATCATAACCGCGAAACGATTTTTTAAATTCCTGTTTTTTTATTTCAAGTGGTGTCAGTGCCATAATAAACTCCTTTAATAACTTAATTATACATCCTTTTTTGTCCGTTTGCCAAAAATTGCAGTACCAATTCGTAAAATAGTTGCACCTTCTTCAATCGCAATTTTAAAATCATGCGACATTCCCATTGATAAATGAATTAAAGGTTCAGTTGTTAATTTCAAATTATTTGCTTCATCCATCAAAGCTCGAAGTTTTTTGAAAGCTGGTCTTGAATTTTCAGGATTATCTGTAAATGGGCCAATTGTCATAAGTCCATTTATTTGAATATTTTTTAGATGACTTATTTCTGAAATAAAATTTATTGCACAATTTGGTTTAACTCCAAATTTTGACTTTTCATCTGAAGTATTAACTTCGATTAAAATTTTTATTTTTCTATTTTCTTTTTTAGCACGAAAATCTATTTCTTCAGCTATTTTTTTGCTATCAACAGAATGAACCATCTCAACAAATGGTGCTATAAATTTTACTTTATTAGATTGCAAATGTCCAACAAAATGCCAGTTAATTTTTAAATGTTGAAGTTTAGTTTTTTTATCAAGTAATTCCTGAACATAATTTTCACCAAAATCAGGAATTCCGGAATTAAATGCTTCCTCAACCAACTCACTACTGAATGTTTTTGAGATAGCGAGTAAACTAATTTCATTATCATTTCTATTTGCAAGTTTAGAAAAATTAGAAATTTGACTTTTTATTTCAGAAATAGATTGATTTATCATGTATGAAGATAGAAAAATAGCCATTTCAACAAGTTAAATCAAATACAATATTAGCGATCTAAATCATTTTTTTAGAACAGATTTTAAGATAATTTATCTTATTATCAACAAACATTATGAATAGTTTTTCAGAAGAACTTCGAGCATTACGCGTTTCAAAAAATATTCCATTATACGAAATCGCAGCTCGTACTAAAATCAGCATCAAATATCTTGAGTCAATAGAACAAGGAATTTTTGATTTCTTACCAATTCCATTTGCTCGTGCAATACTTCGTCAATACGCTGAGTTTATCGATTATTCACCAACTGAGGCAATGAAAAAATTTGATATAATAATTGGAAAAGTTGAAGGAAAAAGTGAAGCATTAAAAAATGTTTCCTTCTCAAGCTCTAATATTCCAATTTCAGATGAAAAGTCTACAATAGAAAATATATCTGAGAGAAATACAGAAGGAATGGCAAGCCAGCAAAAAATCAGAAGGGTTTTGGCAATTTCA
The DNA here is from genome assembly GCA_005792285.1 of Bacteroidota bacterium. Classification (GTDB taxonomy): domain Bacteria; phylum Bacteroidota; class Ignavibacteria; order UBA10030; family UBA8401; genus SXSI01. The sequence goes on from SXSI01000037.1 coordinate 2,868, forward strand.
ACAATTATATTTTTAATAGTTGTTGTTGCAATTTATATATTTCAATATTCTAATGATGAAGCCACCACAATAAAAGAAGAACCATTTCAAGAAGTAATTGCTGAAAAAGAAATTCCAAAAACAAAAACTACAGAAGAAGTGTCAATAGTAACTGTAACCAAAACTGAAAACGATTCTTTAATTCTTACAGTTACAACAATTGACTCGGTTTGGTTTTCAATAAGTACAGATGAATTATTACCAAAAAATTATTTATTACCAAAAAATATTACAAAGGTTTTCAGAGCGAAAGAATATTTTATTGTTTCAGCCGGAGTTGGAATTTATGTCAAGTTCAAACTAAACGATAAAGATCTTGGATTTTTAGGAAAAAGGGGAAATACTTTAAGAAATGTAAAAATTGATAAAGATTTCTTTAGTCCTTAATTAGTTTCAAATAATAAATGAAAAGTGATTTAATAAAATCTCATTCGTTAACAAAAGAGATAAAAGAAAGACATGCTAATTTGGTAAATCAAATTCATGATCACGATTACAATTATTATAATCTGGCAGATCCAAAAATTACAGATTTTGAATACGACAACTTGATGAAGGAGTTGATTGAACTTGAAACATTTTATCCAAAACTAATTACTCCAGATTCGCCATCGCAAAGAGTTGGAGGTGAGCCAACAAAAAATTTTCCTACAATAAAACATTCTGTTCCAATGCTGAGTTTAGCTAACGCCTATTCAGTTGATGAACTTATTGAATTTGATAATAGAATAAAAAAATTATTAAAAAATGAAAATTATCAATATGTCTGCGAACTTAAAATTGATGGTGTTTCGTTAAGTATAAAATTTAAAAATGGAATATTACAAAATGCGGCAACGCGAGGTGATGGTGAATTTGGTGATGATGTTACAGCAAATACAAAAACAATAAAGTCGATACCTTTAAAAGTAAGAAACAATAAAAGCAATATTTTTAATTTCGAGGTTCGTGGTGAAGTTTATATGGGAAAAGAAGATTTTGCAGAAATGAATAATGAAAGAAAAATAATTGGTGAGAAATTATTTGCAAATCCACGAAACTCAACTGCTGGCACTTTAAAATTACTCGATCATAAATTAGTTGCAAGTAGACCATTAAAAATATTTTTATACTCTCTGACAACCGAGGATAATTCTTTAATCAATCATTCTGAATCTTTAAAAACTCTTTCGGATTTGGGTTTTGTAGTAAATAAAAATTACAGACTTTGTAAAACTATTTATGATGTAATTAAATATTGTAATGAATGGACTGATAAAAAAAGTGAGTTGGGATTTGAGGTCGATGGTGTAGTAATTAAAATTAATTCCTTCGCACAACAAAAAATTCTCGGTTCAGTTGCAAAAAGTCCAAGATGGGCAATTGCATTTAAGTTTCCCGCTGAAAAAAATTTTACAAAACTAAATAATATAACTTTACAAGTTGGTCGATTAGGAACAATTACTCCTGTCGCTGAACTCGAACCGGTTTTTTTAGCAGGTTCAACAATCAGTCGTGCAACTTTGCACAATATGGATTTTATAACTGAAAAAGATATCAGAATTGGTGATACAGTCATAATCGAAAAAGGTGGAGATGTAATTCCAAAAGTTGTTTCAATTGATTTAGAAAAAAGAAAGCTTGACTCAAAAAAATTTAATCTTAAAAAAAACTGTCCTTCGTGTAATTCAAAACTTTTAAAGAGTGATGATGAAGTTGCTTTTTATTGTACAAATTATAATTGCCCGGCACAAATTCGTGGAAGGATTGAACACTTCGCACATCGAGGTGGGATGAATATAGAAGGTTTAGGAGAAGTTGTAGTTGATTTGTTAGTTACCAATAAACTGATTTCAAATATTGCAGATATTTTTACATTGGAAAAAGAATCAATTTCTTCACTTGAAAGAATGGGTGAAAAAAGTGCAAATAATCTTTTAGAAAATATTGAATTGTGTAAAAAGCAACCATTCGTTAAAGTATTGTTTGGTTTAGGAATACGTTTTGTTGGCTCTGGTGTTGCAAAATTACTTGCTGATCGTTTTTCAAATATGAAGAATATTTCAAAGGCTACAGAAGTTGAACTTTTAGCTGTTAATGGAATTGGTCCGAGAATTGCAAAAAGTGTTTTTGATTATTGCAGAGATCCATTTACAGTCAATTTAATTTCTAAATTAGAAAAATACAGATTGCAATTTTCTCAGCAAGTTGTTAAAAATTCAAATTTGAAGTTTTCCGGTAAAACATTTATTTTAACGGGAACACTAGAAACAATGACACGAGAAGAAGCGACTAAATTCATTCAATCAAATGGTGGAAAGGTTACCTCTTCTGTTAGTTCAAAAACAGATTTTGTGATTGTTGGAGTAGATGCCGGATCCAAATTAGAAAAAGCAATAATTTTAGGAATACAAATTTTAAATGAAAATGATTTTAAAATTCTCTTAAATTCTTAAAATGAAAAAATTCTTTTATTCAATTGGAATTAAATACGTACAACTTACTTTTCCAAGAAAGAAGAATAACCAAAAGTTATTGACAAATTTTTTTAATCAATCTAAAAAAGCAATAATAATTACACCAACTTCATCTGAACAAAAAAAACTGTCTATTCCACTTCTTCAGTGGCTTCAGAAAAAATTTTCTTCTCACCATTCAACGATAATAACTTTCGATACATTTGCAGATATTGCTCAACAATTGGAACCGTGCAACGTGCTAACAATTTTACCGGAACATAAAAATTTATTTGGTTTTTTAAACTCAACTTTGTTAAACCAAATTAATCCGTGGGAAACAGATACCATTATCGATCTTTCAACTGAAGAAAATCCCACAATACTAAATATTTTAAAAGGTTCACATTTTGATATTTCTATTGGATTTAATAAAAATGGAGCAGAAAAATTTTATACAGTAATTGTTAAACCGGGGACAAATCCATTCGAACAAATGAAAAATACATTATCAATGTTTTAATATAAAAGGATTATAAAATGGGATTTTCAAATATCGATATTGCAATAATAGTAATTTATTTAGTTGGTGTAACTTTAGCGGGTTCGTGGTATGGAAGAAAAATGAAAACTTCGCGCGATTATTTTCTTGGCGGAAAAGAATTGCATTGGTGGTTAGTTGGATTTTCAATAGTTGCAAGTGAAACAAGCACCTTAACTTTTATCAGCGTCCCAGGATTGGCATACAAGGGAAATATGCATTTTCTGCAACTTGCGATTGGTTATTTTATTGGCAGATTACTTGTTAGTTTTTTTATGATCCCCGCTTATTACAAAGGTGAAATCGAAACTGCATACGACTTTTTAGGAAAAAGATTTGGAACTTCACTTCGAAAATTTACTTCAACCGTTTTTATTGTTACTAGAGTTCTTGCAAGTGGTGTAAGATTATTTGCAACCGCAATTCCCGTTCATCTTATTACCGGATTTGATTACGCGACAAGCATTTTCATTATCGGGATCTTCACACTTATCTATACTTATTTTGGTGGATTAAAAGCTGTTGTCTCGATGGATGTTGTACAATTATTTATTTATTTGATTGGTGCAGCTGCTTCAATGATAATTATTATTAACCAACTTCCAAATGGATGGAGTGATGTTATTTATTACGCCACAAAAGATGGAATAAATAAATTTGAAATATTTAATTTAAGTTCACCAAATTCATTTTATGAATTTATAACAAGTCCATACACATTAATTGGTGGATTTATTGGCGGAACATTTTTAACTATGGCTTCTCACGGAACAGATCAATTACTTGTTCAAAGATTACTCGCATGTAAAAGTAAAAAAGAAAGTCAAAAAGCTTTAATGCTCGATGCAAGTTTTATTGTTTTACAGTTTGCATTTTTTTTAATTTTAGGATTATGTCTTTACGCTTTTTATGAAGCAAAACCATTTACAGAACTTGGTTTGACATCCTCCGATGAAATATTTCCGAAATTTATAATTGAAAGTTTACCTGTTGGTGTTTCCGGATTAGTTGTCGCCGGAGTACTTGCATCTGCAATGGGAACACTTTCTTCTTCGATTAGTTCACTTGCCTCTTCTTCATTTTTAGATTTATTCAAACAAACTAATTATGGTAAATCGATAAACGAAAAAAAGGAAATATTTTATTCTAAATTATTTACACTTTTTTGGGGTTTAGTATTAATTGGCGGAGCAATGTTATTTACAAATAATAAAAACCCAGTTGTAGAAATTGGATTAAAAATTGCATCTTTTACTTATGGCGGATTGCTCGGAACTTTTTTTCTTGGATTATTCTTTCCAAAAACTAATCAACGTGATGCGTTTGTTGGATTTATTTCCGGATTATTGATGATGGTTTTAGTGATTTATTTTACAAAAATAGATTTCACATGGCACACATTAATTGGCTGTATAACAACAATAAGTGTTGGAAAAGCATCTAGTTTATTCACTAAAAAGGGTGTTGAAATTCATTAAATTTTTAGCTTCTCTTTCTTAATAATTATTTATATTTCCTTATAAAGTTTTAATAACGCAGAATTAAAGGAGATAAAATGAAAATAAATATCACTGCGAGGCACTTCAAAATCCATCCAACAATTCATGATGCAATAGTAGATGCGGTAAATAATTTAAATCACTTTTACGATGGTATTGTTTCGGTTGAAGTTATTTTAAGTTTTGAAAGAATTAGAAACAGTTTAAAGTGTGTTGAGCTAGTTTTATATTTGCATGGTCACTTTTTAACAATAACTGAGAAGTCTGAAGATTATCTTAAATCACTCGATTTTGCTATTAAAAAAATGGTGCGACAGCTAGTTAAATTTAAAGAAAAGCAAAATAATCATCATCGTGGTGAGCCTAATGTTATTGAAATCAAAGAATAAATAATAATTCATTTTTCTTCAAATTATTAAATTCCTACTTGTTGGAATTTAATATATAGTTCAATATCCTGTTGAAATTAATTTATTTACGATGAATTCTATTAAACTTGAAATTGCTGTTTTTAATTATCAATCTGCGTTAATTGCTGAGGATTCTGGTGCAGAGAGAATTGAGTTATGCGAAAATTATTTCGAAGGTGGAATTACTCCTGGGATTGATTTAATAAAGAGAGTTAAAAATAAATTAAAAATTCCAATTCATGTTATTATTCGACCGCGAGCAGGAAATTTTATTTATTCAAATGTTGAATTCGAATTAATGAAAGCACAAATTTTAATATGTAAAGAGTTAAATATTAATGGTTGTGTTTTTGGATTATTGAATTCGAAAAATGAAATCGATGTTCAACGGTGCGACGAACTTGTTAATCTTTCCTTGCCAATGTCAACAACATTTCACCGTGCATTCGATGAATGTAAAGACCGAATAATATCGCTAAAAAAAATTATTGATTGTGGCTTTCAAAGATTATTAACATCTGGTGGTAAAAATTCTGCAACTAATGGATTGAAAGAAATAAATGAATTGATAATTCGTTCGGAAAATAAAATAATAATAATTCCTGGCGGTGGTGTTCGCTCGTCAAATATTATAGAAATATTAAATTACTGTAATCCAAAAGAAATTCATTCTTCTGCAATATCAGGGAAAGATATAATTGCAAATGCTGTAGAAATATCAAAAATGAGAAAGTATTTATCGTGAAATTTATACTGCTTTTTATTCTTATTTTTGAAAGCCAATTATTTGCAAATGGTAACATTTCTCTTCATTCTAATTGGAAATTTAAAAATACAAAAAGCAATGTTTGGCTGGATGCAAAAGTTCCCGGAACTGTTCATACAGATTTATTGGATAATAATATTATTCCCAATCCATTTTTTGGAACAAATGAAACTAAAGTTAAATGGGTTGAAAATGAGGATTGGGAATACGTAACCTATTTTGATTTCTCAAAAACAATTCTTTCAAATCAACAAATTGAATTGATTTTCGAGGGATTGGATACTTACGCCTTTGTAACATTAAATGATTCTCTCATTTTACAATCTGATAATATGTTTCGTGAATATAAACTCGATGTAAAAAATATTTTAAAGGAAAATAATAATAAACTGCATATTCTATTTAAGTCATCTGTAATAAAAGGGAAAGAAGAACTAAATAAACTAAGTTATAAGCTTCCAGGCGATGAGAAAGTTTTTACAAGAAAAGCACAATATCAATATGGTTGGGATTGGGGACCTCGATTAGTAACGAGTGGTATTTGGAAAAATATTCGACTTCATTATTTTAATAATGCAACTTTAGCAGATATAAATATTATTCAGTCTGAGTTAACAAAGAATTTAGCCAAACTTAAAATTAATTATGAAATTAATTGCCAAATCGCCGGAGATTATAATGTTTCTGTAAATAGTGAACTCGAAAATCTTAATTTTTTTAATAAATTTATTAATTGGGTTTTAAAGTTTTTTGGAATATCTAAATCATTTAATACTCAAACTTTTAATCTTGTAAAAGGTTTGAATAATATTTCACTCGATATCGAAATCAAAAATCCTGAATTTTGGTGGACGAATGGATTGGGAAAACAAAATTTGTACAAATTTATTTCAACCATTTCATATAGTGGAGAATTATTAGAAAATGTAGAAATTAAAAAAGGACTCCGTACAATTAAATTAATTCGAGAGAATGACTCGGTTGGACAAAGTTTTTATTTCAAACTAAATGGTGTTCCGGTTTTTATGAAGGGGGCAAATTGGATTCCTGCTGATAATTTTATTCCTAGAATTTCTGAATCGAAATATGTTTCTTTAATTCATAAAGCAAGAGATGCAAATATGAATATGCTTCGAGTTTCCGGTGCAGGAATTTATGAGCCTAATATTTTTTACGAACTTTGTGATAAATATGGAATTTTAGTTTGGCAAGATTTTATGTTTTCAATTTCAATGTATCCGGGTGATTCTCTCTTCTTAAAAACTGTGCGAGCAGAAGTTGCTGACAATGTTAAGCGATTGAGAAATTATACTTCTCTTGCAATTTGGTGTGGAAATAATGAGATAAATGAGGGTTGGCATAATTGGGGTTGGCAAAAACAATTTAAATATTCTGTGAAAGATTCCACAATAATTTGGAATAATTATAAATATATTTTTGAAAATCAAATTCCTGAAATTGTCGATTCGCTAGATTCAGACAGAGACTATTGGCCTTCTTCGCCACTAATTGGTTGGGGGAAAAAAGAAAGTTTAACACAAGGCGATATGCATTATTGGGGTGTTTGGTGGGGCGAAGAACCCTTTGATAAATATAATTACAAAATTGGAAGATTTATGAGCGAATATGGTTTTCAGGGAATGCCAAATTTTATTTCGTTAAAAAAATATATTCCTGATGATGAATTAAAATTAAATTCTCCTTCGCTTAAAGCTCACCAAAAACATCCAACGGGAGATGAGTTTATAAATAAATATATGGTGCGTGAATTTAATGTTCCAACTAATTTAGAAAATTATTCTTATGTATCTCAGCTTCTTCAAGCAGATGGAATTAAAACTGCAATACATTCCCACCGAAGAGTAAAACCATATTGCATGGGAACTTTATTTTGGCAATTTAACGATTGTTGGCCAGTAACTTCTTGGAGTGCAGTTGATTATTATAAAAATAATAAAGCTTTATATTATGAAGCCAAGCGTTCATATAAAAATGTTATCACCTCTGTTATAAAAAACAAAAGTAATTATGAAATTTCTATTATTTCTGATTTAATCGACAATTTTAAAACCGATCTGCAATTGAAGATTATAGATTTTGAAGGAAATGTGCTTTGGAAAAACGAATCAGAAATTAAAGTTGAAGCTAATTCATCAAAAATATATTTTTTATTACCAGAAAGTACATTAAACTCATTCAATAAAAATAATATTGTACTTGTTTGTAATTTGGGAATCAAAAATAATTTTGAAAGATATCTTTATTATTTTGATACAACTAAATATCTTACATTGATTAAACCAAAAATAAATATAAACCAACGAAACAAAACAACTTTTGAAATTACTTCAAATGTTTTAGCAAAAAATATTTACTTATCCGAAATAGATAATGAAATAGAATTGTCTGATAACTTTTTCGATTTACTACCCGGAGAAAGAAAAATAATTACTTCAAAAAAAGAAATAGATAAATCTAAAATAAAAATTAAATCTTTAGTTGATACATATTAAAAATATTATGAGAAAAAATATTTTCCTTTTGCTTTTTATTATTCCATTGCCAAATTTAATTTATTCACAAACGAATTTTTCGCAATTCGTTAATCCATTTATTGGAACTGGCGGTCACGGGCATACTTATCCGGGAGCAACTCTCCCATTTGGAATGGTGCAACTGAGTCCCGATACGCGCATTGATGGAAGTTGGGACGGTTCTAGTGGTTATCATTTCAGCGATTCGCTTTTGTACGGATTTTCTCACACTCACTTAAGTGGAACCGGCGTAAGCGATTACGGTGATATTTTGTTTGTTCCAACTACCTCAAAGCCAATTCTAAATGGAAAACAATATTCAATCGGTTTTTCGCATAAAAATGAAAAAGCGTCAGCCGGATTTTATTCTGTTACTCTAAATGATGGAATTAATGTTGAATTGACAACAACTACACGAGTTGGTTTTCATAAATACACATTTCCAAACAAAAAAGATAATTGGATTATTTTAGATCTTTCTCACAGAGATAAAACAATTGAAACCAAATTAAATATTATTAGTAAAACTAAAATTGAAGGGATGAGAAGAAGTGATGCTTGGGCAAAAGATCAACATATTTATTTTGTTGCTGAATTTTCTAAACCATTTACAGAAAATTTTGATTTTGAAAATAATAATCCATTGATTTTAAAACGACATTCATTTAAATTTAATTCTTCTGATAAATCAATTTTAATTAAAGTTGGAATTTCAACAGTAAGTATCGAAGGAGCCAAAAAAAATTTAAACGCTGAGCTTCCCCATTGGGATTTTGATAAAGTAAAATCTGAAGCAACTAATATTTGGAATAATGAACTTGGAAAAATTCAAATAACTTCGAACGACAAAGACAAACTCACAATTTTTTATACAGCTCTTTATCATACAATGATTCAGCCAAATGTAAATATGGATGTTGACAGTTCATATCGTGGAATGGATAATAGAATTCACAAAGCGGATGGATTTACTTATTACACTGTTTTTTCTTTATGGGATACTTTCAGAGCAGCTCATCCGTTGTACACAATCATCGACAGAAAACGAACTTTGGATTTTATAAATACTTTTCTCGCACATTACGATCAAGGTGGAAGATTGCCAGTTTGGGAATTATGCAGTAACGAAACCGATTGTATGATTGGTTATCACAGTGTCTCGGTTATAACTGATGCATATGTAAAAGGAATTAGAAATTTTGATACACAAAAAGCTTTCGAGGCAATGAAGAAAAGTGCAACATGGAATCATTTCGGATTGCCACAATATATTAGTAATGGATTTTTAAGTATCGAAGATGAACATGAATCAATTTCCAAAACGCTTGAATATTCTTACGACGATTGGTGTATTGCTGAATTTGCAAAACTGCTAAACAATAGAACTATTTTTAATGAATATATAAATCGATCTCTTTCATATAAAAATATTTTTGACAGCAAAACTGGATTTATGCGACCAAGAATAAATGGTGGATGGATTTCTCCTTTTGATCCAAAGGAAGTAAATAATAATTTCACTGAGGCAAATAGTTGGCAATACAGTTTTTTTGTTCCGCATGATATTTCGGGATTAATTTCTTTACAAGGTGGAAAAGAAAATTTTGAAAAGAAACTTGACGAACTTTTTACCACTTCAACACAAACAACTGGTCGCGAACAGGCTGATATAACAGGGTTAATCGGCCAATATGCGCACGGAAACGAGCCAAGTCATCACATGGCATATCTTTACAATTATATTGGCAAACCGAATAAAACTCAGTTTCGTGTAAATCAAATTTTAAATCAGTTTTATAAAAATTCGCCAGATGGATTAATTGGAAATGAAGATTGCGGACAAATGAGTGCGTGGTATATTTTAAGTTCTCTTGGAATGTATCAAGTTTGTCCGGGAAATCAACAGTTTACTTTATCGAGTCCAATTTTTGATAAAGCAATAATTAATCTTGAAAATGGAAATATAATAGAAATTAATTCTATTCGCGAAAGTGAAAATGATATTTACATTTCGAAAATAAATGGACGAAATGATTATACTTTAAATTACGACGATATGCAGAAAGGAATAAATTTAAACTACCAACTTAATTCGACCTTCACTGAAATAAAGGACAATTTTATTTTTCCAAAAACTGAAGTTTTATTTAATTTACTTCCAGTCCCAATAATTGAATCCGATTCTAAAACATTTAAAGATTCTGCAATTGTAAAAATATATCAAACTGAAAAGAATTCTAAAATTTATTTTACTTCCGATGGAACAACTCCGACTGAAATATCTGAGAAATATATTTTACCAATTTTAATTGAAAAAAATATTACGATCAAAGCGATATCGATTAACAATTATGGTGAAAGAAGTAATGTTGCAACTGCAAGTTATTTCAAATTTCCGAACAATTGGAAAATTCAAATTAAATCTAGCTACAGTAAACAATACTCAGCTGGCGGTGATGATGGAATAATTGATGGACTTCGCGGAGATATTAATTGGCGAAAAGGTGGCTGGCAAGGTTTCCAGGGAAAAGATTTTGAAGCTACAATTGATTTAATGGAAGTTAAAAATATTTCTACTTTAAGTGCCGGATTTTTACAGGATACACGTTCGTGGATTTTGATGCCATCAAAAGTAGAATTTGAAACTTCGATTGATGGAAATAAATTTTCATCAGTTGGGATTGTAAATAATTCAATAAAAGATGATGACTTAAATGTATTATTGAAAGATTATTTATTAAATCTTTCCAAAACAATTAAAACCAGATTTATAAAAATAAAAGCTAAAAATTATGGCAACCTCCCTTCTTGGCATGCTGGTGCCGGTGGAGATGCCTATATTTTTATTGACGAAATAATAGTGAAT
>SXSI01000038.1 GCA_005792285.1 Bacteroidota bacterium
TGAAGATGCATTACACGCAACACGTGCTGCAGTTGAAGAAGGAATTGTACCAGGTGGTGGAGTTGCATATATAAGAGTCATTCCAGCTTTAGCAAAATTAAAAGGTTCTAACGAAGATCAAAATATCGGAATCGATATTATTCGCAGATCACTTGAAGAACCAATTCGACAGATTGTTGAAAATGCTGGACTTGAAGGTTCGGTTATTGTAAATAAAGTTAAAGAAGGAAAAGATGATTACGGATTCAATGCTTACACAGAAGAATACGAAAATCTAGTTCAATCTGGAGTTATTGATCCAACAAAAGTTACACGAATTGCAATTGAAAATGCAGCTAGTGTTGCAAGTTTACTTTTAACAACTGAAGCAACAATTGTTGAGAAACCAGAAGAAAAGAAAGCAATGCCACCAATGCCACATGGCGGTGGAATGGGCGACATGTACTAAAATTGCTTTTTTAGTTAATTTAATTAATCCCTCAATTTATTTTAAGTTGAGGGATTTTTTTTTCTATATTAGGAAATATGAATAATAAATTTTCGCAAGTTTTAGACAAAGCTCAACTGTTATTAAAAGAATACCAATTTGATGGATGGCTCCTTTATAATTTCAGAAAATCAAATAATGTTGCCTCTTCAATTTTGGGAGTTCCAACTGACCAATTTCAGTCTCGAAGGTATTTATATTTTATTCCCGCTGAAGGTGAACCGACAAAGATTGTGCATAGTATTGAGGAATTTACACTTGACCATCTACCCGGAGAAAAGAAAATTTATAATACTTGGCAATCCCTTCATAGTGCTATTAAAACTACACTCTTATCATCAAGAAAAATAATAATGGAATATTCACCAATGAATGGAATTCCATATGCTTCAAAAGTTGATGGTGGTACTTTAGATTTAATTCGATCGTTCGGTATTAACATCCAATCTTCTGCAAATATTTCACAATACTTTGATGCGACTTTAAATGATGATCAACGAAAAGATCTAATTGAATCTGGACGTCATTTAAGAGAAATAGTTGATATCGCTTTTAATTTTATTGAAAAATCTTTGCAAACAGATAAGAGAGTTACCGAATTTGATGTACAGCAATGCATAAAAAATGAATTCAGCAAAAGAGATATTTACTCAGAAGCAGATCCACATTGTTCAGTAAATGCAAATTGTGCAAATCCACATTATGAAGCATTAAAAGATAATTCAACTGATATTAAAAAGGGAGATGTAATTTTAATTGACTTATGGGCAAAAAAGAAAACTGCAAATTCAGTTTATGCAGATATCACTTGGATGGGTTATGCTGGAAAAAATATTCCTGAAAAATATCAAAAAGTTTTTGATGCAGTACTTGGCGCTCGAGATGCAGCTGTAGCATATTTACAGAAAGAAATTCCAAAAAGAAAAGTTACCGGCGCTGAAGCTGATGATATTTCTAGAAATTATATTAACTCAAAAGGATTTGGAGAATATTTTGTTCATCGTACGGGACATAGTTTGGGTGAATCAGTTCATGGTAATGGAACAAATATTGATAATTTTGAAACACTTGATAAAAGAGAATTAATTTCTAATACAGCTTTTACAATTGAGCCCGGAATTTATTTAACGGGAGAATTTGGTGTTCGTTCTGAATTAAATATTTTCATTTCTGAAAATAGGGAAGTGATAATTCCAGGATTGCCAATTCAAAAAGAAATTGTTACATTAAATTGTTAAAATCTATTTTAAAATAAACGGAGTAAAAAAATGAATAAATTAATTTTATTTTTTGTTGTAATATTTTCGATTTCAAAATCGGATGATTTGAATTTAAAATATGAAAAGTACACTTTGCCAAATGGGTTGCAGGTAATTTTGCATCAAGATAATTCTGTTCCACTTGTGGCAGTTAATATTTGGTATCACGTCGGTTCTGCAAGAGAAAAAGTTGGACGAACTGGTTTTGCACATTTATTTGAACATATGTTATTTCAAGGTTCACAAAATGTTGGTGATGATGAACATTTCAGATTAGTTGAAGATGCTGGTGGTGATATTAATGGTTCAACAAATAATGATCGCACAAATTATTATGAAGTTATGCCAAGCCAGTTTCTTGAAATGGCTCTCTGGCTTGAAGCTGATCGAATGGGATTTTTACTTCCATCGATGACTCAAGCAAAATTGGATAATCAAAGAGATGTAGTAAAAAATGAAAGACGTCAACGTGTAGATAATCAACCGTATGGAAGGGTGATGGAAAAAGTTTCTGATTTATTGTATGAAAAAGAACACACATACAATTGGCCAGTAATTGGTTCTATGGCCGATTTGAGTTCTGCTTCAATGGATGATATAAAAGAATTTTTTAAACTTTATTATGCTCCAAATAATGCATCGATGGTAATTTCAGGTGACTTTAATTTAAAACAGACTAAAGAATGGATTTCAAAATATTTTAGTACAATAAAAAAAGGAGTTCCAGTTAGTGATGTTGTAATTAATCAAGCAACTTTGAATTCTCCAAAAAGAGATATGATGGAAGATAGAGTAAATTTACCGATGCTTGCACTTGCATGGCATACAACACCACTTTTAGGGAAAGATGATCCTGCATTGACAATACTTTCAAATATTTTAGCAGGTGGAAAAAATTCTAGATTATATAAGACACTTGTTTACGACAAACAAATTGCACAAAGTGTAAGTGGATTTGAATATGGTCGTGAAATTTCAGGAATTTTCATGATGAACATTACTGCTAAACCGGGAGTTACTTTAACTGAAATTGAAAAAGTTGTAAACGACGAAATTTCAAAACTTCAAAGTGAAAAACCAACTGAACGTGAATTAAACAGATCAAAAAATAGTTTGAAGTCCGGATTTATTTATGGCTTACAATCAGTTTTGTCGAAAGCAGATCAATTGAATGAGTATAATACATTTTGGAGTAATCCCGGCGCTTATAAAGATGATTTAGCGAGATTAGAAAAAGTTACAACTAGCGATGTTCAAGAAGTGGCAAAGAAATATTTAGGTGCTAACAGAGTTATATTTAGCGTAGTGCCAATTGGTAAAAAAGAACTTGCAGCTCAATAATAACTAAAATTACCGGAGTAATAATGAAAAACATTTTAATAATTTTATTTTTAAGTTTCAATTTAATTTATTCACAAGAATTAGATCGAACTAAAAAACCTTCACCACAACCAACACCAAAATTATCAATTCCAATTCCGCAGAGAGGCGAATTAAATAACGGCCTAAAAATAATGTTAGTTGAACATCACGAAATGCCAGTTGTTCAAGTTCAATTAGTATTTCAATCTGGATCATCAAATGATCCTTCAACAAAAGCAGGAGTTGCAGTTTTAACGGCACAAATGCTTGATGAAGGAACTAAAAAAAGATCAGCATTACAAATCTCAGATGATGTAGAGTATTTAGGTTCGAATTTAAATATTTCATCTTCACAAGATGCATCGTTTGCATCTTTGTTAACTTTAAAAGATGAACTTGAAAATTCATTTGAAATATTTGCTGATGTAATTTTAAATCCAACTTTTCCATCTACAGAATGGGATAGAATTAAAAAAAGTCACTTAACAAGTTTACTTCAAAGAAATGATCAACCGGGACAAATTGCATCGCTTGTTTATTCAAAAGTATTATTCGGAGATTCTCATCCATATGGAAAACCTACAACCGGAACTGAAGAAAGTGTTAAACAAATTGAAGTTGCAGATTTAGTAAAATTTTATAATTCATTTTATTCTCCGAATAATGCAACTGTAATTGTAGTTGGAGATATTACTTTAAGTGAAGCAAAAAAATTACTGAACATATATTTTGGTAGCTGGAAAAAACAAGAAATAGCAGAGCCAACTTTTTCAACTTCTCCAACTATTGTTGAAAATAAAATTTACTTAATCGATAAACCACAAGCTGCACAATCGGAAATTAGAGTTGGGCATATGGGAGTTGCAAGAAGCAATCCGGATTATTATGCAATTACAGTTTTAAATTCTCTGCTCGGTGGACAATTTTCTAGCAGAATAAATATGAATCTTCGCGAATCGAAAGGTTACACTTACGGCGCAGGATCAAGTTTTTCAATGCGAAAAGAAGTTGGTCCATTTACAGTGTCTGGTGCATTTCGTTCAAATGTAACCGATAGTTCGATCATTGAAATTATGACTGAATTAAAAAATGTTACTATGACTAATATAACTGATAAGGAATTAGAACAAGCTAAAAATTCAATTATAAGAAGTCAGCCGGTTGATTTTGAAACACCACAACAAATTGCAGGACAATTAATGAATTTGATTTTATATAATTTGCCTGACGATTATTACAATACATCAATTCAAAATTTTGAAAATCTCACAATTACAGATATCAGAAATGCAGCTAATAAATATATTCATCCTTCAAAAATGAATATTGTTTTAGTTGGAGATATGTCAACCGTTTTAACTGGATTAGAAAAAATTGGATCTGTTTCAATTTTAGATAATAATGGGAATAAAGTAAATGGTAATAAATAATATTTTATTTTTAGTTATTATATTTTGCTTTATTACTAAAACTGTATTTTCTCAAATTTCAAAAGAAGAAGAATCAGCTTTTTCAGTTCTCTCAAAAAATAAATATAAAAGTCATCTTCAATTTCTATCTGACGATCTTTTAGAAGGAAGAGCGCCGGCACCTCGAGGTGATAAGATTGCACTTAAATATATTGAAACACAATTCCGATTAAATAATCTTACAGGAGGAGCAACTAATTCTTCTTTTGTTCAGCAAGTGCCAATTATTGGAATGACTTCAGATCCCAAAATGGAATTGATTGCAAATAAAAATGGAAAGAGTGAGCGTTTTAAATTTCGGGAAGAGTTTATTGGATTTTCAGGGTTACAAGAAAATGAAGTCAATTTCGAAAATGCAGAAATAGTTTTTGTTGGATATGGAATTGATGCTCCTGAACAAAAATGGAATGATTATAAAGATGTAAATGTAAAAGGGAAAGTTCTTTTGATGATGAATAATGATCCTGCAGGTGATGATCCAAAGTTTTTTGCGGGAAAAGGAAGAACATATTACGGAAGATGGACTTATAAATATGAGATTGCAGCAAAAAAAGGTGCGCTTGGAGCAATTATTATTCATACAACTGAATCAGCTGGTTATCCATTTCAAGTTGTGCAAACTTCGTGGTCTCGCGAAAGATTCTCATTGGCAAATTCAAATGAGAAACCAATTTTATTAAAATCTTGGTTAACAGAGGATGCAACAAAAAAGTTATTACAACTTTCCGGACATTCACTTTCACAATTAGTTGAGAGTGCGCAATCTCGATCATTTAAACCTGTTGCACTTGGAATAAACGCTTCAATAGCAATCAAAAATAGTATAAGAGCACTTTCAACTGGAAACGTTTTGGGAGTTGTAAAGGGAAGCGATCCGATTCTTTCAGAAGAATATGTTTTAATTTCTGCTCATCACGATCATTTGGGAATTTCATCAAAGCCAATAAATGGAGATTCAATAAATAATGGTGCAATGGACAATGCTTCAGGCGTAAGTATGTTATTAACGCTTGCTGAAGGATTTGCTTTACTTAAAAATCCCACAAAGCGTTCTTTAATTTTTGTGAGTTTAGCTGCTGAAGAAAGTGGATTACTCGGTTCTGAATTTTATGCAGCGAATCCAACAATTCATCCGTCAAAAATAGTTGCAAACGTAAATATGGATGGAATAAATATGTTTGGAGAAACTCGTGATGTTGCAATGGTTGGAAAAGGAAAGTCAACAATTGATAAAAATGTAGAAGAAACTGCAAATATTTTTGGAATGAAAGTTAAATCGGATCAATATCCGGAACTTGGATTTTTCTATCGATCAGATCAATTTAATTTTGCAAAAATTGGAATACCGCCGGTTTATTTAGATGCAGGAGCTGATTTTGTTGGAAAACCTGAAGGTTGGGGAAAACAAAAAGCAGAAGAATATACAGCAAAAGATTATCATCAACCGAGCGATGAAATTAAAGAAGAATGGAATTATGATGGAACTGTACAAATGTCGAAATTTTATTTCCATTTAATTAATCAACTTGCAAATCAAAAAGTAAATCCGGTTTGGAATAAGGGAGATGAGTTTGAGAGAGCAAGATTAGAATCCTTTAAAAAATAAAATTACTAAAAATAAAAAACCCAACTATAAAGTTGGGTTTTATTAAAACGTATTAAAGAAATAATTACTCGCGAACAACCCAAACTTTTATTACTGCATTAACTTCGGGGAACAAGTTAATTTTAACTTCAAAAATTCCGAGTGCCTTAATCTGCTCATCAAGTGAAATTTTATTCTTTTCAATTGTGAACCCTTTTTCTGTTAATGCATTTGATATCATTTGAGATGTAACAGAACCAAAAATTTTATCCTCTTCACCAACTTTAACTGGAATTGTAACTGAAACAGTATTTAATTTCAAAGCGAGTTCTTCAGCAGTTTTACGTTTCTTATCAGTTGATTTTACAAGTTGTTTTTTTTCTTCTTCAAAAACACGAAGAAAATTTGGAGTTGCAGGAAATGCTAAATTTCTTGGAAGTAAATAATTTCGAGCATAGCCATCTTTTACAACAACTACTTCGCCAATTTTTCCAAGTGTTTCAATATCTTTTCTAAGTACAATTTTCATTTTATTTATCCTCTCTTATTTAACTGCTTCTGCAACAAATGGAAGCAATGCAATATATCTTGCTCTTTTTATTGAACGAACTAACATGCGTTGATGTTTTGCACAAGTTCCAGTAATTCTTTTTGGGGTAATTTTACCTTGCTCATTTAATAATCGTATTAATCGCTTTTCATCTTTGAAGTCGATATAAATATCTTTTGACTCACAAAAACGACAATTTCTTTTTGTCAATAGAGTTTTATCTTCTCTTTTCGAAGAAAATTTATCGCCACCTCTGGAATTAGAACTGAATTTTTTAGATCCATATTCTTTTTTTTCTGTAAACTTTTTCATTGCTTCACTCCTTCTTCAACTTTTGGTTTTGCTTTTGTTAGAAGAGCTTTCTTATCTAATTTAATTGTAATAAAACGCACGATGTCTTGTTCAATATTGAAGAATTTTTCAAGCTTATGAACTAACTCTCCTGAATCAGAAAATTCAATCACAACATAGTAACCGTTTGTTTTTTTATTAATTGGATATGCGAATCGTTTACGTCCCCAAATATCTGTAGAGCGAATTGTTGCTCCGTTTGTAGTTATGAATTCTTTTGTTTTATCTATTAAACTCGTGATAGTTGGATCATCGAGCGATGCAGTTATGATAAATACAGTTTCATAAATGCGTACTTCATTTTGTGCCATTATTTCTCCTTTGGACAATTGGCCCACTGAATATATCAGTGAGCAGGATTATTAAATTAGTTAATTATGCTTTTTTTTCTGGTGCTACTTCTTCTTCTACTTTTTTACCTTTAGTTATTAATTCTGGTTCTGCTGGAGCAGCTGCAGGATCAACTGGTGCTACTTCTTTTATTACTGTCGGAGGTACAACGCTAACAATATTATTTGATAAACTATCAAGTATTGTAATATTTTCTAATTTTAAATCACTTACGTGAATTGAATCACTAATTTTTAAATTTGTAATATCAAGTTCGATATGCTCAGGAATATGTTTTGGCAAACAAGAAATATGAAGTGCATGCATATTTTGTTGAAGCATTCCACCATCTTTTACACCTTGCGCATTACCATTTAATATAATTGGAATTGAAATGTTTAATTTTTCGTCATCTTTAATTCCTTGAAAATCAACATGGGTAACTTTATCCGAAACTGGATGAAATTGAATTTCACGTAAAACACTTCTTTTTGATTCACCATTATCAAATTTTAATTCAACAATATGTGTGTCCGAAGTATAAACTATAGGACGCAGTTCAAGTGGTGTTACGGTGAATGATATATTTTTATCACCATGGCTATAATAAATACCAGGGACAAAACCGCTTTTACGAAGAGATTTTGCATTTTGACTTTTGTCGGTTCTGATAGTAGCTTGTAATGTAATTTCTGACATTGTATTTCCTTTTCTTAGCTTTTAAAAACATCAAACAGAGTACTTATTGATTTATTCTCAAATGTTCTCTGAATTGCTTTTGCAAATATTTTTGTTATTGTAATAACTTCTATTTTGTTACTTTTTTGTTTTAATGGAATTGAATCTGTGACAACTAATTTTTTTAAAGAACTCGATTCAATTTTTTCATAAGCACTTCCTGATAATATAGCATGTGTGCAAGCACCATAAATATCTTTGGCGCCATTTTCTTTTAAAGCTCTAATCGCAGAAGTAAATGTTCCGGCAGTATCAATAATGTCATCAACAATTAAAACATTTTTTCCTTTTACATCTCCAATAACATTCATCACTTCAACTTCATTTGGTTTTGGTCTGCGCTTATCGATTAAACAAATTTCAGCGTTTAGCCGTTTAGCGTAAGCACGAGCCATATTAATTCCACCAACATCGGGAGATACAACAACAAGATTTGGAATTTTTTTCTTTCTAAAATGATCGACCATTATTGCTGAAGAATAAATATGATCGAATGGAATATCAAAAAAACCCTGAATCTGTGGTGCATGTAAATCCATTGTAATAATTCTATCAGTTCCAGATTTTGCCAAAATATTTGCAATTAATTTTGCAGTAATTGCAACTCTCGGTTGATCTTTTCTATCTTGCCGAGCGTATCCAAAATAGGGAATAACTAAATTTACTTTATTTGCTGAAGCTCTTCGTGCCGCATCAATTGCAATTAATAATTCCATTATATTCTCTGCAGGTGGATTTGTAGGCTGAATTATATAAACATCACTTCCACGTATATTATCAAGGAACTTAACCCAAATTTCGCCATCACTAAAATTCTTAATTTCTAACTTCCCTAAAGGAATGCCAAGATTTTTTGCAATTTTTTCTGCAAGTGGTAAATTACCTCTACACGAGAAAATTTTTAAGTTAGGCATCTAATTTTTTAGTTTGCTCTATTTTTGGGTTTTTAAAGAGCACAAATATAGGAATTAAGATTTAATTAATCAATGAATAAAAGGAGTAAATCTAATGAGCAATGTAGTTTAACCAACGTTTATATAAAAGTGAAGTTGCACGTAAATCCCCCAAACAATAGTCAGCAATTTCTTTGAATGCTTTATTTGCAAACATTTCGTTGATATTTAAACCAGTTGTTCCATGTGATTTTGGACTATCAATTCCAAATTGCTTACAATAAAAATCTAAATTAAATTTGCGTATTGCACCATAAAAAGTTAATTGCTCGAGCAAGTCAATATGTTTATCTGTGCTGAATCGATAAGGAACAAGATTTATCGAGGTTCTAATTTCCAATATAGCAGAACGAATCATTAAAAATGGAGAATCGAAACCTCTTCCGTTGAAAGTAATAAATTGATTATATCGAGGAATTATTTTCCAAAATTCCTCGAGAATTGTTTTTTCACTTCCACTTAAATAATGAACTGTTTCATCCTCAGAAACGAATTCTTCTTCTTTATCAGATTGAAATAATATTTTTCCTTTTTCAGTATCTGGATTGAATAAGCCAATTGTTACAACTTGTGCTGTAAGGGGATATAAATTTAGTTGCTGTTTTTTTTCTTCAACTTCAGTTTCGTTTTCCGCAAATTTTAGTAAATATTCTTGTTGTTTAGAATCGAATGATTCAAAAGGAAAGCCAACTGTTTCAATGTCGAGAACGACTTTATTTAACACAAAGTTTTATAATTGTGTAATTCTATAATTTTTTAAACCCCAATTTGTTTCTTTAATAGTAACAGAAATAATTGTGTACATCGGAATTGCTAAAATCATTCCTAAAATTCCTAAAAGTTCGTTGCCAATTAATATTGCAAGAATAATTACTAAAGGATGCATATGTAAAATCTTTCCATAAACTTTTGGTTGAATAAATAATTCATCGAGTTGTTGAACGATAACATTAATTATTAAAATTGGGACAAACATTCGTAAGTCACCGTATTGCAACATTGAAGAAAAAATTACCGGAATTACCGCAATAAATGGTCCGGCAAAAGGAATTATATTCAACACTCCGCCAATAATTCCGAGTAAAAATGCATATTGAATTCCAACAAACGAATAACCAATTGTGTATAAGATTGTTACAATAAAAGATTCAGTCACAACTCCACGGATATATTTACTTAATTGTAATTCAAGTTTGTAAATCATATTGAGTGCCATTTCGAAATATTTATTTGGAACCTGTTCAATAATTGATTTTTGAATTTTATAATAATCATTCAATAAAAAAAATGTAACTAATGTCACAAGAACCGACATTAGAATAATTTCCATTATAGTTGAAGCCATTGATAATGGATTACCTTGCGAACCTTCAATCGCAGATTTTATTGAAGTTGATACTTCAGTTGAATCTATAAATGGTAGGATAGAATTCAATTGCACAACTAATGAAGAAATTAATAAATCTAATTTTTCGCCACGCATCATTGCTGAGATATTATCAATTTGACTTAATAGCATTGGGAAAAAATAAAATCCTGAAACACCTACAATACTTCCAACAAAAAGATAAAAAATTAAAATTGAAATTGTACGGCTGATTTTTTGCTTTTCCATTTTATCGATCAATGGTTTTGTTACCATTGTTAAAGCAACAGAAAGTACTAAAATTAAAAACACTTCACCAAATTGCGAAAGAATTACAATCGGTAGTGTAATTAAAATTGTAACAAGTAAAACTTTCCAAAGTCGTGATTGAAAGAAATTTTGCACTTTAAATTAAATTAGTTTTATAAATATTTTTTAAAACATCAGTTACAATTGAATAAGAGAATCCACGTCTTAAAAGAAAGTCAAAAACCTTTTTAAGATCTACTTCA
>SXSI01000039.1 GCA_005792285.1 Bacteroidota bacterium
AAACGCCAACCACTAACATCGGTTTGCCGCAATGGGGGCTGACGCGCTCTTATGACAGTTTAGTGCTTAACCGAAGTGCTGTACCTCTATTGAATTTTTGTGCTAAAAATCCCCCACTGCGGCAAGCCGAGAACCGTTAGCGTTCATTGGTAAACAGGACAGAAACAAAAAAACGGTGCATAACAGCACCTACAAGAAATTGGGGGTTTAGTGCTTCGTAAGAAAGTTTGTTTTATATTTGAAGAGTGTGCTTCGTAAAAGTTTTGTGGTGGCAGATAGTTTAGTGCTTCGAAATCCGCTTCTTCGCCAAGCGCCAAAACGTTAGCGGTCATTGTAAAGACGACACTACATAATTCAACAGACAAATATAGAAGAATAAAAATGAAACATTTAATAATTTTACTCGTACTCGGCTTATCCGATAATTCAAACATGAAAGATATTTATAATTTTTCAACTCAATCGAATATCAAGGAATGGCGTATTGTCAACGATGGTGTGATGGGTGGTATATCCAAGAGTTCATTAGTACTTACCGATGAAGGACATGGACAATTTTCAGGTCACGTTTCATTGGCGAACAACGGAGGTTTTGCCTCGTCTCAATTGAACACAACAATCAAACTAGCAGAAGAAAAGACATTTGTTGTTTTGCGGGTAAAAGGCGATGGTAAGAATTATGAGTTTCGTTTGAAAGGCAGTATTTCGCAGTATGAGTCTTATGTGCACCAATTTAGTACTTCAGGAGAATGGGAAAACATTAAGTTAGAAATCAAGGAATTTTACCCGCAGTATCGAGGGAGCAAAATAAACATCCCGAATTTTAATTTTCCAAGCATCAAGCAATTGAGTTTTTTGATTGCCAACAAGCAAGACGAAGACTTCGAATTATTGATTGATTGGATAGGCTTGGAGTAAATTCAAAGTTGCCAGCGACTAATTTGAACGAGCGTAAAACACATGCAGCAGCTAAAAAGTCCGACTCGCTAACAGCGGCTCAGCAAATTGGCGGGTGCAGTGGTTCTATTACAGTCTATTGCAAGGTTCAAGTTCAGTTTTTCAATTGAACATTTGTTCTAAAAATCCGCCACTTCGCAAAGCCGAGAAACGTTATGAAAAATTTATTTATTCTTTTTCTTTTTTTTTGTTTTAAGTAGTAAAACCGTTTTATCCCAGGACTTAACAATTGATTCTTCAAAAATAAAATTTACTATTTATGGATGAGCATCATTACCGCAAGGAGATTTTGGTAGTTCGTCAATCCGAGACGAGAAAGGTAGTTTTGGTAAAACTGGGTTTTGTGCAATGGCAGAAGGTTCAAAATACTTAACACCCAGTACCGACTTACTTGCTTCGGTTTCATTAAATGGATTAGATACTAAAGAAGTAAAAAAAACAGATGGGTGCTCCTCCGGGTTTTTCTGTATCAGCTACTAGCTATATTAATACTTGGGCAATGACTGGCGTAAAGTATAATTTGCCCTACTCTGAGAATGTTAAAATTTATGGAACTGGACAAATTGGTATTCTTTTTTCAAAACGCCCAGATATCACAATTTCTCTTGGCGATGTATTTTCTGAAACTTCAAACTTTCCATTTTTAATCCCTGGCACAATTGCTTGGATCGTTGGATTGTATTTAGGATTAGAAGCTGTAGTAGAGTATAATAAACCAGTAGCACCTTTTCAAGCAGCAGCTGAAGTTGCAGATGAATATAACAAGAAAATAATAAATGAACTTATTATTAGTACTTTAAAATAGAATTAAACATTAATAAAATAATTTACCAACATCACGAATTTATCTTCATCCATTTTGTACTAAAATTAATAAATCACAAATCTCACGAACGCAACCATCTCCCCCTTTTTTAGTTGTAATATAATGCGCAATATTTAAATTCTGTAAAATTGCATCGCTTGGTGTAATTGCAAGTCCAACAATTTTTAGTAAAGAAGTATCGTTTATATCATCTCCGATAAATGCAACTTCATCCATTGTAAGATTATATTTTAAAAGTAATTTTTTCATTGCAGGAATTTTATCAAATGAACCTTGATGTAAATCCACAATTTTTAATTTGGCTGCACGGAACTTCATAATCGAAGTTGACTCACTTGTTATAACTGCAACTTTAATTCCAGATTTCTGAAGTTGCATAATTCCCATTCCATCCCGAACATTAAATTTTTTCATTTCCTCGCCGGTTGAAGAATAAAACATACTGCCATCAGTTAAAACTCCATCAACATCAAGAGCGAGCAATTTTATATTTTTAAGTTTTTTTTGTAGTGCCGATTTGGAAAGAATTCTGTTAGTTTTCATTTTAATTGAAGAATTTATTTATTGTTTCAACTACATATGAAATATGCTCTTTTGTAAGTTCCGGATAAATTGGAAGTGCAATTGAATGCTCCGCCGAGTTATTTGCAACAGGGAAATCCGAATCATTAGTATTCAAATATTTAAAACATTCCTGCCGATGAAATGGAACTGGATAATAAATTTCCGAAGCAATATTATTTTCACTTAAAAATTTACGAAGCTCATCTCTTTTTTCAACACGAATTATATATTGGTTGAAAATATGATAATTTTTTATTGAACTACTTTTATAAACTGCTTTTGGTAATAAAACTTTTTCTGTTTCGGAATAATTTATTTTTCCGGTTTCGCTTGCAAGTTTGTGAGAAATAAAAAGTTGATTATATAATTCAGCATTTGTTCTTCTTCCTTCGCACCAGGAATCGAGATGAGGAAGTTTAACTCGTAAAACCGCAGCTTGAATAGCGTCAATTCTAAAATTTCCGCCGATAACTTTGTGATAATATTTCGGCTTTCCGCCGTGAACGCGCATAATTTGAAGTTGCTCAGCAATTTTTTCATCATTTGTTGTAACTAAACCGGCATCTCCAAAACATCCTAAATTTTTACTTGGAAAAAATGAAAAGCAACCAACATCACCAATTGTACCGACAGATCTGTCATCTTTATATTGAACTCCAATTGCTTGTGCGGCATCTTCAACAATTTTTAAGTTATATTTTTTTGCAATCGAAACTATTTCCTCCATCTCAACACTTTGTCCGTATAAATGTACCGGAATGATTGCTTTTGTTTTTGAAGTTATTTTCTTTTCAATTAATGAAGGATTAATATTAAATGTAACAGGATCGCTATCAACTAAAATTGGTTTTGCATTTAATCGTGCAACAACTCCGGCAGTTGCAAAAAAAGAATAAGTTGGTACAATAATTTCATCATCCGGTTGAATTCCTAAAGTCATTAAAGCCAAAAGAAGTGCGTCTGTTCCGGAAGAAATTCCGTACGCATATTTGCAACCGATATAATTAGCAATTTCTTTTTCGAAGTCATCAACTTCTTTACCGAGAATAAAATACTGCGACTCTGCAACTTTTAAAAGTGCATTGTCTAATTCAGTTTTTAAAGCGTTGTATTGGATTTTTAGATCGAGTAATGGGACATTCATAACTTAATTTTCGGAAAAATACTTTTAAAAGGTTAAATAAAAAAGAGAAATGAAGTTTGGAAAAACAAGTTATTTAACCAAAGCCATCGCCTTCATTTCTGTATAAGAACCAGATTGAAGTCGATAATAATAAATCCCACTTGGCAATCCATTAGCATAGAAAGTTACTTCGTGTGAACCGGAAGGATAATTGCCTTCAGCAATTGTTTGAATTTCTTTCCCGGTCATATCATAAACTTTTAAAGTTAAATTTGAACCGCTTGAATTAAATCTAATTTTTGTTGAAGGATTAAATGGATTCGGATAATTTTGGAATAACTCAAATCTGTTTGGTTTTACATCTTCATGAGTTGCAATATTTGTAGAAGTAATTATTGGTAGTGATTGGAAATTTTTAAATAAAACTCTTTGCAATTCAGCATCAGGAACTCCGAACCAGCTTTTTAATACTGAAGCATAAACTGATCTAAAATCGTATTGCATTGGTACATTATCGTTCGCCGAAACCGAAGAAGAAATAATTGGATTCGATCCGAGAATTCCACTTTTAACATTTTTTCCAAAAAGAAATAATGGAGCAGCAGAACCGTGATCAGTTCCTCCACTTGAATTCGATTTTATACGGCGACCAAATTCTGAAAAAGTCATTCCGAGAACTCGATTTTCTGCGCCCAATAATTTTATATCATCTTGAAATGCTTCAATTGCAGAAGATAAACGGCGTAATAAATTTGCATGAGTTCCTGTTTCAGTTTGGCCCGCAACTGCTTGAATAGAATGTGTATCGAAGCCGCCGATACTAACAATATAAATTCTGGTTTTTAATCCGCCTGCAATTAAACGAGCAACAATTTTTAATTGATCTCCCAAAGAATTATCTGGCGCAACAGGATAAAGTGTAGATTTATTAGTTGCTTTCGTCGCTGCATTTTTTATTGCGCCTGCAAAAAGATTTGTTTGTTGAGCAACTTGCCGAATATAAGTTAGTTCGTGTCCAGCCGGTGTATTTGGCGCAGGATCAACTGTATTTGAAATGAACTGATAAAAATTTGTTGGACTCGTAATTGCCATTCCCATATTCGCTGAATATCCTTGCAGGCCGGAACTAATTACTGAACCAATTTGTATTGCAAGTGGATCTGGCATAACAGAATTTGGATAACCAGTTGGGTATTCTGGAAATTCATTTTGATCGGATAAATATCTTCCCATCCATCCTGAAGTTTCGTATTGGTTTGAATCGGAAGCAGTTAACCAAATATCAGTTGCACGGAAATGAGAAAAATTTGGATTTGGATATCCAACACTTTGCACAACAGACAATTTTCCGGAATCGTATAATTTTTTCATTCCGGTCATTGCAGGATGTAAACCAGTTGCGTTTGTTAATTTCAGAATTTTATTTTCTGCAATTAAAATATTCGAACGAGCATTCGAGAGGTTACTATATTGATCAATCGGAAGAACTGTATTTAATCCATCATTCCCACCATTAAGTTGAATAAGAACTAAAACGTTATTTGTTTCAGTTGCCGCACTTATTAAAGATTCAAGAAATGGAGATCGGCCGAAAGCTTTAATTGAATATCCGCCAATGAAGAATGGCAAGAAAGAAAGAGGAACAGTTTTTTGTATAAAATCTCTTCTATTCATTTTTATGATAATTGATATTCACTCATTCCAGACATCATATATTTTAAAAGCATTTGTAATCTATCTGTTACAATTTTTTTTGTTGCGGCATTTGTAGGATTTGCTTTGTATGCATTCCAAGCATCAGTCCAATAAACATCACTTGTTTGTCCGGAAAGTAAAGTATTAGTTTTTAAAAAATTTATTTGATCAGTCGAAATTGAAATCGGATATAAATATTCTACAAGTTCTTGAATAAGTGAATTTGGATTCGAAGGATTTGTAAGTTTGTTAGCTAAAATCAAAGTATCAATTACTAATTTAAATCCACCTCTTGTAGTTCCATTTGTTGAAATTAATAAATCTGAAAATTGCGCTCTCTTTGGAAATGTATCTGAATTAATCCATAACTCGTAATATTGTGGTTCTTGCCAAAATGCTGGCCATCCGGCAACATTTGGTGGATCTGTCATTTTTAATTGCATCGATCCGGCAAGATCATAAATATATCTCCAAGTATCATACACAACTGCAATATTTGTTTGTTCCGGAAGTGCTACATAATATTGTTTGAATGATGAAATCATAAAATCGATTGGATTTTTTATTACACATCCAATATTTACGAATTCAAAAAAATGAGCGCTATTAAATAATGCATTCAAAACGGGTTTAATTTCATAATTACTATCTCGGAAAATTTTTGCTAACGGTGTAATTACATTATCTTCGGCATTTTTATCAATTACATAATAAATAAACCAACGATATAATTTTCGGCAGATATGTTTTGAAACTTCTTCCTGCGTAAAAATCATTTTTAATAAATCATCTAATTCTTCTTCGCCGGCAGTTGAAGAGTTTTTTCCAATTATAATTGTATTATTATAAAATGAAGAAAATTGTTTATTGGTTTTATCATGTTTTGTGTTATCGTAAAAAGTTGTCGGTGGAAAAGTTAAATTATTTATTCGCCATCCCGAAAGAACACGAGCTGCTGCTTTAATATCAGCTTCAGTGTAATTTGAATCGGGACCTTTTCCTAAAGTAAAAAGTTCTTGCAATTCTCTTGCATAATTTTCATCTGGAGCTGTTGCTGAATTTAGATAACCATTTAAATATCTGAGCATTGCCGGAGTTAATGTTATCTGCTTCGTAAGTGCCTTAAAATTTCCAAGTGCATTTGTTCGGAGAATATTATTAAGAACATATCCAGATTTTGGCTCATCAATTTCATCAAGTTCAGTTGCAAAATGATTATTCCAAAAGAGAGTCATCTTCTCACGAATATTTACAGATTCATTTAACATCAATCCAACCCACCACGATCGTAAAGAAGTTTTTCTATACGAATTTATAACTCCGCTGTTTATCCCATAATTATAAATTGCGTTAATCCAAGTATCACCAATTGCAAGTTCTGTATCGTCTCCAATAATTTGTTTTACAGGAGGGGTTGGTAAAGTTTGCGCAGTTAAAAGGTGATCAACAGATTGTTTTAATGTTTTAGTTTTAAGAAGTGAAATATCTTCGAGTCGTTGAGAAAAAGTAGTTCGTCTTAATAAATGTAATATTTGTGAATTTCCCCATTCTCCTGAATATGCTTCAAGTCCCGCGGAAGTTCTAGGAACATTTGGAATTGATTTATTAGCAAATTTATAAACTAAATCTTTTGAAGTATCAACTGGTGAAACTTTAGATCTATTTTTTATTTGCTCAGCCATTTAATTTTTTAACAACCATAGACATAACTAAGTTTAATGCTTGTTATTAATTTCTTTTTCAATTGACTTAATAAATACTTCTTTTGTTCTTAAACCTAATAATTTTTCTTTAATCTTTCCATCTCTTCCAACTATAAACGTAGTTGGGATCCCTCTCATTCCGCCAAATGATTTTTGAATTGATTGATTTTTGTCGATAACAACTGGATATGGAATTTTATATTCCTTTATAAATTCATCAACTAATTCTTTTGCATCAGAACCTTCATCAACTGAAACTCCGACGAATTTAACTTTTTTATATTTGTACTCTTTTGATAACTCGATAAGATCGGGCATTTCTTCCACACAAGGACCACACCAAGTAGCCCAAAAGTTAACAATAACAATATTATCTTTTGCGTATTCTTTGAATGTAATTTCTTTTGAATTATTATTTAAAATGAATGAAGGTAAATCAAAATTTGCATTTGCCTTTTGATTGCAATTAAGTATGAGAAATGCAAAGGGTAAAAGTAATAAAAGTAAAAATCTAATTTTCATGTTATTTTATCCGTAGTATACTTTTTTATTCAGTCTAATCCAACACTACAATAAATATAGATTTAAGTGTTTCGATAATTCAATTTATTTGTCGATATTTAATAAATTGAAATTCAAATGAAAAATAAAACCCAACACTCTATTTCAACAAAAGCGATTCATGGTACAAAGTTCGGTCCAAGAAGAGGTCCTGTAACAACACCAATTTATCAAACATCGAATTTTCGTTTTGAAGATTCTGGTGATGCGATCCGTTATGCGAATGGCGATGAATCGGTTTATATTTATACTCGATATAAAAATCCAACAATTGAGGAAACTGAAAGTAAACTTGCAGCAATTGCAAATACCGAAAGAGCAATTTTATTTGCATCTGGAATGGCTGCGATAACTACCACTATTCATACTTTTGTTACCGCCGGTGGAGAAATGCTGGCATTAAAAAGTTTGTATGGTGGAACTTATAGATATTTTCGGGACAATCTTTCCGAAATGGGAATTGGTGTTAAATATTTTTCAAATAATCTTTCTGATTTAGCAAATCAAATCACTTCAAAAACTAAATTAGTATATTTTGAATCGCCAACTAATCCAACTTTATCAATGGTTGATATTGAATCACTTGTAAAAGTTGTTCGTGCGAGAGAAAAAAAATTAAAATCTAAAATTATAATTGTTATCGATAATACGTTTGCTACATTTTTAAATCAAAATCCTTTGAGTTTAGGAGTTGATCTCGTAATGGAAAGCGCAACAAAATTTCTCGGTGGCCATAGCGATTTATTGGCTGGTGCATTATTCGGTAAATCAAGTTTAATTTCTAAAGTAAAATTAAAAAGTAAATATTTTGGAGGGACTGCCGATCCATTTATGGCTTTTCTACTTGGAAGAAGTTTAGCAACTTTTGAATTACGTGTATCAAGATGTAATTCAAACGCACTTATTATTGCGACCGAATTATCAAAACATAAAATGATAAATAAAGTTGTATATCCATTTTTGCCTTCACATCCCGATTATAAAATTGCAAAAAAACAAATGTCCGGCGGTGGCGGAGTTGTAACTATTGAAGTTAAAGGTGGTGTTAAAAATGCAATAAAATTTGTCGATTCACTTAATGTTGCAATAAATGCGATGTCACTTGGTGGAGTTGAAACGTTGGTAAGTATTCCGGTTTATTCAACTCATGTAAATTTAAGTCAAAAAGAATTAGACGAGCATGAAGTTACTCCGGGAATGGTTCGGATTTCAATTGGAGTTGAAAATATTGACGACCTTCTGAAAGATTTTACAGATTCGTTAAACAAACTGAAATAATAAAGTGGATGTCAACTACAATTTCAATAGGAGAATTTTTATTAAACGAAAAAAATTTTCCAATTATTGATTCACGCTCGCCAATAGAATTTCAACAAGGGAATATTCCGACTTCGATAAATATTCCACTTTTTACAGATGAAGAAAGAAGTAAAGTTGGAATTTTATATAAACAAAAAGGGAAAGAACAAGCTACACTTTTAGGTATTCAATTCGCTACAGAAAATTTAGAAAAAATTATTTCTGAATTACAAAATATCTCGACTGGCAAAAATAAAATTTGCATTTATTGCTGGAGAGGTGGAATGAGAAGTAAAGCAATTTCATGGATTGCTTCAAAAACAAAAATTGAAACTTATAGAATTGAAGGGGGATACAAATCGTTTCGCGGAAAAGTTAGAAATACTTTTCGAAAAATTTTTAATTTAATTGTGATTGGTGGTTACACAGGTTCGGGTAAAACAAGTTTGCTTCACGAAATAAAAAAAATGGGAGAACAAATTATTGATATTGAAGAAATTGCACAACATCGAGGTTCTGCTTTTGGTGGAATTGGAACGAAGGGATTTCCAACACAGGAACAATTTGAAAATATTCTTGGATGGGAATTATTAAAACTGGATTGCACGAAACCAATTTTTATTGAAGATGAAAGTCGATTAACCGGAAGATTAGTTTTGCCAGAAGATTTATGGAATCAAATTCGTTCTTCGTATGTAATATTTTTGGATCTTCCGCGCGAGTTAAGATTGGAAAATTTGGTTAACGAATATGGAAAACATTCTGAGGAAGAACTTTCGACATCATTTATAAAGTTGAAAAAGAAAATTGGTGGAGAAAAAACTACACTCGCTCTAAATTATTTGGCTCAAAAAAATTATTATGCTGCCGCTGATATTGCTTTAACTTATTACGATAAACTTTATAATAAAGGATTATTATTTAGGAAAAAGGAATTAATTTCGAATCTCAATCTTGCAACTTCAAATGTCGAATTAAACGCAGAAAAAATATTAAACTTTATTCCAAACTATGTCGAATCAAACTGAAATAAAACTTACTTCATATTCACACGGAGCAGGTTGTGGTTGTAAAATTTCTCCAGCAGTTTTGGATGAAATACTCGGATCTTCCGAAAATAAAAAAGCATTTAAAGAGTTAATTGTTGGGAATGAAACTAAAGATGACGCTGCAGTTTATGATTTAGGTGATGGGAATGCGTTAATTTCAACAACAGATTTTTTCACACCCATTGTTGATGATCCATTTTTATTTGGACAGATTGCATCAGTTAATGCAATCAGTGATATTTACGCGATGGGAGGAAAACCAATTTTTGCTTTGGCAATTTTAGGTTGGCCGATTTCAAAAATTCCTGCGAGTTTTGCTAAAAAAGTAATTGAAGGAGCAAGAAATATTTGCAACTTAATTAATATTCCATTAGCCGGCGGTCATAGTATAGATGCATTGGAACCTTTTTATGGACTTGTGGTAAATGGAATTGCTCCATTAAATAATATTAAAAAAAACTCAACTGCAAAAATTGGAGATTCTATTTTTATTACAAAAAAAATTGGAGTGGGAATTCTTTCAACTGCAGAAAAAAAAGGAATTATTTCTGATGAAGATAAATTAATTTCTCACAAAAATATGTTGACATTAAATAATGCAGGGGAAATATTGGGAAGTTTAAATTATGTATCATCGATGACAGATGTTACTGGCTTCGGATTAGCAGGGCACTTACTTGAAGTTTGTGAATCTTCAAATACTTCTGCAAAACTTAAACAAGAAAATATTCCTTTACTTTGTAGTTTGGAAAAATATATAAATGAAAATGCAATTCCTGGCGGAACAAATAGAAATTGGTCGAGTTATGGAAATAAAATAACTTCAATTTCAAAAGAACTGCAAATAATTATTTCCGATCCACAGACAAGTGGTGGTTTACTTTTTACAATTCCAAAAAATTATGAGGAAGAATTTCTAAAGTATTGTGAAAGAAGTGAAGTGAAGGAAAAACTACCATTTATTTGCAAAATCGGAAAAATGGTTAAATCGGAAGATAAAAAGCTAATATTCGAATAAATTAATTTTAACAACACTTGCAGAGGAAGTAATGTTTCAGCAAGTTTGAAAGCTCACAGTTTTTATTAAAAAATTATTTAACATTTAAAAACTTATCAAAATCATAAATGAAGTCAGTTGAAAGAATTGAAAAATTAAAAGAAGCATTAAAGAAAGATCCAAATGATTCATTTTCAAGATATGCTTTAGCCTTAGAATATAAAAGTTCCGAAGACTTTCAAAATAGCATAAATATTTTAACGGAAGTTATTCAGCGAGATGAAAGATATGTAGCCGGATATCATCAATTAGGGCAACTTTATGTACGATTAAATAGAACAGATTTAGCAAAATCGACATATAGAAAAGGAATTGAAATTGCGGATTTAGTTGGAGACAAAAAAGAAAAATGCGAAATGGAAGAAGAACTTGAAGAAATTGAAGATGAGTGGTAAAAAATTATGAGCGTACATTTAACACAAGAAATAATACAAAATATTTTTACAGAAACTCACGCACTTTTAAACGGGCATTTTGTTTTAACTTCAGGATTACACAGTCCTAATTATTTTCAATGTGCAAAAGTTTTACAGTATCCAAATTATCTCACATTATTTTCAACAGCGCTTGCAAATACATTTCGTTTGAAAGAAATTGAAGTTGTGCTTTCACCGGCAGTTGGTGGAGTTGTAGTTGGAACTGAAGTTGGCAGATTATTGGGAACACGAACAATTTTTGCAGAACGCGAAAATGGAATAATGAAACTTCGACGCGGATTTGAATTAAAAAAAGGTGAACGCGTTTTAGTTGTTGAAGATGTAATTACAACAGGAGGTTCTGTTAATGAAGTTATTTCTATCGTGCAATCTTCCGGATCGCAACTCTGTGGAGTTGGATATATTGTTGATCGCAGCAATGGGAAAGTGCAATTTGATGCAAAAAGTTTTTCATTGCTCACAATGGAAGTTATAACTTATAAATCAGATTCATGTCCTCTTTGCAAAGAAAATATTCCAATTACAAAACCGGGAAGTAGAGCAATACAAGTATGATATTTTTTTTATCGCTTTTTAATAATATAGATGAAAAAATAATTCAATTAATTGGAAAGGGAATGTTGTATTATATTATTAATACAATTATAATTTTATTAATAAGTATTTTAATTGGGAAAATTTTAAAGTTTTTACTTCGCAAAATCGGGAAACAAATTAGTAAAAAGACAACCACAACTCTTGACGATCGAATTATTGATGTTTTATTATCTCACGACGTTTCAATTTCACTTATAATTGGTACATACTTTTCAGTTCAATCTATTGCTGAAACATTACCAAAACGATCAACTTTTTATCGCACATTTGATTTTGCCGATAAAATTCTTTTATCACTTTTAACAATTGTAATTGCAACTGCACTTGTAAGAGGGATAAATTTACTCACTCGGCAATCGATGATTGCAACAGCTGCTAAAAATAAAACAAGTTTCGATAGAGCGCAGTCTTTATTAATTAAACGAGTTGTTACATTTTTTGCGAGTTCAATTTCTATAATAATAATTCTGGATCTTTTTGGACAAAACATTACAAGTCTTTTAACAATTTTAGGGATTGGTTCGTTGGCAATTGGTTTGGCTTCACAAGATACAATTGCAAATATTATTTCGGGATATACAATTATGCTTGATCATCCATTTAGACTCGGAGATAGAATTAAATTACAATCTGGTGAAGAGGGTGATGTTTATGAAATTGGAGTTCGATCTACAAAAATTCTTGATTTCGATAATAATTTAATTGTTGTGCCAAATTCTGAATTAGTAAAGACACGAATAATTAATTATTCCGCACCACATGAAGAAACGAGAGTCGTTGTAGATTTTACACTTGCATTTGATACTGATAGTCGAAAAGCAAAAGAACTATTAACTCAAGTTTTAAAAAATGAAAAAGAATTTCTCGTAAAACCAGAACCGGAAATATTTTTAGTTAAACTAACGGAAAATGGTTTACAATTTAAAATAGTTGGAAGGGTTGCATCAGTTAAAAATCAAATTAAAGTAGCCGATAGATTGAGATACGAAGTTTATGAATTAATGCGAGCAAATGATATAAAGTTTGCAGCACCAAAAATAGCAAAATAGTATTTTTTTTATTTCTCACAATTAAATGGAAAATAATAAAGATAAAAAAAGTTCATTAAGCTCTTCTGAAAGTAGACAGTATAAAATTAATATTAGTGGGTGCATTGTAAAATCTTGCGATGGAAAACTTATTGAGTGTTCTTATTATGAAAGAAATAATTGGGTTACAGTTGAAGTCCAATGCGAAAAATGTAATAAACTGTTTACTGTGAAAGTTGAATATTAAGAATTGAATAAAACTTTTTTTGACATTCGTAATATTATTTTTGATTTAGATGGAACTATTGTTGACTCTAAAAAAGATATCGCAGCTGCACAATTAAAAGTATTGCAAGATTATGGAATAAATAATTATTCCGAAGAAGATCTTTATCCGCACATTGGTAAATCTTTACATGAAACTTTTACAACATTACTTCCTCCAAAATTACACAATGGAATAGATGAAGCATCAAAAAAATATGCAGATTATTATGTTCCAATTTCTTTAAACACCACTAAATTGTTTCCTGAAATATTTGAGATTCTAAAAATTTTAAAACAAAATAAATTTAGAATGGCAATTGCAACTACAAAAAAAGGAGTTGGAGCAGTTAGAGTTTTAAACCATTTTAAAATTTCAGATTACTTTATGCAGATTCAAGGATCAGATAATATTCCATATAAACCCGATCCAACAATAATTGAACTAATTTTAACCGAACAAAATTGGAAAAAAGAAGAAACAATTATCGTTGGAGATACAGATAAAGATATTTATGCTGGTAAAAATGCAGGAATTCGAACTTGTGCCGTAACTTATGGAGCATTAAAAATTGAAGAACTAACAAAATATTCACCAGATATAATTATTAACTCACCATTAGAAATAATTTCTTATTTAATACCATGAACGTTGTTGAAATAATTCGAAAAAAAAGAAACAATAATGAACTTCATCAAGAAGAAATTATTTATTTGATAAATGAATTTTGCAATAATAATATTCCCGATTATCAAATGTCTGCATTTCTTATGTCAGTTTATTTTCAAGGGATGACGACAACCGAAAGATTTAATTTAACCTCCGCATATATAAATTCCGGACAAAAGATTGATCTCTCTTTTTTAAATGGAATTAAAATTGATAAACATTCAACCGGTGGAGTTGGTGATAAAGTTTCTCTTATTTTAGGACCACTTGTAGCTTCTTGCGGACTTTATATTCCGATGATAAGTGGAAGAGGTTTGGGTTTCACCGGAGGGACACTTGACAAATTAGAATCAATTCCAAATTTTCGAACCGATCTTTCAATTGCTGAATTCAAAAAAATTCTTTCTACAACAGGAATTGCAATGATGGGACAGTCAGCCGAAATAGTTCCGGCTGATAAAAGAATTTATGCGCTTCGAGATGTAACCGCAACAGTTGAATCGCTTCCACTAATTGTTGCAAGTATAATGAGCAAAAAAATTGCAGAAGGAATTGATTCATTACTCCTGGATATAAAATATGGCAATGGAGCAATAATGCAGGAATATTCAAAAGCAGTTGAATTGGCAAATGCATTAATTGAAGTTGGAACTCGCTACGATAAAAAAGTTATTGCATTAATAACTTCGATGGAGCAACCGCTCGGAAATATGATTGGAAATTGGCTTGAGGTTGTTGAATCAGTTTTGTGTTTGAAAGGTAAACAAGTTCCCGATTTACTTGAAGTTACTTTTAGAGAATCGGCAGAAATGTTTCTTCTCGCCGGGAAAGTTAATTCAATTTCCGAAGGAATTGATCTTTGCAAAAAACAAATTCAAAATGGATCAGCGTACAATAAATTTTTAGAAATGGTTAAAGCGCAAGGAGGAGATGTTTCGATGATCAATGATCTTTCGCAATATCCAAAATCAAAATATACTTTCCCCGTTACTTCATTGCAAGGTGGTTTTATAACTTCAATTAATACACGTGAAGTTGGAATTATTTCAAATGAAGCCGGTGCCGGAAGAGGAAATTTAACCGATGTAATCGATCCAAAAGCTGGAATTATATTATCCAAAAAGGTCGGCGAGAAAGTTAAAAAAGGGGAATTTATAGCAACACTTTTTACAGATAAGAACAATCCTCAGTTAGCTACAAATTTGCAAAAAACATTTTCAATTGGTGCAGAAAAAATTAATTTACAACCACTTATTCGTGCAAAAGTTACAATTAGTGGTGTTGAAGAGTTAACTATTTCTTGATTAACTATTCATTTTTTTTTACTTTTCTAAATATAAATCAACAAAAATAATTCGGAATAAAAAATGTCAGTACTAACTTTAGTAAACGAGAATAAAACAGTTGAAGTACCAATTGGTGCAAATTTAAGACAAACACTTCGATTCAATAAAATTTCGCCGTATAAAGGAATTGCAAAATTTATAAATTGTCGTGGAGAAGGATTGTGCGGAACTTGTCGTGTTGAAATTGTTGATGGAAAAGGTGTTTCGTCCCGCAAAGAGGATGAAGAAAGTGTTCTCATTTCCAGCTTACCTTTTTACGCAAGAAAAATAGAAAAAAATATTCGGCTCTCTTGTCAAGTTTCAGTTACCGGAGATGCAACAATTAAAACTTATCCTCTTGTTGAAATTGATAAAGTTGAAACAGAAAGACTTATAATAAAATCCGGAATTGTTGCACTCTTTACATTAATGTTTGGTGGAACTTTTATTTTTATTTTTCTGGATATGATTAAGATTATTTGATAATCATTAAACCAATTCATAAAAACTTCGTCGGACAATTTAGATAAAATGAAATCACGGCGAATAATATTTTTTCTTTTTAATTCCTTATTTTTATTTATTGGATGTGGTACAACCGAGAAAACACTTGTCGATTGTTATTCAATAGAAAGATTTAAGCGATTAAGTTTACCAAAATTTGAAGCGCATGTAATTAATTTAAAACCGAGCGATACACTTCAAAATTCTCAAATAAGTAGATTTGATATTTACACTCAAATCGCATGGAATAAAATCAGATTTATAAAACAGGGTGATCTTTTTGAAGCTAATTATACTTTATCCCTCAACGTAAATAAAAACGATTCGCTGGTCGTTTCAAAAGAAATTAATCTCCAACCTCGAACTTTTAACTATGAAGCAACACAACTTTCTATTAATGATTTTAATTTGCAAACATTTCATATTGATAGCGGAAAATATAAAATTCAAATTCAACTCACCGATAATATTTCTGGATTAAAATATCGAACTCAATTTCTAGCAGAAGCAAGAAATTTTAATTCAACTGCAACTTTAAGTAACGGTTTATTATTAGAAGCAAGCAATGGTAAATTAAAGCCACTATTTTTAAATGATATCAGATTTCGTGCAGATCGAGATACATTGGTTTATTATCAAGAATTGTATAATGTAAATTCTTTGGATCCAATAAAAATTGTAAGTGAGTTCAAAGTTCGACAACCTATGAAATTAAGTTCCGAAAAATCACGTAGTTTTTATTATCCTGATTCTGCAGCTTGTGGTTTACCTTTCGCTACAACTTTACAAAAATATGAAAGAATTATTACTCCAACATCAGAAAAAAGAATTCAACTAATTGATACTTTTATAGTTCCACTTCAGCAACAATATTATTTTCAGAGAAATGTAGTTTATTCGAAATCAAAAAATATTAAAGACACTTTAATAACTTCAGGATTAATGAATATTAATGATAATTATTTTCCACAGCTATCCAATTTGGAAGATAGTTTAACGGTAACAAAATATATTCTCTTTAATTATGAATGGGATAGTTTGTCGGTGCTGAAAACAAATTCAGAAAAACGTAATTGGCTCACAAGTTGGTGGCAGAAACATGGTGGCATTTCTAAAAAAAATGAATTTTACGAACGTGCAAAAGATGCCAATTTACTTTTTACTTCGTGCGATGCCGGATTTCGTCTTCCAATGGGAGTTGTATTTATTGTTAGCGGATATCCAAATAATATTGAATGTCAAGGATTGAATAATGAAATGTGGCAATATATTTTAAATAACCAAAATTTTTATTTTAATTTTAGAAAATCTGGAACAGATGAAAAAACAAGTTTTTATAATCTGCAGCCATTTTCAATGGATGAAAATTTTTGGAGATATTCAATTGAACAGTGGAGAAAAAAATAAATTGTGAAAGCTATTGATAGAAATTCTATTCATAGCATTTTACTTACACGATATAAATTTATTGGAGATGTAGTTTTAACAACTCCAATTATTCGTTCAATTCGAAATTCATTTCCAAACGCTCACCTTGTATATCTTTGCGAAACTAAAGGAGCATCTTTATTAAAAGGGAATCCTTTTCTTGATGAAATAATTGAATTTAATGATAAGAAAAATACATTTTTAGAAACATTTTTATTATTAAAAAAAATCCGTCAAAAAAAATTTGATGTTATAATTGATCTCTTTAGTAATCCGCGAACTGCATTGTGGACAAAATGGAGTGGAGTAAAAAATAAAATTGGATATAAAAAGGGAGCTCGTTCATCAGTTTATACACATCAAATTGAAATTGAAAATAATCTCGAGTCAGCAATTTCGCAATATTATAAAACTTTAATGCCACTTGGAATTGAACCAAATAATTATGAAACAAAAATATATTTATCTGATTCCGAAAAAGAAGAAGCAAAAAGATATTTACACTGGCAGGGAATTGAATTAACTAAACCAATTATTACAATTCATCCGGGAGCAACTTGGAAAAATAAATGTTGGTTGCCGGAAAATTTCTCCGCACTCATTGATTTACTTTCTGCTAAAACTGATTCTGAAATTATAATCAGTCCAGGACCAAATGATTCAGAATTAATTAATTCAATTGTAAATAATTCATTTGGGAAAGTAAAAATATTGCCATTGCTACCGATTCGGCAACTCGCTGGAATTCTTTCCATTTGTAAAGTTTTCGTTTCAAATGATTGTGGCCCGATGCATATTGGTGTCGCAGTTGGAACTCCGACTATTGGAATTTTTGGACCGGAACCACCTGAAATCTGGTTTCCGTATTCTGAAAAAGATGGACATAAATATTTCTTTTCAAAATTAGAATGCAGCCCTTGCAGAGCGACATTTTGTAAATTTACGGAAGAGAACTATTTACTTTGTATGCAGAAAATTACTACCGAAGAAATATTTTACGCTGTAAAAGAAAGATTATCCATTAATTGATTTATAAGTTACCTGTAACTATATTATTTAATGGAAAGATTATTTTCACCTTGGCGATCTCAATATATCAGTACTTTTAAAAATCCTTCAAGTGATGCAAAATGTATTTTTTGTTCGGCACTTAAAGAAAAGAAAGACAAAAAAAATCTAATTCTTTATTATACAAAAAATTGTTTTGTGATGATGAATTTGTATCCATATAACAATGGACACTTGATGGTAGTTCCAAATAAACATACTTCAGATTTAAATTCTCTTTCAAAAAATATTTATACTGACATCTTAGTTACTATTAATAAAATGATAAAAGCACTTGACGTTTCACTAAAACCACAAGGGTATAATGTTGGTGCAAATTTTGGAAGAATTGCCGGCGCTGGAATTGACACACATTTACATTTTCATATAGTTCCTCGTTGGAATGGTGACACAAATTTTATGCCGGTTCTAAATAATGTAAAAGTTGTATCCGAAGGAATTACCAAAACTTACTCAAATCTAAAAAAAAACCTCACCAAACTTACCAGAAAGAAAAAATAACAATGAAAAAATTTAGTTTATTTACAGCGACAGTTATCTGTTGCATTGTAATATTAACATCAAATCTTGTCGCACAAGTAAATAATGATTTGCTGGAAACTTCACGCAAAATTGTGAAAGAAGGATTAACCAATCAAACTTCATATAAACTTTTATATGAACTAACTTCAAAAATCGGTCCCAGATTATCTGGTTCGCCACAAGCACAACAAGCAGTCGAATGGGGAAAAAGAAAAATGTTGGAAATGAATTACGATTCAGTTTGGCTTGAAAATATGATGGTGCCACGTTGGGTGAGAGGCAAATATGAAGAAGTAGAAATTATTTATCCTTCGAAAATAAAATTAAATAGTTGCGCACTTGGTGGATCTGGTGGAACTGATAATAAATGGATTAGTGCTGAAGTTATAAAAGTAAATTCCGTTGAAGAAGCGAAGCAACTTGGCGAAAAAGCAAAAGGAAAAATAATTTACTTTAGTCGACCATTTGATCAAACTTTAATTGATCCGGGAGCTGCATATGGAAGTGCAGTTGATCAACGTGGTCGTGGTCCAAACGAAGCAAGTAAACTTGGCGCAGTTGCTGCAATTGTTCGATCGATGACTCATGCTTTGGATGATAAACCACACACCGGAGCAACAAACTTCGAAAACGATGTAAAAAAAATTCCCGCTCTCGCAATTTCTACAATTGATGCAAATAAATTAAATGAACTTCTCGCAAACGGAAAAGTTGAAATAAAAGTAAAACTTTCTGCGCAAACTCTTCCCGATGTTGAATCTTCAAATGTAATCGGGCAAATAACCGGTAGTGAATTTCCTAATGAAATTATTCTTGTTGGTGGTCATCTCGATAGTTGGGATAAAGGAACCGGAACTCATGACGACGGGACCGGTTGTGTTCAAGCGATGGAGGTTGTAAATATTTTAAAAAATTTGGGAATTAAACCAAAAAGGACAATCCGTGCTGTGCTTTTTATGAATGAAGAAAATGGTTTACGTGGCGGACTTAATTATGCTGAAAGAAGAAAGTCATTAAAAGAAAAACATATTGCGGCAATCGAATCAGATGGCGGCGGATTTGTTCCAACCGGATTTGGAATTACAACTGATTCTCTAAAATTTGAAAAAATAAAATCGTTTGCATATTTATTAGAGGAGTTTCATGCTTCGAGAATTACTAAAGGTGGAGGTGGCGCAGATATTAATCCTTTGCGCGAATCAGGAACAGTTATGATTGGGCTTGATCATGACAGTCAAAGATATTTTGATTATCACCATTCAGACAACGATACAATTGATAAAGTTAATTCGCGTGAATTAGAACTCGGCGCAATTGCGATGACGATTTTAGCTTATGCAATTTCTGAAATAGGATTATAAAAAATATTTTATTTTTCTAAAGCCGAATTAATAAACTTAATAGTTTCTTCTTTCATCTTCTTCATTGAAGGAAGATGAATATACATCATGTGTCCGCTTTCGTAGAAGGATTGCGTAATATTTTTTCGTAATTCCGAATCCACCATTAAATGATTTACCGTATAATCAGTTGCAAAATATGGAGTTGCCAAATCGTAATATCCATTATAAATGTGAACTTTTAAAAACGGATTTTTATGCATCGCTTGTCGTAAAGTCTCACCAACATTTAAATATCTATTTTGAACATTTGAATAATTCCAGGGTTGAACTCGTGAAGTTAAAATTTCGTAAGTCAAATCATTTTTTAATCCTAAAGTTTCGCGCAAATAATAATTTACAGCAGTTGAAAATGGTCCGCTAATTGCGTAATTCAATGATGGATCAAATTCATTATTTTCCCCAGCATCATCGTAATCTTTTCCAGTGAATCTTCCATCAAGTCGACCAACAGTAAATCCATCACTTCTTCGCAATTCTTTTACGAAACGAGAAATATCAATTCGGAATAAAGTTTGCCTGCAATAAGTTTCGCTCAAACCAGTATATTGCGAAAGTTTTTTAGCTAAATTATTTTTTTCTGCTTCAGTTAATTTATCCCCCTTTGTTAATGCTAGATTATATTCTGTAAGTGCAAATTCTTCAACTTTTTTTAATAGTGAATTTAAATTTGAAAATGAAGGATCAAGTTTTTTATGATACCACGCAATTGCAGAATAAGTTGGCAAGAATAACATAAAAGGAAGATCATTTCCTCTATCAAAACGTGCAGTTTGAAAATTTAAAATTGAAGAAATTAACATTACACCATTTAAATACATTCCATATTTGTCCTGTAAAAAACCAGCTAAACCAGCCGAACGAGTTGTTCCATAACTTTCGCCAGCTAAAAATTTTGGTGAATCCCAACGCTGAAATTGAGTTGTGTACAATCTTATAAATTCGCCAACTGAAGAAATATCTTCGTTGTACCCAAGAAATTCTTTTTTGTCAACACCATCTGCCGGTCGCGAATAACCTGTTTCCACTGGATCAATAAAAACCAAATCGGTGAGATCGAGCCAAGTATAATCATTATCAACTATTGAATATGGTGGAGCAAGTGGATCACCTTTTTCTGACATTAAAACTCGCTTCGGTCCAACAACTCCCATATGAAGCCAAACTGAGGCAGAACCGGGACCGCCATTAAATGTAAAAGTAATCGGACGTTTGCTTTGGTCTGAGATTCCATCAAGCGAATAAGAAATAAAATTTATTTTTGCTTTCGCTTTTCCAGATTCATCTTTGAGAATCATATATCCCGCAGTTGAATTGTAATTTAAATTTTTACCATTAACTTTTGCAGTTTGCTTTGTAATGGACCAAATCTGAGTTTTGCTTGAATCGTTCTGAGAATAAGAATTAT
Source organism: Bacteroidota bacterium (assembly GCA_005792285.1). GTDB lineage: Bacteria > Bacteroidota > Ignavibacteria > UBA10030 > UBA8401 > SXSI01. The sequence goes on from SXSI01000039.1 coordinate 21,486, forward strand.
TAATTACAAGCAGTAACAAAAAATAAGTAAGTAAAATATTTTTTTTCATAGTTAATTATATTGTTTTAAAAGTTTAGCAGTCAATTCTTTTTTATGTTCGATACTTAATTTAGACAAATCAAACTTTGTATCGCCCATTGTTATCAAACCGAAAACAAATCCCAGCGGAACTCCAACAACTGCTACACCAACTAAAGCATATTTATAAATTCTTTTTTTAGTATCCATCAATTTATCTCTTTCAATATCATTTTTAGGGGGAGTGCCACCTGAAATTTCAATTAATTTATCTGCAGTAGAACCGTTCGAAATTAAATAATAAGTTCCACCACCACCGGCTAAGCCACCTAAAAATAATCCCCATAAAAATCCTTTTGAAAACTTTCCGAGTTTTCTAATTTCTTTAACTTTATTCAGATCAATATTTTGCGTATCCTTTTTTGCATACACAGAATAGACAAGATGATTTCTTTGAAGAACAATATTTTTCTCATATTTAATTACAACACTATCAGTAGTTGTAATTTGCCAACTTTGTGAATATGTAAAACTAGATGTTGAAATCAGAAAAAAGAAAATTAAATAATTTTTTTTCATATTGCCTTTTATATTTTTAGTTTAATAATTTTTTGAAAGCTAATTATATCTGAATTAAATAACAACCCCAAAAAAGAAATTATCTAATTAATAAAATGACTTATTTATATATTTGCCTCTAATTAAATTAACTATATGATTACAAAGCGAATTTCAATAAATCGGGGTACAACAAAAATTGGTTGGCTCGAAAGTTATCACAGTTTTTCATTCAATCAATATTACGATCCAGAGTGGATTCATTTTGGACCGTTGAGAGTTTTGAATGATGATAAAGTTGTCGCAGGATCTGGATTTCCTGAACATCCACACAATGATGCAGAAGTTATAACTTATGTTTTAAGTGGAGAACTTGAGCACAGAGATAGCTCCGGTGGAAGTGGCATAATTGCTCCAAGTCAAGTTCAGCGAATGACAACCGGTAGCGGAGTTACGCATTCTGAATTTAATCATTCGAAAATAAATCCTGTTCATCTTATTCAAGTTTGGTTTTTACCAAACCAACGTGGATTAAAACCAAGTTACGATCAAATTAATTTTACAAAAGATGATCGGATTAATAAGTTACTAACAATTGCTTCCGGTAATAAAAATGATGGCGGACTTTTTTTTAATCAGAATGCAAAAATATTTGTTTCGTGTTTAGAAAAAAATAATTCATTAAATATTTCACTTCCCGAAAAAAGAAAAATGTATTGTTATCTAATCGAAGGTGAAGTTAGTATTAACGAAGAAAAATATTTTACAGGTGATGCCGCAATTATTTTGAACGAAAAATCATTTATAATTAATTCAAATTCTGAATCCGAAATAATTTTATTTGAAGTTGAAAGTTGATCGTTGTCAATTAATTTCATACAAAGCAACTGCGGAAGCATTTGCAACATTTAAAGGAGTAACTTCGTTTGTCGTTGGTATGCTATATTGCAAATCTGATGATTATAGTTTTTGAATTCATTAAATAATGTTAATTATATACTTGCTTTTTGCTTCAAGAGAGTATAATTTGAATTAGTATTAACGAGCGGTCAATATTTTATCTTTTAAAGTGAGGTAAAAATGAAAAGAGTTGAAACAATTTTTCTTTTATTATTTTACACTGCTTCGATTTTATTTTCCGGAACTACAGGAAAACTTACTGGTAAAGCAAGTGATTCTAAAACAGGAGAAGCATTACCTGGTGCAACTGTTCAAATTGTTGGTACATCAACTGGAGCAGTTACAAATGAAAGCGGAGAATTTGTTATTCTCAATATTCCTCCTGGAAATTATTCTGTAAAAGTTTCATTCATCGGATACAATCCTTTTACAATTAATAATGTTCGAATCAATGCCGACTTTACAACTACAATAGAAGCAAAACTCGTTTCAACAAGTGTAGATTTAAATGAAGTTATTGTTACTGCAGAAAGAAAATTAATTCAAAAAGATGCAACTTCAACAGTAACTGTTATTGAAGCTGCAGAAATAAAAGCATTACCAATTCAAAATGTAAATGATGCTTTAGTTTTAAATGCTGGAATTGTTGAATCACGAAATCGTGGTGGTTCGGATGATGGAATACATGTTCGTGGCGGAAGAACAAGTGAAGTAAGTTATATAATAGATGGAGTTGAAGTTGATAATCAACTTTATGGTGGACAAGCTTCTGATGTAACTCGAGCTGGAGTTTCGACGTTAACCGTTTTGAGTGGAACTTTTAATGCTGAATATGGACAGGCACAATCCGGGATTATTAATGTTGTTACTCAAGAAGGAAGTTCAAAATTTGCCGGAACTTTACGTTTAACCGCAGGGAACTTTGAAACCTTTAGACAAGAGGCAACAATGACAAGTGGAATTCCCGGAATGGAAAATATTGGCAAAGTATTTTTGTCAATCGATAACTTAAATACAACTTCATATTTAAATAAAATTAAGGGACCAACTTATAAAGCAAAATTAGCAAATGGTGAAATGGGAGATACAACAAACAATTTTAATTTTGGATTGTATGAAAAAAACTTACGCGCAAATTCAAAAATTTCATTTCAATTTGGATCGGGGATTAAATTGCAACTCGCCGGAATTATTAATGACAAAGAATCCCGAGGATATAGTCATTACTTTAAACAGATGCCAGAATCAAATGGTATTGATGTAAATAAATCAACTTTATTTTCCGGAACATTAACACACGCGATTGATCAAAATACTTTTTATGAACTTCGCGCTTCAAAATTTGAAGTCACAAATCAATATTATTTATATCCCGAAGAATTAAAAGGAGATTATCGAAGAATATTTGTGCCGGTTTCGGCATGGGATGGTTTTGGAGGAACTTCAAATTATGAATTTGCCGGAAACTATGCATTAACAGTTCCAACAACTTATGCAAAATGGTATTATGAAAAATATGGTGGATTACAATTATGGAGAGATATTACTTCTGCAAGCGGTAAAGTTCTTTTTAGCAAAGGAGACCTTGTCACAACTGATATGATAGCAAAACTTCAAGATAGTTTATTTACAGGATTAACAGGAGGAATGAAATCACTTTCGATTAAAGCAATTTCAAGAGATGATTTTGTGCAAGACGCAAAGAACGCAACTACAACTTTTTCCGGAAGTATTTCTACGCAACTTGATAAGTACAATACAATTAAAGCTGGCTTTGATTTTAAAAAACACACAATAAATAATTATTTTGTAAATGGAGTAAATGAATATTGGAATTATGAAATTGATCCAGTGACTTTCGATCCGGATACATCAATGAGTTTTAGGAAACGGCATTATAATATTGTTGATTTTAATTTTGAACCATGGCAATATTCTGTTTTCGTACAGGATAAAATTGAAGTGAGCGATATAATTGTAAATCTTGGATTAAGGTATGATTACATTCAACCAAAAGCGCCAGATGTTTATAAAGGATATGATCCAAATCTTTCTCCTGAAGAAGCAAAAGCATTAATTACAAGCTCAACTGTAAAACCAAAATCACATTTAAGTCCGAGAATTGGTATTGCATTTCCAATTTTAGAAAATGCAAAAATTCATGGATCATACGGAGTGTTTTATCAATTCCCAGATTATAATTTTCTGTATCAAAGATTTGATCAAAACCATCCCGATTATCCATACATAGATCTTGGAAAAGGAATTCCGACAGTTGGAAATCCAAATCTCAAACCGGAAATTACAAATGCATTTGAATTTGGAGCCGAAGTTTTATTTACAGATGATTTTTTAGGAAGTGTAACGGTTTTCTATAAAGACACTTACGATTATATTTCCACAGTACAGAAAAAACTTCGCACAACATTTTATTTTGAATATACAAATTTAGATTATGCAAATTCCCGTGGAATAGAATTTTCATTTAAAAAACGGATGAGCAACCATCTCGCATTTACAGCTACATACACATATTCCCGAGCAGAAGGAAATGCCGATAATGCTTCAACGCATTTTAGTGAATATATAAATTCTTCAGTATTAGGAATTGTTCCACCAAAACGAACAGTTACACTTTCATGGGATCAGCCACATACACTTTCATTCAGTAGTACAATTTCTTACGATACTTGGGGAACAAGTTTTGTTGGGCAATTTGGAAGTGGATTACCATTTACACCAACTGATGCGCGTGGGAGTGCAATTGGAGAAATCAACAGCCAACGTCAACCATGGACAGGAACAATTGACATGAGAACTTTTTACACATTTAAATTCCAACCAGTTGCTGCAACTATTTATTTGGATGTTACTAATTTATTGAATAAAAGAAATATTTATCGAGTATTTACAAATACAGGAACACCTGATTTTTCACTTAACCCAAATGTCTCTCCGGAAAATCTTCACCGCCCAAATTATTACGGACCATTAAGACAAATTCAATTAGGCGTGGAGGTTGGACTATAATGCAAAAACTTATTTACTTTATTTTTGTTACAAGTTTTATTTCCGTAAACATATTTGCGCAAGATCCGCGTGCAAAAGGAAAATCTAAATTAGAATATTATAACAATGTACTCGTTCCTGAAAGAGGATTAAAACCACTTAAAAAATCAACCGGCTCCGATAGAAAACTTTCCGTAATGAATGTTGGAAATGTTTTTGCAAGAATTTCAAATGCAGCAACCTTAGGTTACGACAGATGGGGATTATGTTGGGAATTTCCTGCAAGAAGTCAATTAACTTACAGATGGACAATGGCGCCGATGATTGGTGCAGTTAAAAATGGAAAAGTTAGCGTAGCTATTTCAACAAGAGGTGCGGCGAGAAAACATGAAGAAGAATTAGATCCTATAAAAGGTTATGACTCCGGCGTTTTGAATGAAGAAGAAAATATTGGAATTGCTTTTTCAGATATAAAAGCATCCTGGCCAAAAAAGTGGCCTTCATTTACAGACCTTCCTTCTTATGCAAAAAAAGTAAATTACCCTTTACCAAAAGTTGATAGCATTGGTGGCTTCCCTGGAATTAGAAATGGTGAAGTTGTTTCCACAAGAGAAGCATTTTTTGCAGTTACAGATAATTCACCTGTTTCAGGAGAAGGAAATATTCCAAATCCACTTGATGTTAGAGTTGACGTTTGGGGATTACAGTATGACGATATTTTAAATCGAAATTTTATAGTTTTCAGACAACTCTTCACAAACGTTGGAACTGATACTTTAAAAGATGTTTATGTTGGAATTCATGATGATCCAGATTGCCCTGAACAAGGTGCCGCAGAATGGACAGATGATTATGCAGCATTTATAAAATCCGGAACAACAGGAATTCCAGGTTACACTTCTAAAGAAGATACACTACTTTGGAATTTTACTTATTTGTGGGATGGCGATGACAAAGCAGAAGGATTTATTCCAAAAAATGTTGCATGGCTTGGTTTAAAATTTTTGGAAACACCAATTAATCCTGCAACAGGAAGGCAGAGTGGAATAACTACATTTCAAGTTTTTGAATATAGCGCAGTTCCACAGGGAGATGATGAAGAATACAAACAAATGAAAGCCGGAATAATGGCTCCTCAAAATGTTGCTCCACATGCAAAAGATTACACACAAACTCCAAACAGTTACGGACCGGATGTTACTTATGTAGTGGCTGCCGGACCATATACTTTAGCTCCGGGACAATCACTTCCATTTTCTTTTGCATCGGTACATGGAGTAAATAAAAAAGATTTATTTATGAATGCAATATTATGCCAACTTTTGTACAATGCACAATTTAATGCAGCCGAAGCACCGCCGGAACCAAAAGTTAAAGCAGTCGGTATGGATAAAAAAGTTGTACTCTATTGGGATGATAGTCCAACAAAAGGAATTTATAGAAAAGCTGATGGGACTATTGATCATACAAATGACAGATTAACAAAAAATAATGCATTCGAAGGATATAAAATTTTCAGAAGTACAGATCGTGGAATAACTTGGGGAAATCCAATTTATGATTATCAGGGAGTGCAAAGAGGAATTATTCCACTTGCACAGTATGATTTAAAAAATGGAATTACAGGGGAAAGTCAACATTCTCTTGGAAGATATTTTAATCTTGGTGAAGACACCGGATTGAAACATATGTTTGTAGATAATAATGTAAGTAATGGATCGGAATATTGGTATGCAGTTAGTGCATACGACCACGATGACGGACCAATTCCACCATTACAAAATTCTATTAAAGCAGATCCTTATAAAGATGGTGATAATACAGTTGCAGCAATTCCACAAGCAGCACCAATTGGAAAAATAATGGGAAATGCTGATAATGGCGCAGTTCATAAAACGGGAATTGCAACGTTACCAAAAATTCCGGTTACAACACTTTATCCGGCATTTGTTCAGAATGATAGTTTCAAAATAAGTTTTAATGTTAAAAGTAATACAGATAAAAAATATTCATTAACAAATCTCGCAACTTCAAAATATGTAGTTTCGATTCATGGTGATACTGTAAAAAATTTCTCGTTCTATAATTCAGAAAAAGACAATAATCCAATTTTTAATGGAATGACAATTTATGTTAATGATACAACTCAGGGAGTCGCAAAATCTTCTCAAGTTTTCCCGGCAAATACTACGAGATTGGTTTTAGATGCAGTTGTAATTATAAATCCTGATTCATTAGCTTGTGAGCAAGATTATCGAATTGAGTTTACAAACGACAGTAGTTGGGTTGGTAATAGTGGGAATGTTAAACAAATTTATAAAGCTCCATTTAAAGTTTTTAACGCAAATACAAACAAACGAATTCTTGCATTAATAGAAGAACCTGCTTCCGGAGGAACGAGTTTAAAATATGACCATACAATTGATAAGATTGTAATAACCGGCTTAAATTATAAAGCTGGAGATTGGGGGGCTGATCAAACTGTAACAATTGATACAACTGCTTCATTCTTTTCTCGCGGAGCAAAATCGACAACTAACGATAAAAGTATTTTTGTGTCTTTTGCATCGACTTCTTCATTCCAATCAAATGATGTTTATAGTATTGAAATGAAAAAAACTTTGAAATCAGAAGATACTTATGTTATTACTTCTCTTCAGACTTCAGAAAAAACAATGGTGAAAGATGACCTTAGAGGAATTATGGTTGTTCCAAATCCATACATTGTAACTTCTGCTTATGAACAGGAAAAATATGGATTCCAAAAAAAATTACAATTCCAAAAATTACCAGATAATTGTACAATTAGGATTTATAATATTGCCGGAGATCTTGTTCGAACTTTAAACCACACGAGTGGATCAATAGAAACTTGGAACATTCAAAATGAAAACGAACAAGAAGTTTCATTTGGAGTTTACATTTTTCATGTTGATTCTCCTGGAATTGGAAATTATATTGGCAAGTTTGCCTTAATTAAGTGAGAAGAGGACAATTATGAAAAAAATAATAAAAAATTTATTTCTACTTTTACTTCTTCAAAATATTTCTTTTGCACAATTTGATAATGCTGGAACTTCAGTTGCAAATTTTTTAAAAATTGGAGTAGGAAGTCGTTCCGAGGCAATGGCTGGAGCTTGTGTTGCAAATGTTAGTGATCCATCGGCAATGTTCTGGAATGTTGCAGGATTATCCAAACAAGAAATGGGTGAAGTAGTATTTTCTCAAAACAATTGGGTTGCAGATATTACTCATAATTATCTCGGAATTGGAATTCCTCTCGAAAACGGAACAGTTGGAGTGAGCCTCGGTTATCTTTCTATGGACGATATGATTGAAACAACTTGGGATAAAACTGATGGAACCGGGAAAAAATTTTCTGCTTATGATTTTGTAATTGGAATTGCTTATGCTCGAAGATTAACAGATAGATTTTTATTTGGCGCACAAACAAAATATATTAATGAAACTATCGATCAATCAACAGCAACAGCATGGGCAATTGATATGGGAGCGATTTATGAAACTGGTTGGAGAAAATTACAGATTGGTGTTACTCTGCAAAATTTTGGAACTCAAATGCGTTTGGAAGGAAGAAATCTCAGAGTTAAAATAGATCCATTCCCAACAGTTGGCGCAAATCCGCCGGATGTTGTTGCAAATTTAGAAACTCAAAACTGGTCGTTGCCAATGACTTTCCGATTTGGAACAAGTATGGAATTGTATTCAATTGATGAAACATCAATTATTGCAAATGTTGATTACCGTGATGAAAGAGATTTTCGGCCACTTGTTGTTGCAGGGGTAGAAGTTAATTATGATAATTTTATTTTTCTGCGAAGTGGATTAACTGATCAGTATAAAGAAAAAGGTTCAACAGAATATAATAAAGTCTCTCCAACTTTTGGTTCAGGAATTCGTTATAAACTGCCAGACACAGATTATTATTTGAAGTTCGATTATTCGTGGGGCGAGATGAATCGTCTTCAACAAAACCACAGAATTACAGTCGGCTTGCAGTTTTAGTTTTAAATGAATTCGAATAAGAACCGCTGGTACATATTAAGTGTACTCACCTTCGCTTATCTTGTCAATTTTATTGATAGGGTAATTTTAAATATTCTTTTTATCCCAATCAAAAGTGAATTTCAATTTTCCGATCTTGAATTAGCTTTATTAAGTTCAACAAGTTTCATACTATTATATGTAACTCTTGGAATCCCGTTTGGGAAATTAGCAGATAAATTTTCAAAAATAAAACTTGCGGGAATTGGTTGTGCAATTTGGTGTATCGCAACAGGAGCAATAAGTTTTGCAAATAGTTTTTGGTTTATTTTATTTTGCAGAATGATTGTTGGAGTTGGACAAGCGATGTTTTATCCTGCTGCATTATCTTTAATTGCAAATTTATTTTCATCATCCCGAAGAGCAACTGCGATGTCAATTTATGGAAGTGCAATAGGAATTGGAGTGGGAATTTCTTTTTTAATTGGCGGTTGGTTGAACGATGTTGCAGGATGGAGATCGGTTTTGTTCTGGCTCGGTTTTCCTTTTATTTTTCTTGCGATAGGTATTTTCTTTTTAAATGAGCCAGATAATAATTCAACAGTTCCAAAAAATAATATTCCAAAAACAAATTTATTGAAGCTGCTTAAAAATAAAATTTTAATATATCATCTTTTGGGTTATGCATTATTTTCAGCCGCAACAAATAGTATTTTTGTTTGGATGCCAACCTTCTTTCAACGAACAACAAATATGTCAACATCTGAAGTTGGATTTTTAGTTGGTGGGATAATTATTGTTGCAGGTTCAATAAGTACAATTAGCGGTGGAGTTATTGCAGATTATTTACACAGAAAAAATCCGGGAAGCAGAATGCTTTTTGCTAGTGTTGTTTCTCTATTTGCATTATTCTGTTGGGGATTATTATTATTTACCGAAAATATTTATTGGAGAAGTGTTTTTCTTGTACCATTAATTTTTACTTCGCTGATGTGGTTTGGTTGCGCAACTTCTGATTTAAATGAAATTGTTGGTTCGGAAAATGGTGGATTTGCCGGCGGAATTTATCTATTCGTCGTAAATTTAATTGGGAATGGAATTGCACCGCCACTTTATGGTTTTGTAAATGACTATCTTGGTGTTGCTGATAATCCATATAAAATGAAGTTTACATTAATGTTAAGCCCGATTATTTTATTGGGAGCAGGGCATTTTTTATGGCATGGTGGAAAAATGTTGGAAGAAAATATTAGAAGTAGAACAAACTGACTTTTAAGTTTTCCTTAATTTTGTTATTTTTGTCTGCTTAACATTTATAAATAAAATAATCGGAGTAATCTCATGTCCATAAAAATTGGAATTAATGGTTTTGGTCGAATCGGTCGATTGGTTTTCAGAGCAATTGTAGAACAAAATCTTTTAGGAAAAGAAATTAATGTTGTCGCTTTAAATGATTTAGTGCCTGCTGATAATTTGGCCTACCTTTTAAAATATGATTCCATTCAAGGAAAATTTAATGGAACTGTTTCAAGCGAAAAATCTAATCCATCTTTGGCTGAAGATGATATTTTAATTGTTAATGGAAATAAAATTCAGTGTCTTGCTGTTAAAGAAGGTCCATCAGCAATTCCCTGGAAAAATTATAATGTTGATGTTGTAATCGAATCAACAGGATTATTTACCGATGCAGAAAAAGCAAAAGGTCATTTAAATAGCGGAGTAAAAAAAGTAATTATTTCTGCGCCGGCAAAAGGTGAAGACATCACAATTGTTTTAGGAGTGAACGATAATTTATACGATCCATTAAAGCACACAATTATTTCAAATGCAAGTTGCACAACAAATTGTTTAGCACCAGTTGTTCATGTTTTATTAAAAGAGGGATTTGGAGTTGAAGAAGGATTAATGACAACAATTCATTCTTACACTGCGACACAAAAAACAGTCGATTCTCCATCAAAAAAAGATTGGAAAGGAGGACGCTCAGCCGCAATTAATATTATTCCATCAACAACCGGCGCTGCAAGAGCAGTTGGTTTAGTTATTCCGGAAGTAAAAGGAAAATTAACAGGAATGAGTTTCCGAGTTCCAACCGCAACTGTTTCGGCTGTAGATTTAACTGTTCGTACAAAAAAAGAAACTTCGTATAAGGAAATTTGTGAAGCAATGAAACGTGCAAGCGAAACATATTTAAAAGGAATTCTTTCTTATACTGAAGATGAAGTTGTATCGAGTGATTTTATTCATGATAAAAGTTCGAGCATTTTTGATGCCGGCTCCGGAATTGAATTGAACTCAAGATTTTTTAAACTAATTAGCTGGTATGATAACGAATGGGGTTACTCAAATAGAGTTGTAGATTTACTTAAAAAAGTTGGAAGTAGTTTGTAAATCAATTTTTATCAAAGGAAAAGTATGTTAAAATATTTTGCAACCTTTTTATTTATTTTCTCCTCCTCACTTTTTGCGCAGGAATCATTTAATAGAAATTTTTATTTAGATGGTGGAATTGAAATCGGCAACCCATCGGGTGAGTTTAGAAAAAATGTACCAAATTTAAGTGGCGGTCTTGGTTTCGATATTCTGTTTCATCCAACTGAAAATATTTTAGGTTACGGCGCACATATCGGATTTCTGCAATATGGTTCAGTTTCAGATAGCCGGCCATGGAGTAACTCAATTCCAGATGTAACGCTTGATGTTGAACGATCGAATACAATGGCGCATGTGCAATTTCTAACTAGAGTAATGCCATTTAAAAAATCTTTCAGTCCATATCTTGATTTGTTTGCAGGATTTACATCAATGACAACTACAACAGAAGTCAGATCTGAAATGCATGTCGGAAATAATAATGATAATAAAATTGCATCAACAGAAAACTCTTCCGATTGGGCATTTTCATATGGCGGTGGTGTTGGATTTAAATTTTTATTAATGAATTTGGAGGGCGAGTCAATCGATTATATGACTGGAAATATTACTCCAACTTCAAATCCACTATATTTTGATTTTAACTACAAATATTATTTAAGCAGAGAAGCGAAATATTTAAGGCCGGAAGATGTAGTAGTTGATACTCAAACAGGAAAAGTTACAATGGATTTTCAGAAGTCACGGACAGATATGTTGGTATTCCAAATTGGTGTATCAATGAATTTTTAAGTAATGCCAAAAATTCTTTCAATTGATGATTTTCCGTTAAAAGGAAAAAGAATTTTAGTCCGTGTTGATTTTAATGTTCCACTTAATGAAAATCAAAAAATAACAGACGACACACGTATAGTTGAATCACTTCCAACAATAAAAAAAATAATTGAACTTGGTGGAAAAGTAATATTATTAAGTCACCTCGGAAGACCAAAGGGAACTACAAATCTTAAATTCTCACTTCGTCCGATTGTTGAAAGATTGTCGGGGTTATTACAAAAGCCGGTAAATTTTTGTGAAGATTGTCTTGGTGAGAAAGTTGAAGAATCTGTTTCTAAAATGAAAGAAGGGGACGTTTTGCTTTTAGAAAATGTTCGTTTTTACAAAGAGGAAGAAGAAAACGATATGGTATTTGCCAGAAAATTATCTTTCAATAGAGATGTTTATGTAAACGATGCTTTCGGTTCTGCGCATCGAGCACATGCATCTACACATGGAATCACAAAATTTATGACTCCATCTCTCGCCGGATATTTAATGCAAAAGGAATTAAAATTTTTAGGAGATGCAATCTCTTCTCCACAAAAACCATTTACAGCAATTCTTGGCGGAGCAAAAGTTTCAGGAAAAATTGATGTAATAAAAAATTTATTTTCAAAAGTAGATAATATTTTAATTGGCGGTGGAATGATATTTACATTTTTTAAAGCAATGGGAATTGAAATAGGAAAGTCACTTGTTGAAGAAGAAAAATTAGAACTCGCTTCTCAAATTCTATCCGAAGCAAAAGAGAAAAATATTAATTTTATTTTACCGGTTGATTGTGTAGTTGCAGAAAAATTTGAAGCAACAGCTTCACATAAAATTGTTGATATAAAAAATATTCCAAAAGATTGGCTGGGAGTTGATATTGGTCCAAAAACAATTGAATTATTCCGTTCAACTATTCTACAATCTAAAACCATTTTATGGAACGGACCCATGGGAGTTTTTGAAATGGAACCATTTGCAAAAGGAACATTTTTAATTGCAAATTTCTTAAAAGAAGCAACCGAAAATGGCGCAACAACAATTGTTGGTGGCGGAGATTCAGCAGCTGCAGTTTCGCAGGCAAAAGTTGCAAAAAGTATAACGCATATTTCAACTGGTGGTGGCGCATAGCTTGAATTTCTTGAAGGAAAAACGTTACCCGGTGTGTTAGCTTTGCAAAGATATTAACTTCTGTTTTAATCAAATTAAATGTAAATTTACACATGAGCGAGTATAGAAATAATCGGGGATCGTATCAACGTCCAAGTTTTTATGGTGGATTCAGTTATTTTCCACCGGTACTTAAAGCATTATTAATTTCGAACGCTGCAGTATTTTTGGGAATGGGATTTATCAGCGCATTTCGAATTGGAGATTTTCCAGTTGGTGCGTTAATTCAACAAGAATTTTCTTTGTGGCCACTTAACGATGGATTTTGGCCATGGCAACTTTTTACATACATGTTCATGCATGCAAGTTTTTCTCATCTCTTTTTTAATATGATTGCGTTGTGGATGTTCGGAATGGAACTTGAAAATTCTTTGGGCTCAAAAAAGTTTTTAACTTTTTATTTATTATGCGGACTTGGTGGTGGATTATTACATCTTTTGGCTGCACCACTTTTTTCAGTCGCTGGACCGACAGTTGGTGCATCGGGAGCAGTTTATGGAGTGCTGCTTGCATTTGGATTATTATTTCCAGAAAGATTAATTATGATTTATTTCTTTGTACCGATTAAAGCAAAATATTTTGTATTGCTTTACATGGTAATTGAATTTCTTTCTGTCGGAAGTTTAGATGGCATTGCACATTTAACACATATTGGTGGAGCGGTGGTTGGTTTTGTCTTTCTTCTTGTAGAAGGATTTCAATTTTCATTATTTACCGGAAGCCAACAGTCGATATTTAAATCACAAAAACAAAATCAACAAAAAGAAGAAGTTCATACAAACATCAGCGATGCAAAAGTTACAAATGAATCTGCTGAAAATGAAACCACACAAGCTGAGATTGATGAAATTCTGGATAAAATTAGTAACTCAGGTTACCAAAATTTATCTACAGAAGAAAAAAAGATTCTTTTCGAAGCGAGTAAAAAATTACATTAAATATGGAATCAATGTTTCCAATAATTCAACCGGAAGTTACAAATGGCGAGCATCATCAAACTTATAAAGTTGGTGTACGACGCGCAACAAGACAAGTTTCAATAGGTAATGTAAAAGTTGGTGGTGGCGCACCGATTTCTGTTCAAACAATGACGAAATCGAAAACTGATGATATTGCCGCAACAATTTTACAAATTAAATTAGCAGCAGATGCCGGTGTTGATATTGTGAGAGTTACAGTTAATGATAAAGAAGCAGCCGAAGCAATGAGAGAAATTGTTAGACAATCTCCCGTGCCAATTGTTGCAGATATTCACTTCAACCATATTTTTGCATTACAAGCAATTGAGGCAGGAGTTGCAAAAGTCAGAATCAATCCGGGCAATATTGGATCGAAAGATCGCATTCGACAAGTTTTAACTGCAGCAAAAGATAAAAATATTCCAATTAGAATTGGAGTTAACTCCGGTTCGCTCGAAGAAGATATTTTAAATAAATATGGTTATCCAACTGCCGAAGCATTATTTGAAAGCGCAATGCGACATGTTGAAATCTGTGATGAATTTAATTTCCGCGACGTAATAATATCTGTTAAATCAACAGATGTGAGATTAATGATCGAAGCATATCGTTTAGTTGCGCAAAGAACTGATATTCCACTTCATCTTGGTGTAACTGAAGCTGGACTAACACGAATCGGAACAATTAAATCTGCAGTCGGAATTGGAACTTTATTAGCTGAAGGAATTGGAGATACAATTCGAGTTTCACTTACAGATGATCCGGTGAAAGAAGTTGAAGTTGGAAAAGAAATTTTGCGTTCACTTTCACTTGCATCAAGAAATGTAGAATTAATTGCATGCCCAACTTGTGGAAGATTAGAAATTGATTTATTCGGAATTATGAATGAATTGGAAAAGAGACTTGAAGGTGTAAAAAAACCGGTAAAAATTGCAGTACTTGGATGTATAGTAAATGGTCCCGGTGAAGCAAGCGACGCCGATATTGGAATTGCCGCAGGAAAAGGTGTTGGAATTTTATATCGAAAAGGGGTAGTTATAAAGCGAGTTAAAGAAAGTGAAATTGTTGATGTGATTGTTGAAGAAGTAGCAAATTTCCAACCGGAAAACTAAATTAAGGATTTCCACTATTTGTGGTTTCGATAAGATTGCTTCGCAATTTACTCAACCACCAAATCTGTTCGCTGAGTTTTTCCGAAGGAAAAGTATCGAAGCGAATAAGAGACTACCATGAATAAAAATCTTACTTCTTCACTCCAATCTCATTTAATAAAAAGGCATACGCGTACGCCTGTTCTTTTATTGCATCGTATCTTCCAGAAGAACCGCCATGTCCACCAGCCATATTTGTTTTTAAAAGAAGCAAATTATCTTTTGGTAATAAAGTTCTCAGCTTTGCAGTATATTTTGCAGGCTCCCAATACATAACTTGACTATCATTAAAAGAAGTTGTAATCAAAATCGCAGGATATTTTATTTGCTGTAAATTTGTATATGGACAATAAGTTTTCATGTAATCAAATTCAATTTTCTTTTTTGGATTTCCCCATTCAAGAAATTCGCCGACAGTTAACGGTAAAGTTTCATCGAGCATTGTATTTATCACATCAACAAATGGAACTGCAAGATGTGCGGCTTTACAAATATCCGGTCGAAAATTTAAAACTGCACCAATTAATAATCCTCCTGCACTTCCACCCTCAATTGAAAGTTTATCACGTGATGTATATTTATTATTCACAAGAAAATCTGCACAATCGATAAAATCAAAAAAAGTATTTTTCTTTTTCAACATTTTTCCATCATCATGCCACTCTTCACCTAAATCTCCACCACCACGAATATGCGCCTGCGCGTAAATTACTCCACGATCGAGTAAACTTAATCGACCAAGTGAAAAAGAAATTGGAAGTGAGATTCCATACGAACCATATCCGTATAAAAGCATTGGAGCAGTGCCATCTTTTTTAATTCCTTTTTTGTAAACAATTGAAACGGGGATTTTTACTCCATCTCGAGAATCGACCATAATTCTCTCACTTTGATATTGATTTGGATCGTAACCTCCGAGAACTTCATTTTGTTTTATTAATTTTTTAGAATTACTTAAAAGATCATATTCAAAAATTGATTGCGGAGTTACGAACGATTGATATCCATATCGAAAATACGTAGTGTTGTATTCACGATTTACAGATAAGTTAGCTGAATAAACTTCTTCGTTAAAAGGTATTTTGGTAAATTTTTTATCAGCAAAATTGTAAATTCGAAGTGTATTCAAACCATTAACTCTTTCAGTTACAACAGCATGATTTGCAAAAAGTTTTAAATCTTCAACTTTAACTCCTTTTATTGCCGGAATAAATTCTTTCCAATTATTTTTCGAAGCAGAACTTACAGGCACAGTTACAACTTTAAAATTTTTTGCATTATCATTTGTTAAAATATAAAATAACCCATCCCGATGATCAGCGTAATATTCATGATCTTCTTTTTTTGGATATAATAAAGTTAGCTTTGCAGTAGAATTTTCAGAAGGAATATAATAAACCTCTGTTGTGTTAGAACTTCCGGATGTTAAAAGAATAAATTTATAATCACTTGAACGTTCAACTTGAACATTATACAGTTCATCTTTTTCTTCGAAAAGTAACTCGTCATTATTTTGTCCAAGTAAATGACGGAATAATTTGTTCGTTCGTTTTGCAAGATCGAGTGTTGTATAGTAAATAGTTTTGTTGTCACTTCCCCAAACAACATTACCAATGCGGCCAACATAATCCTGTAAATTTTTCCCTGTTCGAAGATCTTTTATATATAAATAATAATCTCTGAAACCAGTTGTATCAAGAGAATATGCAAGTAAATTCCCATCATCACTCACTGCAAAATTACCGAGTCCTAAAAATTTAAATTCTTTTGCAATTTCATTTTGATCGAAAATAATATGTTCGGTAGATTCGAGCGTTTCCTTTTTTCTGCAATAGATTGGATATTGTTTTCCCTCTTCAGTTTTTGTGTAATACCAAAATCCTTTATAAAAATAGGGAACAGAGAGATCGGTTTGTTTCCATCTGGCGAGTACCTCTTTGTAAATTTCATCGGCAAGTGGTTGAAAGTTTTTTGAATGTACTTCCGTATATTTATTTTCTTCATCGAGATAAGTTTTGACTTCGGGATTATTTTTATCTCGTAACCAAAAATAATTATCAGTTAAAGACTCGCCATGTAATTGAGTTTTATGAGGAATTATTTTGGCAACAGGTT
>SXSI01000005.1 GCA_005792285.1 Bacteroidota bacterium
AAATTACATTTGTTGGAATGTATGCAGAAACGTCTCCGGCTTGTGTTTCAATTATAGGAAGTGCAGTTAAACTTCCGCCACCTAATTCTTCACTTAATTTAGAAGAACGTTCAAGTAATCTTGAGTGAATATAAAATACATCTCCTGGATAAGCTTCTCTTCCGGGAGGACGTCGAAGTAAAAGTGAAACTTGTCTGTATGCGGCGGCTTGTTTGGTAAGATCATCATAAACAACTAATGCATCTTTTCCATTATCACGAAAATATTCACCAAGTGTTGCGCCTGAATATGGAGCAATAAATTGTAACGGCGCTGGATCACTTGCAGTTGCAATTATAATAGTTGTATAAGCCATCGCACCTTCTTCTTGTAATCTTGCAACAACTTGCGCAACCGTTGATCCTTTTTGTCCAATTGCCACATAAATACAATAGACAGGTTTAATCCCAAGTTTTTTTGATTTTTCGGTGTGAGTATATTTTTGATTTATAATTGCATCAAGAGCAATTGCAGTTTTTCCTGTTTGACGATCACCAATAATTAATTCGCGTTGACCACGACCAATTGGAATCATTGCGTCTATAGATTTAATCCCAGTTTGAAGAGTTTCCCTTACAGGTTGTCGTTGAATAACTCCGAGTGCTTTTCTTTCAATTGGAAGAAACGAATTTGTTTTAATTGGACCTCGTCCATCAATTGGTTGCCCGAGTGGATTAATTATTCGGCCGAGCATTTCTTCACCAACCGGCATTGATGCAACTCTCTTTGTTCGTTTTACAGTATCTCCTTCTTTAATTTTTGTATCATCGCCAAATAACATACAACCGACATTATCGTCTTCAAGATTTAATACCATCCCAAAAACATCATTTGGGAATTCGACAAGTTCGCTCGCCATTACTTGTGATAAACCGTAAACACGCGCAATACCATCACCAACTTGAAGAACTGTTCCGACATCATAAATGTCGACTTCTTTTTCGTAGCCAGCTAGTTGTTTGAGTAATATTTCTGAGATTTCATTTGGTCTAATTTCAGCCATTTTATTTCCTTTTTTTCAATCTGATAAATTACATATTTGTAACAAGTGGAAGCTCGGTTTGTAAAAACCGGTTTTTTAAAACCTCCAACTGTCGTTTAATGCTTGTATCGTACATTGTATCACCTATTCGAAGTACAAATCCACCCTTTAAAGTTGTATCAACATTATACGAAGGCTGGATTGTTTTTTTTGTTAAATTTTCCAATAACGATTGCAATTTTTCTTTTTGTTGATCTGAAAAGTTTGTACTCGTTCTAACTTCAACTTTAATAATTCCAAGCGCTTCGTCGCGTAACAGGAAAAATTCTTTAATAATATCATAAATATATTCTTCCCGTTTGTTTACGACAATTCCTTGTAAGTATTTAATAACTGTTTCGCTCACATTATTTTCAAAAATAGAAGTAAGTATATTTTTTTTCTTACTTCTCGAAATTATCGGATTATTGCAAAAAGTTCGTAATTCTTTTGAATTCTCAAATGCATTGAAAACTATTTTAAAATCTTTTTCAAGTGAATCAAGATTTTTGCTTTCTGTGCCTAATTGAATTAGTGCTTTTGCATAACGTCGTGCTAATCTTTGTGAAGCCATCTTCTTCCTTGCAGTTTAGTTTGTTGGAAGTTTATTCATTGAAGTATCAATGAGTTGCTGGCGACGTTTATCATCAAGAACTTCGTCAATCATTTTTTCAGTTGTTAGAATTGCTAACTTTGCAACTTCATTCCGAATTTGAGAAAGAGCTGCTTCCTTTTCGCGTACAATTTGTTCGCGTGCAGTTTCCAACATTGTCTTTGCAGATTGATGCGCTTGAACAATTATTTCGGATTTAGTTTGCTCTGCAACTGCTCTACCTTCATTAATGAGTTTTATAGTTTTTTCATTTGCATCGTGAATAATTGACTTTTGCTCTTCAAGAATTTTTTCTGTTTTTACACGAGCTTCTTCTGCATGATCAAGTGCGATACGAATACTTTCTTCACGCGATTGCAAAGCTTCAAGAATTGGTTTCCATGCAACTCGTTTTAAAACAAAAAGAAGCAATATGAATGAAACTATTGTCCAGACAATAAGACCTGGGTTTACTTCAAGCATTGTTTTTCCTTTTTCTTTTTAGAATTACTTTGTAGCTAAAAGAATGCAGATAACAAGTGCAAAGAATGTTGCACCTTCAATAAGTGCTGCTGCAATAATCATTGAAGTTCGAACTGCGGCTGCAACTTCTGGTTGACGACCACTTGCTTCCATTGTTGCGGCTGCAAGTTTACCAATGCCAAAACTGGCACCAATAATTGTTAATCCTGCACCAAGTCCAGCTGCTAAATATGCTAATCCGTTTGATTCCATTTTATATCTCCTTTAAATATTTATTGATTGATTGTTAATGTTTTTCTGTTTCTGTTTTGTGTGATGTATGTTCGCCAGCTTGAATCCCAAAACCCATAAAAAGTGAAGTGAGCATTGTGAAAACATATGCCTGAAGAACTGCTACAAATAATTCTAGCAAATCAATTGCTACAACAAATGCAACTGAAATTGGTGCAACTAAATATGTGTGAAAAATAAAAATTAGCCCAATGAGCGAAAGTATTACAAGGTGTCCACCAGTCATGTTTGCATATAAACGAATGCAAAGTGCAAATGGTTTTGTAACCAATCCAATTATTTCAATTGGAATCATAATTGGCCAAAGCCACCACTGAACTCCGCCCGTAAGATGTGCTAAATAATGTCCAACTCCTTGAGCACGAATTGCTGAAAATTGTATCATAAAAAATGCAATTATCGCTAATCCTGCGGTTACGCTAATGTTTCCGGTTGGCGATGCTCCATATGGAATCATTCCTAACAAATTCATTGTGAGAATAAATAGGAATGTTGTGAGAAGATAATCTAAATATTTTAATCCCGACCTTCCCATATTTGGTAAAACAATTTCATCGCGAATAAAAATAACTAAGACCTCAACTAAATTTCCAAATCCAGATGGAACTTTTGATTTTCTGTTTTTTCTTGAAACAATTAAAAGTGTAACTATTAATAACAAAGAAGCTAGTAAAAGAAAGAAAATATGTTTTGTAATTGAAAAATCAAAAGTAATTCCTAAAAGTGTAACTGGTGGAAATTGTGGCAAATTGATATGTCCTAACGGAATTTCAAGAACTTCTCCATCTTGTAAATGTTCAAAAAGATGTACAAATACTTCTTTGCTTCCACCTTCGTGACTTGTAGATTGCAATGTATCTGTTACTGCGTTAATGTCTTGTGGAACTGATTGTTTGTTAAAAAATGCCATTTATTTTCCGGTAGTTGAATTCTTCCCGATGTAAAGTAGTTCGAGAATAAGGTATGCTAAATAAAAAGATATTGTCGAAATTGCTAATGAAATTCTATTAATCTTGAAAAATAATATTGCAATTAGCATTGAGCTTGCAAGAAATCCAATTCGGATAATCATACTCCCTAAAATTAAATTCCCGAAGTTTATTGAGGATGAGGTAGATGCTTTCTTTTTCATTAAAAAGGAAATTAAAATACCAATTAAGTTAATTGAACACCCAATTATTAATCCGGGATGAAGGTCGGCGTTATTTTGTCTTTCAATAATGTAATATCCAAATACAAAAATGGAGCACGTAATAATAGCTAAAAAAAGAAAATATGTTCTATTGCTCATTTTTTAATTTTGTCTGTATTTTCTGAAACAGAAAGTGCTGTTCTAATAAATTTATATACCGAAGCGCCTGCACCAATCATTGAAAATAAAACTGTAAGCCAAGGGGTAGTATTAAATTTTCCGTCGAGCCAATAACCAATAAAAAAAAATATTAAAACTCCTGCTGCTAATTGAAAACCAGCAGTAAGCAATGTACCGTTTTCTCGCAAATTTTGGTTGAGATTATTTTGGTTTTTCTCGTTTAACACTGCAACTATAATTTATTTATGTGAATTGGGTTGCGAAGTTGCTTTACTGTCAGTCATTGTAATTTTTCCATCAAACAATGCTCCTTCATCAATAATAAGAGTTGTTGCTTTTATATCACCACGGATTGATGATTTTCCTTCGAAAACAATTTTTTCTTTCGCAACGATATCGCCACTAATTTTGCCACTGATAAAAACATTTTTCCCAATAATATTTCCCTGAACTTCTCCGCTAATTCCGATTGTAATATTTTCTGTTGCTTGTATATCGCCGATAAATTGGCCATCAACTCGAACGTTCCCTTGTGTATTTAAATTCCCCTGAAATTTTGACATTGTTGCAATAAGGTTTAGGTCTTTTATCATTGTTTTTCTGTAAAAATATTTGTGGATGAAATCATAAATTCAACGGGATTTAGCGGAACTCCGTTTTGCCATAATTCAAAATGAAGATGTGGCCCAGAACTTGTTCGGCCAGTATTCCCAAGTAAAGCTATGCTTTCGCCATGCAATACTTTTTGATTTAATTTTTTTAGTAAAACATCATTGTGCTTATAAACTGTTATGAATCCATTTACGTGAGATAAAATAATTACATTTCCATCTCTTTCAGTATAGTCAGAAAAAATTACTTTCCCTTCTCTAACCGCACTGACAACCGAACCTCTTTTACTTGCAAAATCAATTCCGAAATGTAATTCAGTTGGACTGAATTCGTTTGATTGATATCCTTTTACTGGTGGTGAAAAAGGAAAATCAAATTTTGCCTGATTATTATTTACTGAAGGATTATAAGAAGTGAGCGCTCCACTAATTATATTAATGGGTTCTGAATTATCATCAACTATAATTTTTTGACTTGGATTTTTATTTGATCCATTTCCAAGTGCAACTCTGAGACGATCGTTGTAGTTTTGTAAAATTAAAAATTCACTGTTCATAGTTTGAAGTTCATCGCGAAGTGAATAAATTTCTTTACCATACCTTCTTTCTAGTTCTTGTTGAGTAACCGGCAAAAATCTTTGAAGTGGTGTAGTTCGAATTAAAGTTATCATCAATCCTACAAAAAATATAATTATGAGAGTTACTAAAAATGTTAATTGAAATAATGATAAACGAGCTGTCTTGGCTTTAGACCCGTCTTGCTCGGGAACTAAAACTAAAGAAAATATCTTCTTTTTTGAATAATGGTGTTGTGTGTTTTCTGACATATAGATGTTAAATGGAAGGCAAAAATACCATTCAAATCGTTTAGAATCAACGAAATAAACCAGCCAATTGTTAAATCATTTATTGACTTTTAACTAATTAACTTTATAGTGATTCAATTTTACAACTGTCTCAATATGGAATGTGTGTGGGAACATATCCACTGGTTGAATTTTTTCTATAACATAACCCCCTTCGGCTAACAAACGAAGATCTCTTGCGAGTGTTTGAGGATTGCAACTCACATATATAATTTTTTTAATTGCCAGATTATTTAATTCCTTAATAATTTTTGGATGAAGTCCGCTTCTTGGAGGATCAACAATTATTACATCGGGTGGATTTGAAATAATTATTTCTTTTAATTGATCCTTCAAATTCCCCTGAATGAATTCGCAATTTTGAATATTATTTAATTCAGCATTTTTATTTGCATTCGTGATTGAACTTTTTTCTAATTCAACTCCGATAACTTTTTTTACAAACGGTGCAATCGAAAGAGCAATTGTTCCTGTCCCACAATATAAATCATAAACAATATCTGATTTTTTTATTTCGGCATACATCCTAACAATATTATAAAGTTTTACAGTTTGGAAAGAATTTGTTTGAAAAAATGAGTTGGCTGATATTTGATATATTTGTTCATCAATTTTTTCATGAATAAATCCATCCCCATGATAAATAATTTCGACTTCACCAATTGCAACTTGTGATAGTCTTGAATTTATATTATTTAAAACTGTTGTAATATTTGGAAATGATTTTAATAACTCATTCGTAAGTGTTTTCATTACCCCCGGATTTGAATTTGAAGTAACCAAGTTAACAAGCGTTTCATTTGTAAACTTCCCTTCACGAATTACAAGATTGCGTAAATATCCTTCTCTTGTTTTTGAATTATATGCAGTTAAATTATTTTGATTGGCAAAATTTCTTACAAAAGAAAGTATTTCGTTGCTTTGCTTAGATTGTAAATGACATTCTTCGATATGAACAAGTTTATCCCACCGTTGAGGTGCATGAAACCCTAAAATAAATTCTTTTTCGTCAATTGGATTTGCGAGTAATTCTTCATTTGTTTTCCACCGAGAAGTACCAAAAGAAAATTCTAATTTATTTCTGTAAAAATATAATTCCGAGGATGGTAAAATTGGTTCAACTAAAATATTTTTAAATCCACCAACTCTTTCAATGGCATCGATAACTTGTTGTTGCTTTTCGCTCAACTGCGATTCGTATTGCAAATGCTGCCATCTGCATCCACCACAAACACCAAAATGCTGACATTGAGGTTTTACTCTTTTATCAGAATAACTTTTAATTTCAATAATTCTAGCTTCACAATGTTGCTTTTTTACTTTATAAACCTCGACTAAAACTTTATCCCCAGCAATACCACCATCGACAAAAATTACAATTCCTTCATTGCGAGCAATGCTAATTCCATTAAAACCAGTTGATATAATAACTACTTCTAAACGATCTTGTTTTTGAATTGGATTCACAAAAATGAAAAATTTTAAAGGGGTTGGATATTAAACTTCGTAACCGAATTTTTTCGCTAACATTTCGTAATAATTAATATTCGATCGAACGTAATCTCTTTTTTCCTGATAACTACCTTTAAAAAAACTTCTCTTAAAGCCGTAAATGAGAATATTTTTTAAATGATTTGGTGAAATATTAAAATTGTTAACCGCTAAATTAATTTCGTTTGTAACTGTTGTATTTGAAACCAATCTATTATCAGTGCAAAGAGTAATTGAAAGTCTCGCATCGAGCATTTTTTGTAAGGAATGTTTTTTTAAATCGTTTTGCAATTCGGGCATTGTCTGCAAATTTGATGTAAGGCAAACTTCGAGTGTAATTCTATGCTCTGCAATATATTGCGCAAGTTTCTGAATATAATTTTCTTTATTCTTAATTAAAGATGATAGAATTTTTTCTGGACTGAAAATATGAAATCCATGTCCTATTCGATCGGCATGTAGTTCAGTAATTGCCTGAAAAATACTTTCTGCTCCGTAAGCTTCTCCCGCATGAACTGTTTTGCTAATAAAATGTTTGTGAATATAATCGAACGCCTTGATATGATCACCTGCAGGATAACCATCTTCGGATCCTGCAAGATCAAATGCAACAATTGGAAATCCTTCTTCACGAAGTGCAACTACAGCTTGCGCCATTTCAAGTGACGCAAGTGCATAAATATTTTCATTTGGAGTATATTTATGAACCATTACAAATTTTTTAAAATAATCTGAAAAGCCTCCTGTAAACATTCTCATCGCAATAACAATTATTCCATATTCAAATCGTGGCTCGCTTCCGGAAAGGATTTCAATTTTATTATTAATTTCATTTTTTGCACGATCCATTCCTTTAGTTACACTTGCAACAACACTTCGCATATCAAGTTTATCATTTACATGAAGTTGCGGAGCAAAACGAACTTCAACATATCTTACACCTTCTGCAAAATTATCCATTGCTAATTCATAAGAAACTTGCTCAAGCGATTCTTCATCTTGAAGTACAGAGCAAGTCAATCCAAATCCACTTAAATATTCATTTAGATTTTTATAACTATCCTTGAAAACCAATTCCTTTAAACCCGATTCGGTGTTTGAAGGTAGTTTTACATTGCGCGATTTTGCAAGTTCAATTAAAGTTGAAATTCGTAACGAACCATCGAGGTGAACATGTAAATCGGTTTTTGGAAGTTGGCGTAAAAAATTTATATCGTACTTATAATTCATTTTATTTTTAATAATTCTACTTCAAAAATAACTGTAGAGTTTGGACCAATAAATTGACCCGTTCCTTTTTCTCCCCAACCAAGATTAGCAGGAATAAATAATTGCCATTTTGAACCCTCGCTCATAAGTTGTAAAGCTTCAGACCAACCTTTAATTAATACATTAAGAGGAAATTCAGCTGGATCATTTTTATCATAAGTACTCTCAAATACCGAGCCATCAATTAATGTCCCTTTGTAATGTGCTATGACTGTATCGGTTGCTGATGGTTTTTTTCCCTTTCCGTTTACAATAATTTTATATTGTAACCCGCTCGGTAAAACTTTTATTCCATCTTTCAATGCATTTTTTGTCAGGAACTGTCTTCCTTCTTCAAGATTTTTTGTTTTCAACTCGTCAACTAGTTTTTGTTGTCCTTCAACCATTTCTTGCTGAAAAGTTCTCATAACTTCATTCATCTCATCTTCTGTTAAAAGAAACTTTGCACCACTTATTGCGTTGTTCATTCCTTCAAATATATATTTTGTATCTAAATCTATTTTTTGTTGTTTAATATTTTTCCCAATATCGACACCTATTGTGTAACTGAGTTTTTCTTTTTTAGAATTCAATTTTGGCTTTTCTTCTTTTTGTTGTGCAAATAAATTAAAACCAATTATAACTGCAATTAATAATAAATTAATTAATCTTTTCATTTTTGTCTTTCTTATTTTGATGATGTGTGATCGTGAATAACTTTCCAGTTATTTTTATTTTTTTCCATTAATAATGTGAATAAACCACCAAGTGTATCGGGGATTCTTTGAACTTCCCATTCTCCAAATACAATTGCTGATGATTCAGACAAAGTGCGGATATCAAGTTTATGAAAATTCAACTTTCCCATTTTTTCTTTTGTTGAATAATTTTTCTTATACCGTTCCAACATTGCTTGCCACCCGTAAGTTACTTTTCCGCCCGACGCAAAACGAATTGTTTCGCTATTTAAATAACCTTCCATAAATCCTTCGACACTTCCATTGTTCCATTCTTTAATTTGACTTTGGAGAACTTTTTCAATTTCAATTTGATTTTTCTTGTCAGAATTCTGTGCACTAACTACATTTACAAAAAATATAATAATTGCAATTGTTATTTTCATTTAATTTTTTGCTCCAACAGCGGCGAGTAACGCGCGAACTTTTTTCGGATCATTTGATTCGGCATAAAAGCGAACAAGTGGTTCAGTTCCCGAAGCACGAATCATTACCCAGCCATCATCTACATAATATTTAAAACCATCGGTTTTATCGACTTTGCGAATTTGGAATGAACCAATTTTTTTAATTGGAGAAGAATATTTATTTAGAATTTTTTCTTTATCCTTTTGAGACATATGTACGTCAACTCTGTCGTAATGATGTTCACCAAATTCATCGAATAATTCTTGAACAAGTTTACTCAACTTCATTCTACGAACAGCCATAATTTCTGCTAAAAGTAAACCATTAAAAATTCCATCACGTTCCGGCAAATGATTTTGAATCCCAATCCCACCGCTTTCCTCTCCGGCAATAATAATATTTCGTTCAGTCATTAATCGGCATAAATGTTTAAAACCAATCGGTGTTTCGTGTAATTTTAATTTATACTTCGCACACATTTTTGGAATTATTTCACTTATGTTTAGCGATTTAACAACTTCCCCTTTATATAATTTTCTTTCAATAAGATATTTAAGAAAAATTGCAAAAATCCGATGTGAATCAACAAATTCTCCATCTTCATCAATTGCACCAATTCTATCTGCATCGCCATCAGTTGCAATTCCCAAATCAAAATTCCCTATTACAACACCATTACTTAAATCAAGAAGATTATGTTTGAGTGGTTCGGGATGCGAACGATTAAATCCGGGATTGAATTCATTTCTAATTCCTTTAATTGATGGAACAAGAAGTTGCGGAACTCCTTGCCCTGCGCCATACATTGCATCGTAAAGAATTTTGATGCGCTCGGTTTCAATTAAATCAAGTTCTAATTTTGGTTTTATATCATTAATGTAAATAGAAGTAAGATCAACAAATTCGATTTTTTTCTTTTCAAGAAGTTCGCCAAAAGATTTTATTGAAATTGGAAGCTCTGTTTTATTTTGTAATGGATTTAAAATTTTTTCTAATTTTGAAATCATTTCAGGATGAGCTGGACCGCCAAAATCACCTTTTAATTTAAAACCATTATATTTTGAAGGATTATGACTTGCCGTAATTACAACTCCACCGGCAGCTTTAAATTTTAAAACTGCAAGTGAAACCATTGGTGTTAAAGAAATTTTATCTGCTAATTTAACTTTTATCCCGGCAGATGCAATTACCTGCGCAACATGATGTGCAAATTCCTGCGAAAGAAATCTTGCATCGTAACCGATAACTATTCCATTTGCAATACGTTTATGATTTGAAAAATATCGCGCTGTTGCAAAAGATACAATTGATAATCGCTCAAATGTAAAATCTTCTGCAATTACCCCTCTCCAACCATCTGTTCCAAAAATTATTTTATGTGGCATTTTTATAAATCAATTGTAAAACAATTAACACCAGCAAAAATTCCGTTCGTTCCTAAATCTTCTTCGATTCTAAGAAGTTGATTATATTTTGCAACTCTATCGGAACGGGAAATTGAACCGGTTTTCATTTGTCCAGCATTTGTAGCTACAGCAATATCTGCAATCATAGAATCTTCCGTTTCTCCCGAACGATGACTTATAATAGTAGTGTAGTTCGCACGCTTTGCCATTTCAATTGCATCAAAAGTTTCTGATAGAGTTCCAATTTGATTTACTTTAATAAGAATACTGTTCGCAATATTTTTATCAATTCCTTTATTTAATCTTTGTGTGTTTGTAACAAAAAGATCGTCGCCAACAAGTTGAACTTTTTTTCCAATTGCATCGGTTAACATTTTCCAACCTTCCCAATCATTCTCAGCCATTCCATCTTCAAGGGAAATAATTGGATAATTTTCTGTTAGTTTTTCCCAATACTTTACCATTTGTTCTTTTGATAATTTTTTTTGAGAAGATTTATAGAAACGATATTTTCCATCCTTCTGATACATTTCACTTGCTGCAGGATCCATTGCAATGTAAACTTCGTTCCCTGCTTTATAATTTGCTTTTTGAATTGCTTCCATAATTACATCGAGAGCTTCTTCATTCGATTTTAAATTTGGAGCAAATCCACCTTCATCACCAACCGAAGTTGAATAACCTTTTTTGTGAAGAATATTTTTTAACGTGTGAAAAATTTCTGCACCAACTCTAAGTGATTCACTGAACGAAGGAACATTTGCGGGAACAATCATAAACTCTTGAAAGTCGATATTATTATCGGCGTGTCTTCCGCCATTAATTATATTCATCATCGGAGTTGGAAGAATTTTCGCATTACTTCCGCCGAGATATCTATAAATTGGTAATTTTGCAGATTGTGCTGCAGCTTTTGCAACTGCAAGTGAAACTGAAAGAATTGCGTTTGCACCTAATTTACTTTTATTCTCAGTTCCATCAAGTTCAATCATCACTGTGTCAATTCCAACTTGATCGGTTGCTTCAAAGCCAATAATTTCTCCGGAAATTATATCGTTTACATTTGCTACAGCTTTTAAAACACCTTTTCCAAAATAGCGGTGTTTATCTCCATCGCGTAATTCAACTGCTTCAAATTCGCCAGTTGAAGCACCACTTGGAACTGCAGCGCGTCCCAACGAACCATCTTCCAAAATTACATCTGCTTCAATTGTTGGATTTCCACGGGAATCAAGTATTTCTCTTGCAATTATTTCAGTTATAATAGACATTTAGTTTTTTTGTTTTGAAGATACAAATTAACCGAATTTTTGACTTATATCCAATTGCATTAGATTTTTACTCAATAAATTATTTTCTAACTTGTTAAACATGGAGAATAAATCAAGTTATCCAATTGGGGTTTTCGATTCTGGTATTGGCGGACTTACCGTCGTGAAGTCGTTAATTCAACTTTTACCAAATGAAAATATTGTTTACTTCGGTGATACTGCTCGCGTTCCTTATGGACCAAAATCAAATGCGGTTGTTCGCGAATATACAAGAGACGATGTAAATATTTTACTTCAACATAATGTTAAAATGATTGTCGTCGCGTGCAATACAGTTTCTGCAGTTGCATTAGATGTTGTAATGCAAATGTCCTCAATCCCTGTAATTGGAATGATTGCCCCGGGAGCAGAATTTGCGTTAAAAAATAGTTCTTCAAAACAAATTGGAATTATTGGAACTGTTGCAACAATTCAAAGTAAAGCTTATGAAAATACTCTTCTACAACTAGACTCATCCGTAAATTGTTTTGCAAAAGCTTGTCCACTTTTTGTATCGCTTGCTGAAGAAGGAATGTTTAATCATTTAGCAACTGAACTTATTGCAAAAGAATATCTCACCCCATTATTACAACAAAAAATCGACACTTTAATTTTAGGATGCACACATTATCCATTATTGAAAGATGCTATTTTAAAAGTTACTCAGGGAGCTGTAAAATTAATTGATTCCGGAGAAGCGGCGGCATTAAAAGTAAAAGAAGTTCTTCAGCAAAATAATTTATTAAATGAAAATAAAGATTCTCCACTACTTCAACTTTTCGTGAGCGATGCGCCCGAAAAAATTTCTAAATTATGCGAACAGTTTCTTGGAAGAAAACCTGGTGCTATACGCCAAATTCATATTTAAATATTTATTAAACGTTGAACCAGTAACTTACTTTTAATGTGAATACATTATTTGGTGCAACATTAAATGTATTATTAAATTGATCCATATAAGAAGTTTGATAAGTACCATTTCCCCAATTTCTGTTGTGAGTCCAAACTGCATAAAGCACGCTTCCCGGTAAATATTCCCAACGCAAAACAAAATTTAAATTTAAAGCTGTTTCGTTAAAAGAATTACTTTCACTGTAACTTGATGGAACTACTTTTGTATTTATTAGTGAGCCGTAATTTTCGTACATACCTCTCACTGCAAAATATTGTGTGTATAATTGCAATGAAAGATCTGGATTAAATATGAATGAACTGCGAATTGTTAAATTGTTTTCCCGAACTGTTCGATCTCCAAAAATGCTTATTTCGTTTTCGACTACAACAAAGGCTTCTTCTTTAAATCTTGCACGATTTAAAAGTGAGACACCAATATTACTTGATGATGAAGGTCTGAAACCAAAACCAATTACAAAACCAACCCCATTTCCACCGAACTCATTATTTGCCAAACCTCCAGCAACTATGAAGCTAAAATCTTTACTTTCGTCAGAACCTAATGAGAAATCTAAATTTATTACGGAAGGTTTTTTATATAATCCATATCCGCGAGATTCACGATCATCAAATGATGAAAAATTATAATTTATCTGTCCCGATAATTCATAATAATTTACCAATTTAGAAAACAGTCTAAGTCCTGTGTTCTTCTCCAATAGATCACCATTTAAATTATACATAACGTGAAACGGAACCGTTAATCTGTAAAATCTAAAAACATCTCCCGGCTTATCATCTTTATATGTAACACTATTATAACTTCCAAAATCATCTGCTCGCCGGAAATATCCGAGATCGTTAACATTGTAATCACGACCGGTGAAATATGTTGTAAGATCAAAGAGCCAGTTTTCTCCCCCTTCTTTCGAAAAACTTAATCTCCCGGATCCAGCATTATTTGTTACTTCTTTGAATGTTGAAGGATGTATTGAACCCGAAGCTGAGGATGCAAAAAATCCACTTACAGAATATTTGTTTTCAAAAAATCTTAATCGCCAATCAACTCCGCCAACTGTAACTGGTCGAAGATCTGCAGAAGTTCGGGAAGTAAGAATCATTCCAACAGTTGAGCCGGACCAAATATTTTGCTTTGCGCGGAAAACGCCGTAATTCATCCCGGGGCGCGCAAGTGAATCTTTTTTTATTCCACTGCTATTTGAAAATGTAAAAAATTCTCTATCTGTAACAGCGCTTAATAATCCAAAAGATAATCCATCTTGTGTTTGCCCAGTTAATTTTGCAGCCCCAAGAATTGTTGCGTTCAGCGGTTCTTCTACAATTGTGCTTCCTTCCGGCGAACTAACATTTATTGATTGACCAATTCTTCTTGAGTAAAATAATCCTGGACCGAAGCCGCTTCCAAATGTAGAAAAATTAAAAATATCTGAGCCTTCAATAAAAAATGGTCTTCGTTCTTCATAAAAAGTTTCGAAAGTTGATAAGTTTAATTCTGAAGGATCAGCTTCAACTTGCCCGAAATCTGGATTAACTGTTAAGTTTAAAATTGTGTTCCCTGAAATTCCATATTTTGCATCAACTCCAACATTTGAAAATAAACCAGCTACTTTATTTTTACCTTCTTGCGTAGGAAAATATTTTCCTGTCCCAATTAAATATGGACTTACTTCGAGAGCTTTAGGTGAAGAAATATTTTTTAATCCTGTTAAGTGAGCATATCGGGAAATCCAACCACTTTCACTTTTTCTCCAAAATGCCCAAGTAGAAAATTCTTGCTTCCGAGTAATTTTACGAGCAAAATTAATTCCCCAAGTAATTTCTTCGTCAGATGGTTTAAAACGAATTACGGAAAATGGAATTCGAAATTCCGCGGTCCAACCGTTTGAATTAACTTGTGTTGCTACATCCCAAACAGCATCCCAAGAAAAATCTCTTTTCTTTCCATCATCAGACATTAAACCATCGGATTTAGTTCCTGCAGCATTTACACTAAATGTTAGGCCTGTTTGATGGTCGTGATAACTGTCGATGCTAAGTGTAACATTATCTGATTCAACTTCATTATCATCCCGGCGACTTAATCTTTGAATAATTTTGCTTGGATCTGAATCAAGCATATTAAAGAAAATGTAAAGTGCTTGATTGTCATACAAAACACGAACTTCTGTTTTTTCAGATTCCGGTGCTCCTTCAATAGGATCTCTCTGTGTAAAATCTTTTGCTGGAAAAGCGTTTGACCAAGAACTCTCCCGACTAACTCCATCAATAATAATTGTTTCGGTGGTTGGAATTGCTTTTATACTTTTATCGTTTGAACCTGCTAATAAAAAATGGAACGATAATAAAAGATAGATGCTTATTGAATGTAGTTTAATTGCCATAATTATTTAGATATTTCTTTTTATGATTTTGTTACAGACTAAAATAAAAAAAAGGAGAAGAACTTAAATATCTTCTCCCTTTAATTGTTAAATTGTACTGATTACTTCAATAATATTAACTTACGACTAATGGTTTTCCCACCGCCTTGTAGTTGATAAATATAAATTCCTGTTGGTAAATTTACAGCTTCAAAATTGATACTATAATTACCAGCATTATGTCTTTTGTTTGTTAATAATGAAACTTCTCTTCCAATTAAATCGTAAACGGCAATTCGTACATAGCTTGTAAATGGGACTGAATATTGAATTGTTGTACTTGGGTTAAATGGATTTGGATAATTTTGTGACAACACAAATGAAGATGCAATAATATTTTTATCCGATACACTCAAAATAATTGGATTAATAATTATTGAACCGGTGTTTGACATTGCAAGTACACTATTATAGTTAACAATTATATTTGGTAAAGTTGCTGATTCGTATCCAACCATATCGGTAGTAATTTTATAAGTTCCGGCTTCCAAAGTATTCATTACATAATATCCTTTGGAATTTGTAATTGCATAAGAATATGGATCGCTATTTTCATCTAAAACAAAAACAGTTACACCTTCAACTGGAAGATTATTTTTATTTTTTATAAACCCGGCAATTGTTGCATGTCCAGTATCGGATTGGCCAACAAGTTTAAAATTAAGATTTGCTAAAATTGAATTTGTTGACATTACAAGTGTGTCAGCTTTTTTCCAATCCAAAGTCTGTTTTCCATCGGAACGATAATAAGTGGGTTTATTACTTCCAACTGGTTTTGCAAATAAAATATATTTTCCCGGCTCCATATTTGTAAATCCGTAAACTCCCAACGAATCAGAAATTGTTGAATAAGTTTTTCTAATAGATGAACCGTGTAACATTATTGCGGCAATTGAAGATGTTACTGGTTTGTTAGCTGAATCTTTTACCATTCCATTCATACCATTTGCATAAACAGGTTTTTTATTCACAACAATTATAAAGGATTGATCTTTTGTTACAGGAATTCTTGTTGCATCATTGAAGGTAGATTTATTTTCAAAATATTCCGGTAATAACAATTTTTCAAATGGACGAACATAAACAATAACTGTGTCGCCAAGATTTACTTTCATTGAAAATTTTCCAAAACTATCAGTTTTTGCAACAGATGTAAACCAATGTTTGCTATTTAGTTTTACGCGATAAGCATAAACTTCACTTCTTTGTCCTTTGCCAGTAGTGTCTTGAACAACTCCGCTAAAAGTTACTTGTGGAATTGGTTTTAATTTTTTAAGTCCAATTTTAATAATTATTGTGTCGTTGTTTTTTACATCAAGTTTTGTTGCAGAAGTTAAACTTGTAACATTATCATAATATTCAAAATTATACTCATTAGCTTTTGCGTATAAGTAATATGATCCAGCATAAAGGGGTAACAAAAATGATCCATTTGTAGAAGTTTCAACACCATTACAGTTAGAATTGTTAACAGGAACTACGGCTACCATTGCTTTTTGAATTGGAAGTAATGTTGAATCATCAACTACAACTCCTTTAATAACTCCCTTCCCAATAAAAAGTGAATCTTTTATAGAAACTGAAACTGTTTCAGATGATGCACTTTCAAAATCATAAGAAGTGGCTGTCAAATAATATTTGTATGTTGCTCCATTGACAATGCTTTTATCGTAATACGAAGCACCGTAAGCTTTTGTAATTTTTTTGAAGCTTACTGGTGTAGCAGGAGAAACGGCAGATCTGTAAATATTATATTGAATATAATATGGTTGAGGCGTTGTGGTTGAACCGGTCCATGTTAACAAAACCATGTTACCATAATTATGTGACACTTGAGATGCTTTTAAATTTTTTGGTGCAACTAAAGCTACAATTGGTGTATGCAATTTCAACGAAGCTTTAATGGAAATTGTGTCGTTGGATTTTACTTCAATGGGTTTTGCATATTGAAAGGTAGCTACATTATCATAATACTCAGCTAAATATCTTTCCGATTTAAAATAGACATAATAAACACCGACGGAAAGTTTAACAATAAATTGCCCGGTGGAACTTGTTTGTTCACTTTTTACAACTGATCCCATCGCATTCATAAAATAAACATAAACACCTTTTAAGGGTTGCGAAGTTGAATCGTCGGTAACGGATATTTTTATACTGCCGACTAAATTACTTTGTGCCTGAACTTCATTAAATGTGTAAAACAAAACGAACATCATTAACAAATATTTTTTCATAAGTTCTTTTTTTTAAGTTGTCGTTTCAATATAAATAAATAATACCAAAAGTTGGATTCTTAGAGGAAATATTGGTTTAATCTTCTTTATTAGCTGTAGGAATAGCCAATATATGAATCGTAACGCTCAACGCAATAATCAGTAATAATAGCTGCAAATAAACACTTGTTGTATAATAAACGCTTGTATAAAAAATACTTCCCCAAAGTAGTATTATCGAAATAATTTTAGAATTTAATGTTGTTCCCCTGCCATCTTTGTAGTTTTTAATATATCTGCTGGTAATTTTATTATCCATTAATTTTTTATAAAAGAATTTAGAGCTTCGGGCATAACACCAAGCGGCCAATAAAAAGAAAACTGTAGTTGGTAATAGTGGAAGAAAAATTCCAAGAATTCCAATTCCAACAAATACGGTCCCTGCAAAAATTAGTGACCATTTTATTATTGGTCGTTGAAATAAAGGAATTGTATCTGAGGCTGAAATTGTTTTTTCTGAATTAGTCATTTTTAATTTCTTTCGTTCTTTCTTTTAGTGAAATTTTTTCAAAAAGTTTTGCCATCGCATGAGGTTGCCCGCTGTAAACTCCTGGTCGGCTTGGTTGATATATTTCATTCCAAAAATCTACTTCGTCTCTGTGAGTGTAAAGCCAACTCATCATTTCTTTGTGAAGAGGATTTTTATAATATCCCATTAATTGTTCTAAATTTTCCCACCATGAAACAAAAATAAAATGTTTATAGTTTTCTTTCACGGCATAAAATTTCATGCAGCCGGTGGAATTCTTCATAGCAATTTTCATTGCACTATATCTTCGATAAATAAAAAAAATACTTCGCAAACTTCGCATGTTAACACCATTTACAAACATAACAAGGTTTGGATTTGTAATATTTATTGAGAAACTACTCTCATTATTTTTCATTGTCGTTTTAAATTAAATATGACAGGAAGTCAAACCTCTTTTGGTAAGATATTGCTGATGATAATCTTCAGCTTCCCAAAATGTTTTTACCTGTGATATTTCGGTTACTATTGGTCTTAAATATTTATTTATTTTTTCTAACTTATTTTTAGATAAAACTGCAATTTCTTTTTGTTCTTCCGAATGATAAAATATTGCTGAGCGATATTGAGTTCCAATATCAACACCTTGTCTGTTTAATTGTGTTGGATTATGAATATTCCAAAATAAATTTAAAAGCTGCTCATAATTTATTTTTTCACAATCAAATGTAACTTCCACAACTTCAGCATGTCCAGTTTCATCGGAGCAAATTTCTTCATATGAAGGATTATCTTTGTTTCCGCCGAGATATCCTACTTTCGTTGAAATAACTCCATGTAATTTTCTGAATTCTTCTTCAACACCCCAAAAACATCCTGCTCCAAATGTTGCTAATTCAGTTCTATTTTCATTCATGTGAAGTGCAAAAATACAAAACTATCCAATATATTTCTACTTAATTTATGTTACCAATTTAAAGCTGAAAATATTTGAGGTTGTATTTCTTTTTCATTTTGGTTAATTTTCCAAAACCTTTCAACCACTTCTGTATAATTCATTAAAGTCGACAGGTTTAATAATTTTAACTATGACTATACATTTGGTATGATTCTAATTTTAACATCAATTATTCGCTACTCAGCTGTAATGATTTGGAGTGGCTTTTGTGGACTTTTAGCTCTGATCGGTGTGTTGATTGATCCGAGCGGAACGCTTTTCTTTTTTGCAAGTAGAATTTGGGGAACCATTTCAATTTTAATTTGTAATGTAAAAATTAAAATTGATGGTCTTGAAAATATCAGTCGCGATAAACAATATATTTTTGTAAGTAACCATGCAAGTATGATTGACATTCTCGCAGTGCTTCATGTTTTTCCTCAACTCCGTTTAGTTTTTAAAAAGGAATTAAGTTACATCCCAATCTTTGGTTGGGCTTTATATTTAGGAGAACATATTCTTGTTGATCGATCGAATGCTCACTCTGCAATAAAAAGTTTAGATCGTGCTGCTGAAAAAATTCGTTCAGGTGGTAATGTTTTACTTTTTGCAGAAGGAACTCGCACTCGTGATGGGAATTTACTTCCATTTAAACGTGGTGCATTTTCTTTGGCAGCAAAAACAGGAACGCCGGTTGTCCCACTTACAATAAACGGAACGTTTTCTATAATCCAAAAAGGTTCAATTATAATTCGACCGAGTGTAATAGAATTAATTATTGATAATCCAATTCCAACTGAAAATATAAATTCGCGTGAAGAAGAACTTTTATTAATGAACAAAGTTCATTCAATTATGGAATCGCTTTATATTCCACAACCAATTTTATAAGGAGTTTAAAAATGAGTGTTACAATTAAAGATGTCGAGCATATTGCTAAACTTGCCAAACTTCATTTTAATGAAGATGAAATGAAATTATTTACACATCAACTAAATAAAATTTTAACTTATATAGAAAAATTAAATAAACTCGATACAACCGGAGTAGAACCACTTTCACAAGTTATTGAACTTTCAAATGTTTTCAGAAGTGATAATGTAGGAGAAACAATTTCTACAAAAGAAGCGCTCTCTAATTCACCAGCTAAAATGGATCCATATTTTAAAGTTCCTAAAGTAATCGGCTAATATGAATATTGCAGCGATAATTCCAGCAAGATATTCCTCACAACGATTACCGGCAAAACCTCTCGCCGATATTCTCGGAAAACCAATGATACAGCGCGTTTATGAGAGAGTAACTTTATCCGAAATGGTATCTACTATAATAGTAGCGACCGATGATGAACGAATTCAGCGAGTTGTTGAAGGATTTGATGGAAATGTTATGATGACTCCAACTTCGTTATTAACAGGAAGTGATCGTGTTGCATATGTTGCCGCAAAAATTGGAGCGGATATTATTGTAAATATTCAAGGCGATGAGCCACTTATTAATCCATCAGTAATTGATAATACGGTGAATCTTCTTCTTACGTCTGAAGATGCACAGGTTAGTACCGCTGCAAAACGAATTACAGAAAAAGATGATCTTTCAAATCCTACAGTTGTAAAAGTTGTATTAGGAGAAAAAAATCGCGCTCTTTATTTTTCCAGATCTCCAATCCCATATTTAAGAGATACAATAAATAATAATGAGTGGATAAAAGAACATGCATATTACAAACATTTCGGAATTTATGTTTATCGCCGGAATGCGTTACTTCAATTTTCATCTCTTAAAATTTCTA
The DNA here is from genome assembly GCA_005792285.1 of Bacteroidota bacterium. Taxonomy (GTDB): domain Bacteria; phylum Bacteroidota; class Ignavibacteria; order UBA10030; family UBA8401; genus SXSI01. The sequence goes on from SXSI01000005.1 coordinate 20,625, forward strand.
CTGCCGAAGATGCTGAAAAATTAGAACAACTTAGATTTCTAGCAAATGGATATAATATTGTAGTTCACGTAACAACTCACGATTCTATTCCGGTTGACACAGCAGAAGATCTTGAAAAAGTTCGGAAATTATTTTCTAAATTGTAATATCAAATGACAAACTTGTGGTAAAATCTAAAAAAAATATAAAATATATTTTTGTAACCGGCGGTGTAGTTTCATCTCTTGGAAAAGGAATTGCTTCTGCATCGATTGGCTTACTTTTAAAATCAAGAGGGCTTAGAGTTACAATTCAAAAATTCGATCCATA
>SXSI01000006.1 GCA_005792285.1 Bacteroidota bacterium
AGAGGGAGGGATTTGAACCCTCGGTACAGGTTTACCCCGTACGGCGGTTTAGCAAACCGCTGGTTTCAGCCACTCACCCACCTCTCCTGAATTGAACCGAATATAATAAACATTAACTTGAATTAAAATTATGTGGCGTTGATTATATTTCTACAAAATAATTGCAACTGATATTAATAATCCAAATAATAAACTTATTCAAACAAGAAAGATGATGTTAGTTAAATAAGTTTAGTAATAGGAATTAGATGTATAAAAAGCTCGGTCAAAAAGATCAGGTTTTTTATTTTATTTTCATCAATATATATTTATGAATAAAAGTTGCTTTTAACTATTTTAATCGAAATGTCCTCGTAGTTCAACTGGATAGAACCGGAGTTTCCTAAACTTCTAATGGCAGTTCGAGTCTGTCCGAGGGCACGGTTTTATTAATGACTAAAAAAAATAATAAAAATGCGCTTTTCTAACAGCTTTATACCTACAACCAAAGAAGTTCCAAACGATGCAGTAATTACAAGTCATCAATTAATGATCCGTGCCGGAATGGTAAAAGCATTGGGCTCAGGAATTTATTCTGTACTTCCATTTGGTCTCAAAGTTTTTCAAAAGGTAATGAATATTATTCGTGAAGAAATGAATGCGATTGGTGGTCAGGAATTTTATTTGCCAGGAATTAATCCGGTTGAGTTATGGCAAGAAACTGGTCGAGTTGAGTCTTTCGGCGATATTATGTTTCATATCAAAAACCGACAATTAATTTTAGCTCCAACTCACGAAGAAGTTATAACTTCGATTGCAAAAGCTCATATTCGTTCGTACAAAGAGTTGCCACAAATTTGGTATCAGATTCAAAGTAAATTTAGAAATGAACCTCGTCCGAAATCTGGAGTAATCCGAAGCAGACAATTTACAATGAAAGATTCTTACAGTCTTGATTCAACAAGTGAAGGTCTTGATAAAAGTTATAACCTTCACGCAGAAGCTTACAAAAAAATTTACACAAGATCAGGATTAAAATTTTTTATAATTGGCGCTTCAAGTGGTGCAATGGGTGGAAGTGGTTCGCAAGAATTCATGATCGAATCTGATGCCGGCGAAGATTCAATAATATTATGTGAATCGTGTGACTATGCAGCAAATTTGGAAATTGCTACTTCAAATAAATCTAAAATTAATTTTGGTAGCTCGAAAAAAAAAGAAAAAATATTTACCCCAAATATTAAAACTATCGATCAACTTTCTAATTATTTAAAAGTTCACGTTGAACAATGCGCAAAGTCGGTTGTATATATTTCTGGCAAACAAGCATATTTAATTATGATGGTTGGAAATGATCAGGTAAATGAATCAAAATTAAAATCAGTAATTGGTACAGAATTTCGTCCATGTACTGACGAAGAATTGGTTGAACTTTTCAGTGCAGAAGCAGGTTCAATTGGTCCAGTTGGAGTTTCAAAAAATATTAAAGTAATTGCTGATAACAGATTAAAAGATTCTACAAATTTAATTACCGGTGCAAATATAAACGACTATCATTTACTTAACGTTGATTTATTGCGCGATTGTAAAATTGATCACTATTCAGATCTTAGGCAAGTAGAAAAAGATGAACCATGTAAACTTTGTAATAAACAATTACGATTAACCACAGGAATTGAAGTTGGTCATATTTTCAAACTTGGCACCAAATATTCTTCGGCACTAAAAGCAAATTTTCTGGATGAAAATGGAAAAGAAAATCCGATTATTATGGGAAGCTATGGAATTGGTGTTGAACGAATAGCTGCATGTTATATCGAACAAAATCACGATGAATTTGGAATAATATGGAATAAAGCATTATCTCCATTCGATTTTCATATAATTGTTGTAAATGTAAAATTGGCTAAAGTTGTTGAAGTTGCAGATAATTTATATAAATCGCTTTCGGAAAAATATTCAATTTTATATGACGATCGTTCTTCGGTATCTGCAGGAGTTAAATTTAAAGATGCAGATTTATTGGGAATACCATTTCAAATTATTGTTGGTGATCGAAATTTAGAAAATAATTCTGTTGAAATTAAAATCAGAAGAACTAATGAACGGATTATTGTTCCGATAGATTCAGTTTTAGAAAAAATAAAAAATATTTATGAGTAAGCATTATAAATATTTGATTGGCGGGAAACATCATTCGAGTGATGATAAATTATTTGTTGTGAATCCTTATAATGGATCAACAGTTGGAATTACAAGTTTAGTCCCAGAAAATGAAATTAATATTGCATTAGATAAATCTGTAGCAGCATTTTCCAAAATGAAATCAATGAGTAGTTTTAATCGCTCCGAGTTATTATTAAATATTGCAAGAGGAATTTCCGATAAAAAAGAAATACTTGCTTCAATAATTTCTGCAGAAGCAGGAAAACCAATTCAATTAGCAAATGTAGAAGTTGCTCGAGCAATTACTACATTTACATTAGCTTCAGAAGAAGCAAAAAGAATTCAGGGTGAAGTTATACCGCTTGATAATATTTCTCAATCAAATGTAAAGCGGGGAATTATTTCGAGATATCCAATTGGAACTGTTTTGAGTATTACGCCATACAATTATCCATTAAATTTAGTTGCACATAAAATTGCACCGGCAATTGCGGCGGGAAATTCATTTATAATAAAACCAGCTCCTCAAACTCCACTAACTGCAATTTTACTTGGAGAAATTTTATTGGAAGCAGGAGTTCCAGAGGAAACTGTAAATGTACTTCCATGTACAAATGAAATGGCTGAAATGATGGTGAAAGATGACAGGATAAAATTTGTTTCATTTACCGGAAGCGCAGATGTTGGTTGGAAGATTCGACAGAATTCATCTATGAAGAAAAATTTACTTGAACTTGGTGGAAATGCTGCAGCAATAATAGATGAAACATCGGATATAGATTCTGCAGTTTCGAAAGCAGTAAAAAGTTCATTTGCATACGCGGGACAAGTTTGTATAAAATTACAGAGAATATTACTCCACGAAGATATTTATCCAGAATTTGCAATGAAATTTGTTGAGGAAACTGCAAAATTAGTAGTTGGAAGTCCTGCATTAGAAGATACATTTGTTGGACCAATGATTTCCTTGCATGAAGCAAATCGTGTTCATAATTGGATTCTTGAAGCAAAAAAAGGGGGAGCAAATATACTTTGGGGTGGAACAAAAAAAGGTTCGATGATAATGCCAACTGTTTTAGAAAATGTTAAATCTTCTATGAATGTTTGGAAGGAAGAAGTTTTCGGACCAGTTGTTTGTTTTAAATCCTTTAAAGAAATCGGTGAAGCAATTTTAGATGTAAATGATTCAAAGTATGGTTTACAAGCTTCAATATTTTCGAATAATCATTATTCAATTATGAAAGCGTACGAAGAAATTGAAGCCGGCGCAGTTCTTGTAAACGAAGCGCCATCTTACAGAAATGATTCAATGCCATACGGAGGAATAAAATTATCTGGTTATGGCCGCGAAGGAATTCGTTATGCAATTGAAGCAATGACCGAACCAAAACTTTTAATAATGTAAAATGGCTGAATTTGTACATCTTCATTGTCACACACATTATTCATTACTTGATGGTGCGACAACTGTAGATTCTTTAATAGATGCGGCAATAGAAAATAAAATGCCGGCAGTTGCTTTAACAGATCATGGTGTAATGTTTGGGGCTCTTGAATTTTATAAAAAAGCAAAAAAGAAAAAAATAAAACCGATAATTGGTTGCGAATTTTACATCGTAACAAAGGGGAGTCGTTTTGATCGTGGTCAAATGGTTGCACAATGCGATACAATTGCTCCAATCGGAACAAAAACTAGTAGAAATGTTTATCACCACATTGTGTTGTTAGCCAAAAATGAAATCGGTTACAGAAATATGTTGAAGCTTACAACTCTCGGACATACCGAAGGCTTTTATTATAAACCACGAATTGATTATAAACTTCTTTCTGAATATTCAGATGGAATTGTTTGTCTTTCTGCATGTGCCGGTGGAATTGTTGCTTCACATTTAATAAACGAAAACTATGATGAAGCTAAAGATGTTGCCCGAATGTATAAAGATGTTTTTGGTGATGACTTTTATTTGGAGCTTCAAGACCACAATTATTATATAGAAAAAAATGTACTTGCCGGATTACCAAAAATTGCAAAAGAATTAAATATAAAATTGATAGCCACGAATGATGTTCATTACATAAAACAATCGCATTCAGTTGGGCATAATATTATGTTGAATATTCCTGATGCTTCAAGTACCAATCCAGTTGATTATAAAACGCTGCGTTATGGAACTGATCAAATTTATTTTAAAACCGCAGATGAGATGGTTAAATTATTTCCAGATTATCCTGAAGCAATTGAACACACTTTGGAAGTTGCAGACAAATGCGATTTGAAGCTTGGCTTCAATAAAAATTTCATGCCAAAGTTTATAATTCCTGATAATCCAAAAAAGTTAACTCTTGACCAATACTTGGAAAAATTAACAAATGAGGGATTGAAAAAGAGATATCAAAAAATTACAGATGATATTTCTGAACGTGCAAAGTATGAACTATCTGTAATTACAAAAATGGGATTTGCAGATTATTTTTTAATAGTTGCTGACTTTATTTCTGCTGCACGAGAAATGGGAATTATGGTTGGACCTGGAAGAGGAAGTGCTGCGGGAAGTATTGTTTCATATGCTTTAGGAATTACAAATATCGATCCATTAAAATATGGACTTCTATTTGAGAGATTTTTAAATTCCGAAAGAATAAGTTTGCCCGACATTGATATAGATTTTTCCGATACAAGAAGAAATGAAGTTATAGATTATGTTAAGAAAAAATATGGTGAGAAAAGTGTTTCGCAAATAATTACTTTTGGAACATTATCTTCGCGCGCTGTTTTAAAAGATGTAGGAAGAGTTTTAAGTTTACCACTTTCGTATATCGAAGGAATCACAAAACAAATTCCCGTTACACAAGGGAAAGTAATGCCATTAGCCGAAGCGTTCGATCTACTTCCAGAATTGAAAGCATTAAAAGCAAGTAAGGATGAAAAAAATAAACTCTTAGTTGAATCGGCAACTTTGCTTGAAGGGATGAGTAGAAATGCATCAACTCATGCTGCAGGAGTTGTAATTGCACCGGATGAATTAGATAAATTCGTTCCACTTTATAAAACTCCCTCGACAGATTTGATGACGCAGTATTCAATGAAAGATCTCGAAGAAGCCGGATTATTAAAAATGGACTTCTTAGGTTTGCGAACTTTATCTGTAATTGAAAAAGCATTGAAATTAATTAAAAAAAATCATGATGTAACTGTTGACTTAGATAATCTTCCGGATTATGATGAAGAAACTTTCAAACTATTTATAAAAGGAAATACTGTTGCAATTTTTCAATTTGAAAGCACAGGAATGCAAGAGTGGTTACGAAAATTAAAACCGAGTTCGATTAGTGATTTAGTTGCGATGAATGCACTTTATCGTCCTGGTCCAATGGAAAATATTGGTGACTTTGTTAAACGAAAACATGGAATTCAGGAAATAGAATATTTGCATTCAAGTTTGGAACACATTCTAAAAGAAACTTATGGAATAATTGTTTATCAGGAACAAGTTATGCAAATCGCAAATGAAGTTGCCGGATTCACACTAGCGAAAGCAGATATAATGCGCCGTGCAATGGGGAAAAAAGATAAAAAATTGATGGCAGAATTAAAAGTTGAATTTATTAAAGGTGCAATTGAAATTTCCAAAATTAATTCAAAATTGGCTGAAAATATTTTTGATTTAATTGAAAAATTTGCAGCGTATGGTTTTAATAAATCTCACAGTGTTGCTTATTCGGTTTTGGCATATCAAACTGCATATTTAAAAACCCATTTTATGGAAGAGTATATGGCTTCAGCATTATCGACTGAGATGGGAAATACAGATAAGATTGTTTTACTGATAGATGACTTAAGAAAAAATGGAATCAAAGTTCTTCCACCAGATGTGAATGAGAGTAATACAGATTTTACAGTTACAAAAAAGGGAATTCGTTTTGGATTGGCTGCAATTAAAAATGTTGGGACTAATGCGGTTGAAAATATTATTTTAAATAGAGAAAAAACTGGAAAATTTACTTCATTGTATAATTTTGCTCTAAATGTTGATTTGAAAGCTATGAGCAAAAAAACAGTTGAAAGTTTAATTTTAGCCGGTGCGTTTGATTCGATTAATCAAAACCGTGCGCAGAATTTAATTTCAGTTGAACAAATAATTGTAGCTGCAATAGCAGCAAATTACCATTCTGGAATTGGACAAAATAATTTATTTGAATCTGATAGCGCCTCAAACGTAAATTCAGAACCGACTTTACCACAAATTCCAGCTTGGAAAGAAAAAGAGAAACTTACTCGTGAAAAAGAAGTTTTGGGATTCTATGTTTCAGGCAATCCACTTCTTAAATATGAAAACGAATTATCATTATTCACATCTTTTCGTTGTAATGAACCTGGAATAAACAGAACTGTAAATGCACGTCTCGGTGGAATTATTTCTTCAATAAAGAAAAAAATTGATAAAAAAGGTAATCAAATGGTCTTTGCTTCTTTGGAAGACCTTTCGGGAAAAGCTGATTGTATTATTTTTTCGGATGCATACAGAAAACATTCATCAATTATTGTTGAAGATTCTATCGTGATAATTGAAGGAAAATGTGAAATAGATTCCGGAAGTGTAAAAATATTTGCTGACTCAATTATTCCTATTGAGAAGGCTTCGGAAGTGTTTTCTAAGAAAATATTCCTTAAAATTGATTATACAAAACATAATTCTGAGATTCTTGACAATTTGTATAAGTTGTTGAGTGAGAATAAAGGAACGGCAGAATGTATTTTCAATCTTTCGAATGGAAATGGTAAAACAAAATATTATAGGTCGAACAATATTTGTGTCAGTGTAACAAATGAACTTGTAGAAAATATAAACTCTCTTTTAGGAGAAAATTCAATTAAATTAGGTCAATAAGAAAGGATTTAAATAACAATGGCAACAGAAGTAAATGATTCAAATTTTGCAACAGAAGTAATTAATTCAACTACTTTGGCATTTGTAGATTTTTGGGCTTCGTGGTGTGGACCATGTAAAATGATTGCTCCAGCCATTGAAGAATTGCATAAAGAATTTATTGGACGAGTGAAAGTTTGCAAAATGGATGTTGATGCAAATCCAGCAACACCAATGCAATATGGAATTAGAAGCATCCCAACTCTTTTAATGTTTAAAAATGGAAAAGTAGTTGAGCAAGTTGTAGGTGTTAGAAGCAAAGAAGATTTAGCAAAAATATTAAACAAACATTTAGAAGCATAAATATCAATGCAGGTTTATAAACAACGAACACATAATTGCGGTGAATTACGGGAAGTTCATGTTGGCCAAAAAATTATTTTAAATGGCTGGGTTGAAAGTCAACGCGATTTAGGTGGAGTGATTTTTATTTTTATTCGAGATTTATTTGGCAAGACACAACTTGTATTTAATGAATCAACTTCCGAAGAAGTTATGAATCTCGCCAAAAAATTGCGGCAAGAGTTTGTAATTTCAATTTCTGGCGACGTAATATTAAGAACTACAGCAAACATTAACAAAGATATTCAGACTGGTACAATTGATATTTTAGTTACATCATTAATAATATTAAATGAATCAAAGACACCACCATTCAGTATTTCTGGTTCTGAAGAATTGAATGAGGAATTGCGTTTACGATATCGATATTTGGATTTGCGAAGACCTTCATTGCAAAAAAATATTCTTTTAAGAAATAAAGTATATAGCGCTGTTCGAAATTATTTTTCTGAAAATGGATTTATTGAAATTGAAACACCGATACTAACAAAAAGTACTCCTGAAGGAGCAAGAGATTATTTGGTTCCGAGTCGAGTTCAACCTGGAAAGTTTTATGCTTTGCCGCAGTCCCCTCAAATTTACAAACAATTAAGTATGATTGCTGGGTTTGATAAATATATTCAGATCGCAAAATGTTTCAGAGATGAGGATTTGCGTGCAGATCGTCAACCAGAATTTACTCAGATTGATGTTGAAGTATCTTTCCCAACAGAAGAGATAATTCAAAATTATACAGAGAAGATGATTCAAAGAATTTATAAAGAGGTAAAAGGAATTGAAATTAAAACTCCGTTTGCTCGAATTCCTTATAAAATTGCTATTGAAAAATATGGTTCAGATAAACCTGACACCAGATATGGTTTAGAAATAAATAATTATACAGAGCTCGCAAAAAATTCAGGATTTGAATTATTTGAAAAAGCTATAAGTAGCAATGAAGTTATTCTAGGTATTGTAATTCTAAATGGATCAAAATTTTCTCGTAAACAAGTTGATGAATTAACTGAAAAATCTAAAGAGAATGGTGCAAAAGGACTTGTGTTTCTAAAGGTCACTGAAAATGGATTAGAAGGAAGTGCAGTAAAATTCTTCACAGATGTTTTCAAAGACAAAATTATAAAAGAAAGTGGCGCAAAAGTTGGTGATGCAATTTCAATTATTGCTGATTCAACTGATACGGCCTTTACAATTTTAGGAAATATCAGAATTCATCTTGCAAATATCTTAAAGTTAATTCCAGAAAATGTAAATTCTTTAGTTTGGATTACTGATTTCCCATTGTTTGAATATTCAAAAGAAGATAAAAGATATTATTCTGCACATCATCCATTCACTGCACCAAACCTTGAGGATGAAAAATTACTTGATAAAGATCCAGGAAAAGTTCGCGCACGTGCATACGATTTAATTTTAAATGGAAATGAAATTGGTGGCGGAAGTATACGTATTCATAATTCTGAACTTCAGTCTAAAATATTTTCACTACTTGGTTTAAAAAAAGAAGAAGCAGAAACAAAATTTGGATTTTTACTTGAAGCACTTCAATATGGTGCACCACCTCATGGCGGAATAGCTTTTGGATTCGACAGAATAATAATGTTATTAACGGGATCAATTTCAATTCGAGATGTAATTGCATTTCCAAAAACAAGATCTGCAACTGCACTTATGGAAGATGCACCATCAAATGTTACAGAAGAACAACTTCGAGAACTTCATTTAAGGAGTAGATAATGTTTGATTTGCAAAAATCTGAATTAAAAAATTTATCTACCAGATTAATGGAACTTCGGAGGTTTCTTTGACATCGATGGCAAATCAATAAGAATTTTAGAATTAGAAAATATTTCCAACGCTTCTACATTTTGGAATGATAATAATGCAGCTCAAAAAGTGTTGCAAGAATTAAATATTTTAAAACAGTGGACTTCGGATTGGAGTGAAATAAAAAATAAAATCGATGATTCGCTTGTCTTAATGGAATTGGCAAGTGAAAGTAAAGACGAAAATTATTTAAGTGAAATAATTAATGAGCTTAAATCTATTGAAGAAAAAATTACTTTAGTAGAATTCAAAAATATGTTGAGCGGAACTGACGATTTACGAAATGCTTTAGTACAAATTCATTCTGGTGCAGGTGGAACAGAATCGCAGGATTGGGCGGAAATGTTACTTCGTATGTATATTCGCTATGCAGAAAAACATAAATATAAAGTTACACTTCTCGAAAGATTAGATGGGGATGGTGCAGGAATTAAAAGTGCAACATTAGAAGTTTCCGGAGAATATGCTTTTGGTTATTTAAAAGCTGAAAATGGTGTTCACAGATTAGTTCGTATTTCTCCATTTGATGCAAATAAAAGACGACATACTTCCTTTGCATCGATTTTTGTTTATCCTGAAGTTGATGATGATGTTAAAATTGAAATTAATCCCGCTGATGTTGAAATGGATACTTATCGTGCAGGTGGAAAAGGGGGGCAGAATGTAAATAAAGTTGAAACTGCAGTTAGACTTAGACATATGCCAACTGGAATTGTTGTCGCTTGCCAAGAAGAGAGATCGCAATTTCAAAATAGAGAACGTGCTATGAAAATGCTCAAGTCTCGTTTATATCAGCAAAGAAAAGAAGAGGAAGAAGCGCGTATTGCAGTGATTGAAGGGAAGAAAAAGAAAATTGAATGGGGAAGTCAAATTCGTTCATATGTTTTTCATCCATATAATTTAGTTAAAGATCACAGAACTGATGAAGAGACATCGGATGTTCACGGAGTTATGGATGGTTCGATTGATAAATTTATTACAAAATATTTGATGATGTTTGGTGATAAAGATTTATAAGCATGAAAATAGAAAGCAAAATTGCTTTAAAATATTTAATCTTTTCAAATCCGAATAGCAACAAACCAAATATTGCATTTCAAACATTTTTTGCTGTCGTAAGTGTAATAGTTGGTATTTTAACTTTACTTTTAACATTTACAATATTAAATGGTTTCGAAAATGAAATTATTACAAAAATTCAAAAGTTTTCTTCGCATATCCAAATATCACTTTATGATAATAGTTTAATCAAAAATAATAATTCAATTATAAAAGGAATTAAATCTGTTAAAGATGAAATTGAATTTGTAAGTTATGAATCCGCAACGGAAGGAATAATATTAAGTGATAATTCTGCAGAAGGGATAATATTAAAAGGAGTTGAGCCCTATTTTATTAATAATATTTTAGGAAAATATTTAAAAGATAACTTACAAAATGAGAAAGAATATGAAAGTGAATTTGCAAATATAATTATTGGGGAAAAATTACTTCAAAAATTAAATATGCAAATTGGGGATACAGTTGCAGTTTCAACAATTAAACAAGTTTCAAATAAAACAGAAATCACTAATAATAGCTTCATTATTTCAACATCCTATAAATCAGGAATGGCAGAATTTGATGATATTAATTGCTATGTCGAACTTAAAAAATTTCAAAAATTATTCGCAATAGGGAATTCGTTTAATGAAGCAAATATATATTTAAAAGATCCAACGAAATCAGAAATAATTGCAGCAAATATATTAAAAAATATTCCTTCATTTTATTCTGCAACTACATTTAGGGAATTGCATAGAAGTATATTATCCTGGATTCAACTTCAAAAAGGACCTACGCCATTGATACTTAGTTTGATTATGATAGTAGGAATATTTAACATTATTGGTTCGCAATTATTAATATTGCTTCATCGGATTTCAAATCTAGGATTGTTAAGGGCTATTGGATTAAGTAAAAAAAGTATTCAAAAGATTTTCATTATTCAAGGAATGATTATTGGAATAATTGGAACAATAGTGGGAAATATATTAGCACTATTGTTTTCATTTGTTCAATTGAAGTATAAAATAATTTCACTTCCATCTGATATATATTTAATGGATAAAGTTCCGATATTAATTGATTGGGAATATTATTTGTTTATTTCTGTGATTACAATATTGTTATCAACATTGGCTTCCTGGATTCCAGCAAAAGTATCTGGAAAATATTCAATAATTAATTCTTTAAGATATTCGTGAAAATAGAATATTTTATAGGAAAGAGATTCGCTTTTTCAAATAAAAGATTTTCTTTTATAACAACACTTTCTATTATCTCAACTATTGGCATTGCAATTGGTGTTGCATCATTAATTGTAATGATCTCGGTTTTTAATGGATTTGGGAAAGTTATAACTGATATTATGGTTGGATTTGATCCTCATTTAAGAATCGAAAATGTTTCAACAAATAGTTCAAAAATAAAAGAGGACTTAATTTCAGAAATAAAAAATAATAAAAATGTTTTCGGAATAAGTGAAACTTCAAATGGAAAAGTATTATCAGTTACAAATAATGGTTATTCAGTTTCATTTCTTCGTGGATATGAAGAAGGAAGTTTTAAAAAAGTTACTGGATTAGAAAATTCTATAATCGAAGGAAGAAGTACTCTAAATAAAAATGAAATTCTTATATCGGTTGGATTAGCATCAAAATTAGATCTTCAAGTTGGAGATAAAATTAAATTGTTCAGCACGAACCAACTTAATGACTTCTTTATGTTTGGTGGAGAAGGAAATAGCAACGAAGGAATTGTTGCAGGGATATTCCGAAGCGGAAGTAAACAATATGATGCAAATTATATTTATACGAATTTGGATTTAGCTAAAAATATTTACGGCTCAATGAATTCAGTAGGATATGATATCCGATTCAATAATCTTGAGATAGCAGAAAATGTAAAAGCTGATCTACAAAATAAATATGGCAATAATGTTACCATTAGTTCTTGGTACGATCTTCATAGAGATTTATATTCAATAATGAAAATTGAAAGATGGAGCGCATTTATTATATTAACATTAATTATTATTGTGGCTGTTTGTAATTTATTGGGATCATTAAGTTTAACTGTAATCTCAAAAAGAAACGATATCGGTTTACTACGCGCAATTGGAATGAAAAACAAAATAATCGAAAAAATATTTCGTCTTCAAGGATTACTAGTCGGCTCAATAGGAACAACAGTTGGCGTTATATTTGGTTCATTAATATGCTATTTACAAGAGACACTTCAATTATATAAACTTGATTCAAGTGTTTATATTATTTCTGCAATTCCTGTAAACATAAAAATTGAAGATGTAATTTTAATTAGTATTATTTCAATTATTCTTTCTTTTATTGCTTCTGTAATTCCTTCTAAGTCGGCTAGCAAAATTGTTCCAATTGAAGCGTTGAGGTACGAATAAAAATGAATTTAATTGAAGCAAAAAATATTGAGAGAACATTTTTAGTAAACAACAACCAACTCCAAGTTTTAAAAAATGTATCTATTAAAATAAATAATAGTGAAAGTATTTCAATTGTAGGTCCATCAGGAGCTGGCAAAAGTACTTTGTTGCATCTTCTTGGATTATTGGACAACCCTACAAATGGTGAAATATTATTTGATGGTGTAAATGTTTCCAAATTAAATGATGATGAGCAATCAGTAATTAGAAATAATAAAATTGGATTTGTATTTCAATTTCATCATTTACTTCCTGAATTTACAATTCTTGAAAATGTTATAATGCCTTCATTAATTTCGAATAATAATTATAATATTTCTAAAAAGAGGGGATTGGAATTATTAGAAATAGTTGGACTTACAGAAAGAATTAATCATAGACCAAATGAGTTATCTGGAGGTGAACAACAAAGAGCAGCTGTTGCAAGAGCATTAATTAATAATCCTTCAATTTTATTAGCAGATGAACCA
>SXSI01000040.1 GCA_005792285.1 Bacteroidota bacterium
ACCCGTTGGTGGTGTATAACCGCCAGTTGAAGTTGGAGGAGGACCTTGTGGAGTACCTGCTGGATTGTAACCAGTTCCTGCTGGTGGTGTACCAGTTGGAGGAGGACCCGTTGGTGGTTTATAACCGCCAGTTCCTGCTGGATTGTAACCAGTTCCTGCTGGTGGTGTACCAGTTGGAGGAGGACCTTGCTGAGGATACTCTGCTTTACCTACGTAACCATCATTATTCGCATCATGTTTGTCAAATTTAGCTTGCCAATCAGGATCGTTACCAAATTTTGCTTTTGCTTCATCCATACTAATTCTTCCATCATTATTCGCATCGACATCATCAAAAGATGGCTCTTGTCCACCACCAGTTGGTGGATTACCGCTTGTTGGTGGAGGAGGTGTTCCTCCAGGTGGTTTTTTCCCTCCTTGAGCTGATAGCTCTACATAAGATAAAAGAAGGATCAAAACAAAAACTGTGAATATTTTTTTCATTATAACTCCTTTAATTAATTTTTTGAATGAATTATAATAATAATCGCTTAAACTAAAGTCAAGTTGAAATTTGTGAATAGTGACAATCAACACAGTAGTGAAATAAGCTGATAAATAATGGGGAAATCAGCAGTAATTGAATGTAGCAGACGTATAAGTTGTTAAATAAGAGAAAATTAATTTTATATAGATCAAATTAGATGATAAATCTAATTATTCCCCAAGACCAAGTTGCGGCAAGAACTGCAGAAAAAATATCTAAAACTATTCCGGATTTTACCATTTGTGGAATTGTTATGTAGCCACTTCCAAATACAATTGCATTTGGTGGAGTTCCGGCTGGTAATGCAAAGTCGCATGATGCAGAAATTGTTGCAGCAAATAAAATTGGGACAAAATTATTTTGATCCGTTATCGAATATAATAGTGGCAACATTACACCGACAGTTGCTGTGTTAGAAGTTACTGCCGACATTGAAACGGTAATTAAACTCACAAATAGAATTTGTAAAAACGGAGTAAAGTTTTTTATTCCTGATAAATTTGCTGCCCATAAATCAGTTAGTTTACTTTGTTGAACTGCTGAAGCCATCGCAAGTCCGCCACCAAGTAAAACTAATGTTCCCCATGGTACAGTTTTAAGTGAATGGAATTCTAAAATAAATCTTTTTTCAGATCGAAATAAAAATAAAAATACTGCAGCAAGAACTGCAGTACTACCTTCAACGTGCGCAGAAGTTATTTTTTTTGTTTGAAAATAAATCTGCATAAAATCTGTGATTGGTTTTCCAAACATCCAAAGTAAAGCTGTAATTAAAAAAACGACTAAAACAATTTTTTCTTCTTTTTTAATTGAACCCAATTCTCTGAGTTCTTGTTTAATAAATTTGTTATCTAAATTTTCCAATAAATCTTTTTTCCCAATTTGCCAAAGTGTAAACCAGGCAACCGGTAAAAGCATAATTATAAATGGAAGTCCGATCGCCATAAATTGTAAAAATGTAATATCAATTCCTTTGTCGTGCATGAACATTGTTAATTGCATATTTGGTGCAGTGCCAATTTTTGTTCCAATCCCGCCAATATTCGAGGCGTACGCAATTGAAAGTGCAATTGCTGCACCGTAAAATGAAAGTCGTTTTTTTTGTTTGCTTTCCAATTGCGAAATAACTGCCATCGCAATTGGTAACATCATTGTGGCAGTTGCAGTGTTGGAAATCCAAAGAGAAATAAATGCAGTTGAAGCAAGAAATCCAAAAAGTAATCTTGATGGTTGTGTTCCAATAAATGATAAAATTTGTAATGAAATTCTTTTATGCAAATTCCATTGTTGCATTGCGGCTGCAATACACATTCCACCGGCAAATAAAAAAATATATGGATCTAAATATGGTATTATTACAGAAACGAAATTCTCAAAATAATTATTACTATAAATTGCAGAAAAGGGAAAAACAATCAACGGGACACAAGAAGTGTAATAAATTGGGGTTGCTTCAGTAATCCACCAAACAGCCATTAAAAGCGCAACTCCTCCTGCGATTGATTGTGAAGTTATTTTATTTTCAGGCAGAATGAAAGAAACCAAAATAAATAGTATTAATCCAAGCACAAATCCCACTTTTTGAATTTTAGTTTTTTGTCTAAACATATAATTACCGTATTATATAAAAAAACTTTGGAGTTTTCACAATTTTATGAAAAATATTTTTATTATTGCTTTAACATTTTTTCAATTATCTATGGCACAAAATTATCCTAAAAAACTATTTAATCTTTACGATGCTGTGAAAGATACATCTTTTACAACTATCAGATTTAAACAATCTCATTTAGTTGAGCGAATAAATATTTACGAAAATAAATTAAAAGGGATAATGAAACTTGAAAAAGTTGGTTATTCGGGAGAAGGAAGAGAAATTAATTTAATTCACATTGGAAATGGAAAAACAAAAGTATTTCTTTGGTCGCAAATGCATGGCGATGAGCCAACTGCAACAATGGCATTAATGGATATTCTTTCTTATTTCGCTTCAAATCAAAATCAAAAAGAAGTAAAAGCAATTTTACAAAAAACAACACTTCTTATTTTACCAATGATTAATCCCGATGGAGCTGAAAGATTTCAAAGGAGAAGTGTTCATGGAATTGATATTAACAGAGATGCACTTGCGCTTCAAACTTCCGAAGCAAATATTTTAAAAAATGTACGAGATAAATACAATCCTAAATTTGGATTTAATTTACACGATCAAGATCCATGGAATACTGCAGGACAAAATGGAGATGTTTCAACAATCGCATTATTAACTCCGGCATATAATTTTGAAAAATCTACAAATGCAGTTCGTAAAAGAGCAAAACATGTTGCTGCTGAAATTGTGGATATTCTAAATAGTTTTATTAAAGGAAAAATTGCAAGATACAATGATGATTTTGAACCTCGCGCTTTCGGAGATAATATTCAAAAGTGGGGAACCAGCACCGTATTGATTGAATCGGGAGGATATCCAAATGATCCCAATAAAATGTTTATCCGCAAACTAAATTTTGTGGCAATACTCACATCAATTAATTCAATCGCAACTGAAAAATATACAGAAACTCAAATTTCAAAATATGAATCGCTACCGGAAAACAAAAATTTACTTTATGATATTATTATAAAAAATATTACTCAGACATTTATGAACAGCACAATTAAATCTGTAAAAGTAGATATTGGAATTAATATTACTCAAACAGAGAATTCCGAGAAGGTAGTTGTGCAAAAAGCAACTATTGAAAATAAAGGGGATTTAAGAACTTACAAAACTTTTAGAGTTATTGATGCAAAAGGGAAGAAGGTTGACAACTCGAAACTAAAACTAAATTCTGAAATTAATATGGAAGAATTTCTAAAACAGTTTAATTAAGTTTTTGTTGAACAAATTTTATAATTGTTTCGTGAATTTGTTCAATTGATTTTGTACCATCAATTATTTTAACTCTATTTGGTTCTTCTTTTGAAAGCACATTATATCCATTTCTTACTTTCGCGTAAAAGTCAATTTTATTTTCTTCCATTCGGTCGTGAATTTTTTTTGCAATTTTCGTACGTTCAATCATTGTATCAACTGAAATATCTACCACAAAAGTTAAATCGGGCTTAAGGTTTTGAGTTACAAAATTATTTATTAATTCTACAACTTCTCTTTTAATTCCTCGACCGAATGATTGATATGCAATTGATGAATCTGCAAATCGATCGCAAATTACAACCGTTCCAATTTTTAATTCCGGAATAATTACATTTGAAACAAGATTAGCACGAGCCGAAGTAAATAATAAAAGTTCATCTTCATAATGGATTAAGTTTTTTTTATCCAAAAGAATTGTACGAATTGCTTCGGCAACAGTTGTTCCTCCCGGTTCTCGCAGAGCAAGTACTTTTTTCCCGAGTTTGGTTAATGCATCAGATAATTTTTCTACCTGCGTGCTTTTACCAGATGAATCGATTCCTTCGAAAGTTATAAACATTTAAAATAAAAATAATATTGCGATGCCACTAACTGCAACAATTGTTCCAACGATAGATTTTGCAGAAAGTATCTCGTGGTGAATAATATGGCTTAAAGGTAATAAAATAATTGGAGATGTTGCCATTAAAGTTGAAGCAATTCCTAATTTAGCATTTGAGATTGCGATCATACTTAAAGTTATTCCCAAAAATGGACCAATGAATGATGCAAATAAAGTAAATAAAAGTGCACTTCGGTTTTTTGAAAAGACCTTTATTGGGTTATCCAATTTGCGAAGAGCCAACATAATTGTAAGTAACAATAATGTTGATGATACAATTCTAACTTCAGTTGCGACAAATGAATTTATACTTCCTTCATCAAGAGCAATTTTGGCAAGTAACAATCCAATTGCTTGTCCGACGGAAGCAAGTAGTGCGTAAAAAATTCCTTTTTTAATATGATGATGCGGATTTTCATTTTCGTTTCTTTCAGCAAAAACAACTATTATAATTCCAAAAATAGTAACAGCAATTCCAAGTATGTTGATGAGAGAAAGTGTTTCATTTAAAATTATATAACCGAGAAAAGTATTTATAGCCGGAACAGTACAAGTAATAAGCATTGTAAAACGAGCACCAATAAGATCGAAAGCTTTAAAAAGATATGTGTCGCCAAAAACTAATCCCGCCCAACCACTTATTATTAATAAAAAATATTGATTGTTCGAAAGATTATGTGGAAAATTAAAAATCCAAATCGTAAAAAAAAGATAAATTGCAGCAATAAACATTCTTGAAACATTTACATTAACAGAGCCAACACGTTTTATTGCAGCAGTAAAAGTTAAAGAGGAGCCAGACCAACAAAGGGCTGCAAGTAACGCGGCGATTTCACCAGATATATACATAGGAATGCAAAACTACTGAAAAATATTTTTAATAGCACTTAAAGAATTATTTTTGTAAAATAAATTATAATCTAAATAGAAAGTGAATTTAATATGGAAAGCCAACTTACTTTTATAGATAAACTTGCAAATATTTTTGTTTCACCTTCGGAAGTTTTTGAAGATGTAACAACTACCGAATCAAAGTCATCTAATTATTGGATTCCACTTCTATTTACAATAATTGCCGGTATAATTTTTAATTTTGTGGTTTTTTCTGATACGGCAATACAAAGCCAAATGGACGAAATAACTCACAGCCAAATTATGCAAGCTGTTAAAAATGGAAAGATGACGCCAGAACAAGCTGAGATTGCAATAGAAAAAAATCCCGCAAAACCGGGAAGCAGAATGTTTTTTATTATTGGGAGCGTCGGTATAATGTTTATAATGTTTCTAACTTTATTTGGAGTTTCATTTGTAGTTTGGCTTTGCGGTAAAATATTTTTTAAATCGGCTGCCACCTATGGAAAATATTGCGAAACTGTTGGAGTTTCGATGTACATTTTAATGACAGGAACTTTACTTACAATGGTCACAATTTTATTGCAAGGCTCACTTTACTCAACCCCAAGTTTGGGAATATTTGTTAATGATTATGATATGAAAAATAAATATCATTTAATTTATTCTGCATTTGATTTATCTTCGTTTTGGTTTATGTCAGTATTATCTATCGGATTAAGTAAATTATATGCTACAACTTATTTGAAAGCGCTTACTACAATTTTAATTTTATGGGCTTTATATGTTGCATCAAAACTATTTTTATCTTTTTCTTTTGCAGTTTAGTTTACAAAACCCCAATTGGATCGACGTCAACAATTAATTTTATTGTCGGAAATTCTTTTTCATGTCGGGAAATAATTGGTAGAATAAGAGATTGTAGTTTTACAGTACTTTCAGAAATTGGTTTTTTTACTTTTAGTAAAACATGCCATCTGAAATAATTATTAACTCTCGCAATCATTGCCGGCGAAGGACCAAGCACATCGTAAGCTTCATTATTATTCAATAACACATTATAAATTTTTGTAGCTGCGTTTTGCGTTGAATCGTTTGATTTTCCTTTTAGTTCAAATAAAATTAATTTGCTGAAAGGTGGATATGATAATTCTTGTCGCGATTCAATTTCTTTATTATAAAATCCAACAAAATCGTGATGAAGTGCAAATTGAATTGCATAATTAGTTGGAGAAAAAGTTTGTAAAACAACTTCTCCTTTAATTGATCCTCTTCCAGCGCGTCCTGCAACTTGAGTTAATAATTGAAATGTTCGTTCACCGGAGCGAAAATCAGGAATTGTTAACTGTGTGTCTGCAGAAATTATTCCAACTAAAGTTACATGTGCAAAATCCAAACCCTTTGCAACCATTTGCGTGCCAAGTAAAATATCTACTTCGCGGTTTCCAAATTTTTCAAATAAAATATTATGTCCGTTTCTTTCTGAAGTTGTATCGAGATCCATTCGAATAATTTTTGCAGTTGGAAACTCTTTTATTAATTCTTCTTCAACTCGTTGCGTTCCGAAACCCTGTAAATGTAATTTTGAACCATTGCATTTTGGACAGACATCAGATATTTTTTCAACCCTTCCGCAATAATGGCAACGAAGATGATTTTGTTTTTTATGATACGTTAATGAAACATCGCACTCTTTACATTGATGCGTAAAACCGCATTCTTCACAAATTAATAAAGGTGCAAAGCCTCGTCTATTTTGAAGTAAAATAATTCCTTCCTTTTTTTGAAGGCGATCATTAATTTTATCTTTTAACAAAGTTGAAAGCGAAGGGGAATGTTGAAAAGTTTTAATTCCGGAAAGTTTTATGTGATCCTTAAATTTTTGATATTCATCTTTTAAATCAACTAAATGAACAATTGGTAAAGTTGCATTGTCAATTCTGTTGTGAAGTTCGAGTAAATTAAATTTTCCATTTAACGCATTATTATATGATTCAAGCGATGGAGTTGACGAACCAAGAATTACAATTGCATTATTTAATTTTGCTCGCATAATTGCAACATCGCGCACGTGATATCTGGGAGTTGAGTCGAACTGTTTATAGGTTGATTCGTGTTCCTCGTCGACAACAATCACCCCAATATTTTTCAACGGTGCGAACAAAACTGATCTCGGTCCAATTACAATTGAATATTTTCCATCACTTATCATTTTCCAGGATTCGAATCTTTCACGCGCAGATATTCTACTATGCAACACAACAACTTCAGTCGGAAAATGTTTTCTAAATCGTTTAACAGTTTGCGGTGTTAATGAAATTTCAGGAACAAGTACAATTCCACGTTTTCCTTCAGCCAAACTCTCACGAAGAGTTTCAATATAAATTTCAGTTTTTCCGCTTCCTGTAATTCCGTGCAACAAAAAAGTTTTGTAAATATTTTCTTTCAATGAACTTTTTATTGAATTAAAAACATTTTGCTGTTGCTCAGTAAGCATAACTGGAAGTGGTTGTGAAAAATCATTCAAATTAGAAAATTGTGAGCTCTCAACAATTCTTTCCTCAGAACTTAAAAAATTATTTTTCAGCATTGTTAGAATTACAGAACGACTTACTTTTGCTTCAGAAATCAATTCTGCAAAATTAAGTTTATTTTTTTTCTGCAAACATTCTATTACAGATTTTTGATTCGCTGTAAATTTAGATTGAATATTATTTTTTGAAAGAGAAATAATAGTTTCTTTCTTCTCTTTAATAGTTGAATCAGTTAAAGCGGAAGGATAAAAAGAATTTAGAATTTCACCAATAGGAGAATAATAATAATCCCTCATCCATTTGCCAAGTTGAAGTAAATCGGGAAGTACTACATGCTTATTTTCTATTACGGAAATTATTTCTTTTAATTTCTGAACTGGTGAACTTTCAGGAAACCCAACAACAACTCCACCTAATTTTCTTTTTCCAAAAGGAACTAATACAATAGAACCAATTGAAATTACATTTTTAATTTCGCCTGGGATTAAATAAGTAAATTCCTGATGAATTGGAACTCGAAGAACAACATTTGCAAACCCACCCATTACTACTTTTTGTTTAAAACCGATTTAATTTTTTCAATTACCTTTATTGTAGCGCCAGCATTTTGTTTAACATAATCAGATGAAAGTTTTCCAATTTCTTTTATTTTAGATTCATCATTAAGTAATAAAGTTAGTTGATAATATAATTCATCTGTCGAATTAATAATTTTTGCAGCACCTATTTTCGAAAGAGAAACAGCTTCCTGAGAATTTGTATGTCGGGGACCATAAAAAAGTGGTAGTCCAAAAACCGCCGGCTCCAAAACATTGTGAACTCCTTGTCTGAAACTTCCACCAACAAAAGCTGCAAAAACATATTTATAAAGTGTGGTTAAAATCCCAACGCCATCAACTATAATTATTTTTTCGTTATTGTATGAAAGAATTTCAGACAAACGACAATGTGAAATATTTGAAAGCCAATTGAGTTCGTCTTCCATTTCTTCCAATTTTATAGATGTTGGTTCGTGCGGGACAATGAGCAATAATAAATTTTCTCTTTCTTGTAAAAGCCGAATTAACGGCGGTAAAGTAATTTTCTCGTCTTCTCTCCAAGATTGCGCAATTATAAATATTTGTTTTCCGGTGGTTACTTTTTCCGGAAGAACATCTTTGAGCTTTGCATCTTCAGCTCGTTTTATAACTTGATCAAACCTTGTGTCGCCAACTGTAATAATTTCGGAAGTTAAATTATATAATTCAAAACTTCTTTTATCTTCTCCGCTTACTGTCATTATTTTTGAAAAAGAATTATAAACTAATTGTTGAAATGGATAAAATATTTTCCAAAGCCGAACACTTGAAGAACGAATTGTTGCGTTTGCAATAAAAAGAGGAATGTTTAATTTTTTAGCTTCCCAAACAAAATTTGGCCAAACATCATATCTAATAATTATTCCGAATTCAGGATTAACAATTGAAAAAAATCTTTTTGTATTTGCTTTTGTATCAAAAGGTAAATACTCAATTACATCGGCATTAGGATAATGAAGTGAATGCTCATAAGCTGATGGAGAAAATAAAGTGACAATAATTTTATGTTTTGGAAATACTTTTTTAAGTGCAAGAATAATTGGTTTTGCCTGTTCAAATTCTCCCATCGAAGATGAATGAATCCAAATTCTCGGAGAAATAGAATCTAATTTCTCAATTGAATTTGTAAGTCGCTCAAAAATATTTTGACGACCTTCAATTCCTCTTCTAACTTTGTCTTTGAATAAAGCAACAATATGAACTGCAATCCAAAGTAAAGGGAGAAATTTATAATTATATAATAAATGCCACATTTTATTTTTCTTCTGCAATTACTCGTTGCATTATTTTAATCGTTTCGGCTGATGCAGTTTCCCAGTCAAATTTTTTTGACCACTCTAAAGCATTATTTGAAAAAGTATTTAATTTTGATTCTTGCTTTAACAAATCAATAATTGCATTTGCAAAACCATTAACATCGCCATACGAAATTAAGATTCCTGTATTTTGATCAACAACCGCATCACGTAAACCTTCAACATTACTTGAAATTGTTGGCACTCCGCAAGCGTTAGCTTCAATAACAGTCAATCCCCAACCCTCTTTTAAAGATGTATTTATAGCGATTTTCATTTGTTGAATATAAGTTACTTTTTCCTCCTCTGTAACAAATCCGGTAAATTTTACTGAATTATTTATTTTCAAGGAATCAGAAATATTTTCCAACCTTTTTTTATCGTCGCCATCTCCAACAATAATAAGTTTTGCTTCAGGAATTTCATGCAAAACTATTTTAAATGCCTTCAATAAAATTTCAATTGATTTGTATTTTTTTAATCTGCCAACCATTCCAATAATTGATTCAGAATTTTTTATTGAAGTAGTTGGTTTATACTTGTCGTGATCAACTCCATAAGGAATAAGATGCACTTTTGATTTTATGAAATTATTTGAATGAAGTTCATTTAAAGTACTTGGAGAGCCAACGATAAATCTTTTTCGACGATAAAATGGCAAAGAAAAGGTTTCCATTAAATAAACATACAACGCAACTGGGAAAAATATTTCTGAGAAAATACTTTTTCGAAAAAGATGATGAGTTATTCCTAGCAAAGGTTTTCTTACAAAGAGTGGTGTGAAAAAAGGAATTTTATTTAAGTCGTCAATAACAATATCAAAATCCATTTTACGAAACCGGAAGAAATACTCGCAAACAACTCGAAAATTAAATAACCATCTTCCTCCGCGACGAATAACATTTATTCCATCAACCAATTCTTCTGTTAAACAATTTGGGAAAGTTGAACATAAAAGTGTGACTTGATGTCCTTGTTTTACAATCCTGGAAAAAACTTCGTGAAGATGAATTTCTGCACCACCGGCAAGTGGATTAAGACGATCTTGCCAATTTAAAATTAAAATATTCATTGGGAATTAAATCTATGGAAAAATTAGTGAACTCTCAGCAGAGAGTGTAAACTAAATTTTTTTACTGATAATACCGAAAGATAAAGAGCTATTTATAGTTATTGATTTATCGCGAAAATAATTACGAACAGATTTCCGCAAATTTGTAAGTGGCGGGAATAATTTTGGATAAAGGGGAAGTAGAATTCCAAATTTTCTAAATACTTCGCGAGTTGCACGATAAAATAAACTTGGATACATCCATTCACCATATGAATGAATTATTTTTTGATCAAACTTCTCAACAAGTAATTTTTGAAGTTCACTGTGCGAAAATTCTCTTTCCCAGCCGGCAAACCATTTATTTATTGCAATTAAAAAATGTTTAATAAGAGTATAAATATGGTAGCGTTGCGGCACGTCGATAAGTAGGTATCCACCTTTTTTGAGAACGCGAATATTTTCTTGAAGAAGAAGGGAAGCATCTTTTGGGCGAAAGTGTTCAAGTAATCCCTGATGAAAAACTACATCAAAAGTTTCATTTTGAAATGGAAGTTTAAATGTATCGCCACCTAAAATTTTAACAGGAATATTTTCATCCTCTGCAACTTTTTTCATTATTTGTAAAGATTGCACGGAATAATCTAATTGAAAAACATTTGCACCTGCAAGTGCCAGTGGAAAACTATCGCGTCCAGTACCGGCACCAACTTCCAAAATATTTTTATTTTTTAAATTAATTACGCGAGATAAATTTCTGATGATTCTATCTGCATTGGAATAAACTGTGGCTAAATTATTTTTTTCTTGCCAAAAAGTTTCCCAATGATCGCGCTCAGAAACCCTCATTTATTTTTTAGAAATATTTTTTGAACTATCTTTTTGTAAAATATTCATCAAACTTTTTTGAGCAGCTAATTGTTTAATTCGTTCATCAATTTGCTGACTGATATTTGGATCGCTAAAACCACTTTTCATTTTATTTAAAACCGATATTGCTTTATCGAAATCTTTTCTTTCTTCATAAATATTTAAAAGTATTGTATATGGATTTCGGAATGAAGTAGAAACTGGTGGATTTGTTGAGACTAATGCTGAGAATCTCTCTTCAATTTCATTAGTTAAAGATTGATATTTATCTTTTGAGCCTGCGTAACTATAGAAATTTGCAATATCAAATAATAAATAATCATCAAGTGCAATTACCGAACGAGGAATTTTAGCTTCCATTGAATCGAGAACTGAAATTGCCTTTGCGTTTTCTTTAGTTGTATTTAAATAATGCAATGCAAGTCTAAGAAAAGCATTTCTGTAATTCGAAACTAAGCGAATTACATTTTCATCATAAGTAACATTTGGATTATTTAAGTTTCGATACATATATCCACGACGATAATTTTTATCTCCAACCGTTGGAGAATTAAATAAATTTTCAGCGAGTATCGAATCAACAATAACGCCCTCATCGGATGGAGTTTCAAAAGGAATAAGTTTCATTGCCAATCCATCCATTCGCATATATTTACTTAATCCAATTTTACTATCCGGTGTTGAAGTAACTGCAAAATAAATTGGACGCTTCCAATTGTTCGTTCGAATTATATCGTAAACCATAATATCTTGAACTCGAATCGCTGAAATTTCTCCAAACTGAATTGTTGGCTCTAACGAAAAAGTTATCGAAGAATCTTTTTTCGGAAGTGAAGCTGCGCGTACTTTATCGACAACTGACATTTCACTTATAATAACATTTCCAGGAAGTGGAATTACGAGATCTTTTTTCTCCCATTGAATTGGTTGGATCGTCGCAATCTGTCCATCAGATAAACTTATCGGAACTTTTTTTGCACCGTAAGGAGTTTCATTTTTTAATTGAGAAATGTACCAATCTGTATTTAGCAAACTTAAATTTACAATTCTAATATCACGGCGAACACCTTCAACATCTTGCAAATACCAAAGTGGAAAAGTATCGTTATCTCCATTTGTAATTAAAATTGCATCTGGCTCACACGACTGAAGTAAGTTGTAAGAATAATCCCACGCAACATAATCATCCGAACGATCTTGCGGAACAAAATTTGTTCGCGCCATATTTAAAGGAATAAATGTAAAAAAGAATGCTGTTACAATGCCAACACTTAATTCCTTTTTAGTTGGTAAATATTCTTGAACAAGTTCTATCAAACCGTAAACACCAATTCCAATCCAAATTGAAAAAGCAAAAAAAGCACCGATATAAAAATAATCCCGTTCACGAGGTTGCGGATCTTGCATATTAAAATAAACTGCAAGAACAAATCCCATTAAAAGAAAAAATGTGAAAAAGATAAATCCCATTTTCCAATCCTTCTTGAAATGATAATATAAACCGAACAATCCAACTAATAATGGAATTGCCCAAAGCTGTTTCCAGTTTACTCCTGCATCTTGAATATCACTTTCGCGGCCGACAAAATTCCATAAAAAATAACGGCCAAACATATGATCCATTTGATACTTCAGGAAAAATTGCGAATCAGATTTATAATTTATGTACATCTCCTGATGTTGTGGTTCCTGACTATATCTTCTTTTTAATAAAGGAGCTTCACCATATTGTTCACGATTTAAGTATGAAATTAATCTTTCTAAATTACTTGGATTATTTTCATTCATTGGTGTATGTGCGTTTGCACGGATTAACACCATTGTATAAGTAGTATATCCCAGAAAAATTAATAGAAATGAAAGTGAAGCAATATTTAAATACCAATTTTTAGTTTTATGACTTTCGTAAACTCCGTAAATCGCGGCTAATAATATTACCCACGGAATAAATTTCAAAGCACCTTTAACTGAAAGAAGTTTTGGAAATTCTTTTACAATTCCTGGATAAATTATTCCAAAAATTACAACTGAAACTAATCCAAACAAAGCGAACGAATTAATTGAAAATTTTTTTTCTTTAAAATAAATTATCATTAAAAATGGAAATACAACTAACAAAGCAAGTAAGTGAACTCCAATTGAAAGACCAATTAAATATGCAACAAGTAAAATATATTGTCCCTTCAAATGTTCATCGGTAGATTGTTGCCATCTAAGTGCTATGTATGTAATTGATGAAACAAAAAACATACTAATTCCATAAACTTCAGCTTCAACAGCATTAAACCAAAATGTATTACTAAATGTTAAAGACAATGCGCCAATAATTGCAGAACCATATAATGCAATTTTTTCTGAAGTTGTTTCGTAAGATTTTCCCCAAAGTCGAATTAATCGGACAATAATTAAATAAAGAAACATTGCAGTTAATGCGCTGCAGAGTGCCGAAATAAAATGAACTCTCACTGCCGGATCAGTTGCAAATGGAACCATTGAAAAAATTTTTGCAACAAGTAAAAAGAATGGTGAGCCAGGTGGATGTGGAACTTGCAATAAATATGATGCCGCAATAAATTCGCCAACATCCCAAAAAACAACTGTATCTGGAAGTGTTAAAATATATGTGATTAAAGAAATTGCAAAAACAATTCCCGCATTAATTTTATGTAAATTTTTATTTAACATTTTGCCTCAATTTGGATTATAAATTAAAGAGTGAATATACTTGGTAACAATTTTAGTTTCAATTATTTATAAAAAAGATTCAGAAATACTATCGCAAACCATATATCCTTGCTGTGTTAATCGTAACATATTGTTTTCAAACATCATCAAATTTTCCTGAATATACCTATTAATATTTGAACTGTATTTTGTGAAAATATCAAATCCATATTCTTTATTGAAGGATTTCACTTCAATTCCTTGTGAACGAAATCCTAAAAATAAACTTTCTTGCAACAATTCTTTAGTTGTTAATTGCTCTGAAGAAGTTATTGGCAATATTCCATTTGAAATATCATTACAATATTGTGTGATGTTTCTGTGGTTCCACCATCTTTTTGCATTATTGGAATTGATTTTCCAAAAAGAATGTGCTGATGGACCAAATCCCAAATAGTTACTATGATTCCAATAATTTGAATTATGTTTTGAGTGAAATCCAGATTTACAAAAATTTGAAACTTCATATTGATGAAATCCATTTTTTTCCATTTCTTCGAGAGTAACTTTATACAAATCAGCATCATCATCTGGTGGAAGTGGAGAAACAATTTTATTTTTTACAAGATTAAAAAGGGGAGTGTTTGGTTCAATAATTAAACTGTAAGCGGAAATATGTTCCGGCGAAAGTTGAAATGCTTCATTCAAACTATATTTTAATTTTTGTTCAGTTTGCTTTGGAAGTGAGAACATCAAATCAATATTTAAATTATCGAACCCGGCTTTGCGAGATAAATTTACTGTATCACGAGCTTGATCAACAGAATGAATTCGGCTTAAGAATTTTAATTCATCTTCGTGAAATGATTGAACTCCAAAACTAATCCTATTCACACCAAGCGAACGATATGATTTCAATTTTTCTAAATTTACAGTTCCGGGATTTGCTTCAAGAGTTATTTCTGCATTCTCAGAAACAGTAAAATTATTATTTAATGAAAGTAAAATTGATTCAAGTTCATTTGGAGAAAGTAAAGAAGGAGTTCCACCACCAAAAAATATTGTTTCAAATATATCTTGCTTCGAATAAGTTTGAGCAACAATAGAAATTTCTTTTAATAATGAATTTAAAAATTCTTTTTTTGATTCGTGATTTTCAATTGAATAAAAATCACAATAGACACATTTTGTATCGCAATATGGAATATGTATGTAAAGCGAACCCATTATTTTATTAAAGCTCCAACTCTGTTAAAGCGAATGCTTTCAAGTTTCCCAAAAATATTTGTTAAAGGTAAATTTGTATCCCATGACCAATAAACAAACATTGGAGTTCCAACTAAATTTTCTTTTGGAATAAAACCCCAATATCTACTATCCAAACTGTTATCTCTGTTATCTCCGATTCCAAAAAGATAATCTTCTTCAACTGTATAATCGGATTTTAAAACGTCATCAATTCTAATATTTCCATCTCCCTGTAATTCAATTTTATGACCTTCTCTTTTAATAAAGGTTTCCCAATTCTGAAAATTAATATAACTGAGTTCAACTTTCATTCCTTTAAATGGGATTACAACTGGTCCATAATTATCTTCGTTAAACTGTGCTAATGGAGGAAAAATTCTAGAATCAGAATAAGTATTTGGTAAACCAAACGGACTATTAAAATTTACATGGCGTGGAAGTGGAGCAGGAACGTTGTTAATATAAATTACGCGATCTATAATTTGCAGTTTATCTCCCGGTAAAGCCAAACATCTTTTTAAATAATATGTGAACGCTTCAGGTTTTACTTCTTCACGATAACCAGGAAATTCAAAAACAATTACATCACCTCGCTCGACCTCTTTAAATTTTGGAAGTCGAAACCATGGCAAACGAACATTTGTAAACATAATATTTCTTGGCGAAGTTCCACCATAAATAAATTTATTTACTATTAAAAAATCTCCGGTCATAACTTCGTTTTCCATTGAACCCGTTGGAACAACAAATGAAGCAATTACAAAATTATTCAGAAACAAAAAAAGGACTAAAACAATTCCCCATTCTTTAACTTGATAAAGAAATTTATCTTTAAAAGTTTTTGGCGGATCTAATTCTTTTTTCCATTTAAGAAAACTTATAAAAGCTTCCCATTTATTTTTATTTTCGATTGTCGTCATTTTTATTTTTCCTTATTTACTCATCAATAGAAAGCACTGCAAGAAATGCTTCTTGTGGAAGTTCAACTCTTCCAACTTGTTTCATTCTTTTTTTACCAGCTTTTTGTTTATCTAATAATTTTCTTTTCCTGGAAATATCGCCACCGTAACATTTAGCAAT
>SXSI01000041.1 GCA_005792285.1 Bacteroidota bacterium
AGACAGTTCGGTCCCTATCCTATGCGGGCGGAGGAAACTTGAGGAGAGTCGTTCTTAGTACGAGAGGACCGGAATGACCGGACCGACGGTGTATCTGTTGTCACGCCAGTGGCATCGCAGAGTAGCCATGTCCGGAAGAGATAAGCACTGAAAGCATCTAAGTGCGAAACTCACTCCAAGATTAGGCTTCCCTTTCTGAGTGATCAGAACTAAAGATTCCAAGGAGATTACTTGGTTGATAGGCTACAGATCTAAATTCAGTAATGAATGAGTCTAGTAGTACTAATTCATCGTGAGGCTTCGCCAAATTTTTATTGAACACACAGTTGGTGTGTCAATATGTGTATATAATGCTAAAACATTCACACTTCAAATTTAACTTTCAGGTGTCTTTATCGCGGGTGTTACACCTCTTCCCATTCCGAACAGAGAAGTTAAGCCCCGCAGAGCCGATGGTACTATGCTGGTAACGGTATGGGAGAGTAGGTCGATGCCTGATTTATTTTAAAATCCCTTTCAATTTTGGAAGGGATTTTTTTTATCTTTTCCATTTTATTTTTTTATGTTGATGATATGAAAATATTAATTACAGGCGTTGGTGGTTTTGTGGGAAGTCATTTAGCTGATTTTTTAGTTGCTAAAGAAATTCAACTTTTTGGACTTATGCGTGATGTTGAAAGAAATGAAAATATTAAAAATATTATTAATCACATCTCTCTTCATCAGGCAGATATAAATGATTTTACTTCACTTCTAAATGTAATAAAACAAACAAAGCCGGATATTATTTTACATACAGCTGGACAACCATTTGTACCTTCATCATTTGAACATACAGCAGAAACTTTTCAAGTAAATGTTATCGGTACAATTAACTTGCTTGAAGCAATAAAAGCTGCAGATATAAAAACGAGAACTCTTATTATAACTTCTGGTGAAATTTATGGCGAAGTAATCGGACTACCTCTTCCAACTGAAAAATCAATTCCTAATCCTGTCAATCCATACGCAGCAAGTAAAACTAGCATAGATTACATTTCACAAACTTATAAAAAATATGAGGGACTTGATATTGTAATTGCCAGACCATTTAATCATACAGGTCCGAGACAACGTGCAAATTTTGTTTGTTCATCAATTGCGAAACAACTTGTAAATCTAAAAAAGACAAAGCAAAAATATATTTTAAATCTCGGTAATATTTCTGCGCAACGTGATTTTACAGATGTGCGTGATGTAGTAAAAGCATATTGGCAAATTGCAAATCTAAAAGAAAATGAAAATTTTATTTTTAATGTTTCTTCAGGAATTCAAAGAACAATCAAAAATGTTATTCAACTTTTTGAAAAAATAATTGGCGAAGAAATTTCTATTAATGTAGAAAAAGGAAGACTTCGTGGATACGATATTCAACTAATGGCGGGAGATTCAACCTTAATAAAAAATATAACTGGGTGGAAACCAATAATCCCATTTGAGCAAACATTACAGGATTTGCTTAATTATTGGGAGCAAAAAGAGACAGAATAAACTTTTATCCAATTCAGTTTTTTTCTATCTTATAACCTATTTATATGAAAGCACTTATAACAGGTATAACCGGACAAGATGGATCATATTTGGCGGAACTTTTACTCGATAAAGGGTACGAAGTTCACGGAATAATTCGCAGAAGCAGTTCTTTTAATACGGGAAGAATTGACCACATTTATAACAATCCAAAATATATTGGCAAAGATTTTTATTTGCATTATGGTGATATAACAGATGGTAGTAATTTAAATCGTCTGCTCGAAAAAATTGCGCCAGATGAAATTTATAATCTCGCTGCGCAAAGTCACGTAAAAGTTTCTTTTGAAATTCCTGAATACACAGCACAAGTTGACGCAGTTGGAACTCTTCGATTTTTGGAAGCAATCCGGGAGACAAAAGTAAATACAAAATTTTATCAAGCATCAACAAGTGAACTGTTTGGAAAAGTTCAGGAAATTCCACAAAAAGAAACTACACCATTTTATCCACGCAGTCCGTACGGAGTTGCTAAATTATATGGCTACTGGATAATTGTAAATTACAGAGAGTCATATAATATTTTTGCTTGCAACGGAATTTTATTTAATCACGAATCACCGCGTCGTGGAGAAACATTTGTAACTCGTAAAATTACTTTAGGTGCTTCAAGAATTAAATTAGGATTGCAACAAAAATTGCTTTTAGGAAATTTAAACTCATCACGCGATTGGGGTTATGCACCAGAATTTGTTGAAGGAATGTGGCGAATATTACAACATTCAACTGCCGAAGATTTTATTTTAGCAACTGGTAAAACTACAACAATTAGAAAATTTACAGAACTTGCATTTGAAGAATTAGGAATAAAATTAAAATGGGAAGGGGAAGGAATAAATGAAAAAGGAATTGATTCAAAAACCGGGAATTCAATTATTGAAATCGATCCAAAATATTTTCGTCCAGCCGAAGTTGATTTATTAATTGGCGATGCTTCGAAAGCTGAAAAAAAATTAGGCTGGAAAGCAAAAACAAGTATTGAAGAATTAGTTCGGTTAATGGTAAAATCAGATTTTGAAAAAGTTCAAAAAAGGGGATTCTAGTGGAGAAAAATTCCAAAATATATATAGCTGGCCATAAAGGGTTAGTTGGTTCAGCGATTATGCGCC
This sequence comes from Bacteroidota bacterium, assembly GCA_005792285.1. Taxonomy (GTDB): domain Bacteria; phylum Bacteroidota; class Ignavibacteria; order UBA10030; family UBA8401; genus SXSI01. Next base: position 2,679 of record SXSI01000041.1, read on the forward strand.
AACTCGTGAATGAAAATTTCACAAATATTATTTTTCGGTCGCATACTGATCTCGATTTGCTAAATCAAAAAGAAGTCGAAAATTTTTTCAAAGAAGAAACACCAGAATATGTTTTTCTAGCAGCTGCATTAGTTGGGGGAATAGAAGCAAATAACAACTGCCGCGCTGAATTTATTTACGGTAATTTGCAAATCCAGTGCAACGTAATTAATTCATCTTATTTAAATAATGTGAAAAAACTTTGCTTTTTAGGAAGCTCCTGTATTTATCCGAAACTCGCCCCGCAGCCAATGAAAGAAGAATATTTGCTCGATGGTAAATTGGAAGAAACAAACGAACCTTATGCAATTGCAAAAATTGCTGGAATAAAAATGTGTGAATCCTATAATCGCCAATTCGGAACAAATTATATTTCTGTAATGCCGACAAATTTATATGGACCGAATGATAATTTTGATCTCTCTTCATCGCATGTACTTCCTGCATTAATCAGAAAATTTATTGAAGCTAAAGAAAGTAATTCTCCAACTGTTAAAATTTGGGGAAGCGGAAAACCAAAAAGAGAATTTCTTTTTGTTGACGATATGGCTGAGGCAACAGTTTTTTTAATGCAGAATTATAATAGTTCAGAAATTATTAATATCGGTTCCGGGAAAGATATTTCAATTAGTGAGTTGGCTGAACTTTTAAAAGAGCTCACACGATTTAACGGTGAAATAATTTACGATTCATCGAAACCGGATGGAACTCCGAGAAAATTATTAGACGTTTCAAAAATTAATTCTCTTGGCTGGACTGCCGAAACTTCTTTGAAAGAAGGAATTAAAAAAACAATCGAGTGGTATCAAAATCAGAAAGTAGTTGTATAAGATTAATGCAAAATAAATATTGGTATGCAATTTATACTCGATCACGATTTGAAAAAAAAGTTAAATCAGAATTAGATTTAAAAAAAATTGAAACTTATTTGCCACTTTGGAAAGAAGTTTCTCAGTGGAGCGACAGAAAAAAAATAGTTGAAGTTCCTGTTTTTAAAGGTTATTTGTTTGTTCATATTGATTTAATAAAAGAACAAACAAAAATTTATGGCACAAAAGGAATTGTAAAATTTGTTTCCTTTAATGGAAAAATTGCAAAAGTAAATGAAAAAGAATTAAACTGGGTTCGACTTATTTTAAGTGAAACTGTTCGTCCGATAACTGATGTAAAAAAATTTGTAGCGGGAGATAAAGTTAGAATAAATAGTGGTCCATTAAGAGATGTTGAAGGTATTGTAAGTAGAACTTCAAAAAAATTAGTTCAAATTTATTTGGAGTCGATTAAGCAAGCAATTTATATTCAGGTAAACCCTGAAATATTAATTAAATGTTAAATTTTTGTAATTGTAATATTTTTTAGATTCAATTCAAGAAATAGTATGTGATATAAAGCAAACTGCACTTGAATTAAGAGTAAATAGTTAGTAAATGAAGGGAAATACGCTAAGTCGCGAATGTGACTGAAAGGGCGAAGCTGTAAATAGAGTAAAGTAAACATGAAAGAAATTTTTTTAAATAAAATTCAAAATAAAGAATTAGTTGTTGGTGTAATCGGACTCGGTTATGTTGGATTACCACTTGCGCTTTGTTTTGCAGAAAAAAATTTCAGTGTGATTGGGTTTGATGTTGATGAGGAAAAAATTGCAGATATATCAAATTCGAAATCTTACATAAAGCATATTTCCAATGAAAGAATATCATCGGCAGTAAATTCAAAAAAAATCAGAGCGACAAATAATTTTTCAGAATTAAAAAAGTGTAATGCAATATTAATTGCTGTTCCGACTCCGTTAAATAAAAACAGAGAGCCGGAAATGAAATATATTATTTCTACCTGCGAAGCAATAAAAGCAAATCTTCAAAGTGGGCAACTTGTTGTTCTTGAATCAACAACATATCCCGGTACAACAGAAGAAGTTTTAATTCAAATTTTAGAAGAGAGCGGATTAAAATGTAACAAAGATTTTTATGTTGCATTCTCTCCGGAAAGAGAAGATCCAAATAATCCAAATTTTAAAACTCAAACGATCCCAAAAGTAGTGGGATCAAATTCTGCAGATGGACTTGAAGTTGCAGAAAAACTTTATCAGCAAATAGTTAGCCGAACTGTTCCTGTCTCTTCGTTAAAAGTTGCTGAAGCAACAAAATTAGTTGAAAATATTTTTCGTTCTGTAAATATTGCACTTGTCAACGAATTGAAAATTACATTTATGAAAATGGGAATTGATATTTGGGAAGTGATTGATGCTGCTTCAACCAAACCATTTGGATACATGCCATTTTATCCCGGTCCCGGACTTGGTGGACATTGCATTCCAATCGATCCATTTTATCTAACTTGGAAAGCGCGCGAATATGGCGAAGCAACAAGATTTATCGAAATTGCAGGAGAAATTAATACTGTAATGCCAGACTTTGTTATTAAAAGAGTAATGGATGTTTTAAATGATTATAACAAGCCATTAAAGGGCTCAAAAATTTTAATTCTCGGACTTGCTTACAAAGCAAATGTTGACGACAATCGTGAGTCGCCTAGTTTTGTATTGATGAAAAAAATGGAAGAAAAAGGAGCTATCGTTTCTTATAATGATCCTCATATTCCAAAAATTCTTGCGACTAGAGAACACAACGAATTTACAGGAAGAACCTCTACAGAAATAAATGACAACTTTGATTTAATATTGATTGCAACTGCACATGACGAGTATAAAAAATTATCGTTTGATAAAATGAATTGTCCGATTGTTGATACAAGAAATATAGCCAAGGGAAAAAATGTTTATAAAGCATAATTAAGGAAATTATAGAATTCAACTTGATACTGCTTGAAGTTTACACTTAACAAAACTTTTATTAATATTTAAAAAATTATTATGACCAAATACATTTTATTTTTACTCTTTTTTACCGGAGAGATTATTTTATCTCAGCAAATCCCAGCAGAGCAATTAGAAGCACTTAAATCTAAAGCAAAAGAAATGGGAATGTCGGATACTCAAATTCAACAACAGGCAAAAAGTGCGGGCTTTGATGTAAACCGATTTATTCAAGGTGAGATACAAATGCCGCCGAATCCAACTCCGGATAAAATAGTTGACTCAACTTTTTTTCCATTAAAAACAACTACAACGCCAGAAATAATTTTAAAAATTCCGGGATTCTCATCAAGAATTGATAGCACTATAAAATTAGAACCATTTGGATATAATGTTTTTAAAAGTGGTGGAAATATTTTCAATCAATCAATAAATGTTCCAACTCCTTTAAATTATCAAATTGGTCCTGGAGATGAAATTTTAATTACAATGTGGGGAGAAGCGCAGGCATTTTACCAATTCGCAGTAAATCGAGATGGACAAATTATTATTCCAACAGTTGGTCCGATAGTTGCGCAAGGTGTTACGGTTGAAACTTTACAAAAAAGATTGCTTTCTAAAATGACACCTTTTTATTCCGGATTAAAAAACGGTGGTGCGAATGCAAATACTTTTCTTGATGTCTCTCTTGGAAAGTTAAGAACAATCCAAATTTTTGTTCTTGGCGAAGTTCAAAACCCTGGTGGCTACGCTATTCCATCAATGTCAACTTCATTTTACGGATTATTAATTGCTGGCGGTCCAACAATAAATGGTTCGCTTCGAAATGTTTCTCTTATTCGAAGTGGAAAAACAGTTGCAACTCTCGACATTTACGATTTTTTACTTTCGGGAGATAAAACTGAAGATACAAGATTACAAGATGGAGATATTATTTTTATTAACAGAGTTGGTTTGCGTGTTGCTCTTGTTGGTAATGTTTTAAGACCTGCGATTTATGAATTCAAAGATAAAAATACTTTTGGAGATGCAATTACACTTTCAGGTGGATTATTATTCGATTCCTATTTTGATAAAGTTCATATTGAAAGAATTATTCCATTTGAAGAAAGAAATAAATACACAAAAGATATTTTAGATTTAGATTATCGTTTTGCAAATATAAACGAACTTAAAAAAAGTAAATTACAATTAGTTGATGGAGATATTATTACAGTTCAATCAATTTCAAATTTATTGGAAAACAGAATTTACATAAGTGGTAATGTTCGAAAGCCGGGAGTTCAGGAATTAAAAAAGAATATGCGTGTAAAAGATGCAATACTTCAAGCCGATAATGTTTTGAGCAATACTTTTATGGAAAGAGCTACACTTTTAAGAACACTTTCAAATGGATATAAAAAAATATTTTCGTTGAACTTAGCAAATGCAATGAGAGGAGATTCTACTAATAATATTTTACTTGAATCTCTCGACTCTCTAACAATTTACGATCAAAAATATTTTTTTCCACAACACACAGTTGAAATAATGGGAGCTGTGCGAAAACCGGGAAGGTTTAATAGATATGTAAATATGACACTTGCCGATTTAATTGTTTCCGCCGGTGGATTGACTGAAGAATCTAGTTTTAACAGAATTTATATTTCCAATAAAGATACATCAGAAATTGGAAAATTTGCAAAAGTAAAATTTGTTGATTTACCTGAAAATTATTGGCAATCACCAAAAAATTCAAAAGTAATTCTTGATGACTATGATTATGTTTATGTTCCTTTCAATCCAAAAATTGTGAAGCAGCGATATGTTACAATCAATGGTGAAGTATATTATCCCGGACAGTATGTTCTAGAAAATGAAAATGAAGTAATTTCCGAATTGATTACAAGAGCAGGTGGTATAAAAGAAAATGCATATTTAGATGGCTCGCGATTATTTAGAACTAAAAATAACGCCGGACTAATTTCTGTTGACTTTACAAATATAATTAATAAAGATGGGAAGGAAGATATAGAGCTTGAAGAGGGAGATATAATTACAATCGAACGTGATTTTAAAATAGTTTATGTCCGAGGCGAAGTTATAATTCCTTCAGCTGTAAGATATATTTCTGGAAAGTCTTTAGCTTATTATTTAAATCAAGCTGGTGGTATTTCTGAAGATGGTGATTACGATAGAGTTAGCGTAACGATGCCAAATGGTAGAAAGTGGGAAGATGGTTGGATTTATGATGATGAAATAATTTCTGGAAGTGTAGTTTACGTACCACAAAAAATAAAACAAGAAGAAAATATAATTCCGATATTGAGAGATTGGTCAACAATAATAATGAGTATGGTTACGATGTTAGTTACAATAGTACAAATAACAAAATAAATGAATCAACAAGAAGAAATAAATCAAGAAGTAGAAATTGATTTTGGGAAGTACGTTCGAATAATTTGGAATGGAAAAATATTCATAATTATTTTAACGACTATAATAACTTTATTATCAGTTGGATATAGTTTGATTGTCCCCGAAACATTTAAATCATCTATAACAATATTGCCAGAAAGTGGCGGCGGAAGAATGAGTTCACTTGGCGGCTTATCTGATTTAGCGGCATTAGCGGGAGTAAATGTACCGAGTGAAGCGTCACTTACAAAATTATATCCTTCGATAATTAAAAGTGAAGCGGTACTTCAAAAAGTAATTTTAAAAAAATATCAAACAAAAAAAAATAAAGATTCTCTAAACTTAATTCAAATTTGGGAAATTGAAGAGCCGACTTTTCAAAAATCATATGAAGAAGCTTTAAAAACAATTAGAAAAGAATTGAAAGTAACTCTCGACAATAAAACAAGTTTACTTACGCTCGAAATAGAAACTGAGGATGCACAATTAAGTGCAGTTATTTTAAATTATATAGTTTGGCAACTTGATAATTTTATTCAAACCAAAAAAACATCATCTGCTAGCAATCAAAGAATTTTTGTTGAAGGAAGATTAGTAGAAATTAAAGTGGAATTAACAATTGCAGAAAATAAATTAAAAGATTTCCGCGAACAGAATAGAATGATCGTATCTTCTCCGGAATTATTACTACAACAAGAAAGATTATTACGAGAAGTAATCATTAACACGACAATTTATACAGAACTAAAAAAACAATTTGAAGTTGCTAAAATCGAAGAAGTTAAAGATATTCCAATTATAAATGTAATGGATAAAGCAAGAGCAAATGCAAATAGAGAGAGTCCGAAGAGAAGAAATATTGTAATGGCAACATTTTTTATTAGTTTATTGGGCGCTGTTGGATTAGAAATATTTAGAAAAACATTTAACGGATTTTCATTTTTAAAAGGATAAAATGTTAAAAAGAAGATGGAAGCAAGTTTTTGTATTTACTAATCTAATAAATGATTTGTTTGTATTTATTGTTAGTGCACAACTATGCAAATTATTAGCACCTTCATTATTGAAAAATGGTTCCATCGGAGAGATCCCAATTGATTTTTTAAGTTTATTTATTTTAATCTATATTTTATTTTCTTCAGTCGAAGGATTGTATCGGGGAAGTTATCACATCTCGATCGCACGTTACACATTCGGATCATTTAAAACGCTACTTCAAACTTCATTAGTAATAGTTACAATTTTAGTTTTTACTAAATATGCGAATCTGGAAAGAGGAGACTTAGTTTTATTTATTTTAACATCATCAATATTAATATTTATCTCGAAATTATTGTTGAAAAAATTAAATTCCATTATGCAGAATTATGGATATGGAGTTCAGCGTTCACTTGTGATTGATCCGGAACATTTTTCGGAAACGCTTATGAAGAGATTAATTTATAATCCTTATTTAGGATATGATATTATTGGTTTTGTTGGCAAATCTAAAAACTATAAAACTGATCTTAATAAATATAATTTAAATGAATTGCAAACTGTGTTAAATTCCGAAAAAATAGAAACCCTATTTATACCTTCAACAGATTTATTATTAAATGGATACCAAAAACTTTTAAAACATACAAAAGATTCTAATTTAAATATTAAAGTATTATCACCAACATCTGAATTATTATTAAAACACTCAGGAATTTTCGACTTAGTTGGAGTGACATTTTACGATTCATCATTTGATTCAAAATATTCAGTAATTAAAAAATATCTAAAGAGAGTATTTGATATTATTGGGAGTAGTATACTATTATTAATATTATCTCCACTGTTAATAGTTGTAAGTTTATTAATTTTAGTTGAAAGTGGATGGCCAATAATTTATAAACAGAAACGTGCTTCATTCAAAGTGGGGGTTGTATTTGAATTTATTAAATTCAGAAGTATGGTTTCCGATGCAGAACAATTACGCGAGGAAATGGATGAACTTAATGAATCTGATGGTGTATTATTTAAAATGAAAAAAGATCCCCGTATAACTAAACTTGGTAAATTCATAAGAAAATTTAGTATCGACGAATTACCGCAATTAATTAATGTATTAAAAGGTGAAATGAGTTTAGTTGGACCTCGACCATTGCCAATTATAGATATGGAAAAAATGAATTTTTCAAATGAATTTTGGCAAGCTATTAAAAGAAGAAGTAATGTAAAACCGGGAATGACCGGATTATGGCAAGTTTATGGTAGAAGCAATATTAAGTTCAATGAGATGATTTTGCTTGATTTGTATTATGTCGAAAATTATTCTGTTTTGTTTGATTTGGAAATAATTTATCAAACAATTCCAGTTGTAGTCTTCGGCAAAGGGGCTTGGTAGTACTAAAATAAATATTCAGTTTTACTTTATCTAAAATAAATTTATGCAAATTTCAATTATAGGAACCGGATATGTAGGGCTTGTTGCAGGTGTTTGTTTTGCCGAAAGTGGAAACAATGTAATCTGTGTTGACAATAATAATGCAAAACTTGCAAAACTTGAAAAAGGAATTTCACCAATTTTTGAACCGGGGTTAACAGAATTACTTAAAAAAAATCTTTCTCAAAAAAGAATCACATTTACAGATAATTTAAAAAATGCAGTTCAAAAAAGTAATATTATTTTTTTAGCTCTGCCAACTCCTCCGCAGGGAAATGGTGAGGCAGATTTAAAATATATTTTAGAAGTTGTCGAAAAAATTGGAGAGTATTGCAACGGGTATAAACTTATTGTAACAAAAAGTACAGTTCCTGTTGGAACAACAAAAAATATTTTTAAAGTAATTTCACAAAAAACAAATTGGAATTTTGATGTCTGTTCAAATCCTGAATTTTTAAAAGAGGGTTCGGCAATATTTGATTTTCAAAAACCGGACAGAGTTATTGTAGGTGCCGAAAACGATAAAGCATTTTCAATCATGAGTGAATTATATTCTCCCTTTGTTCGCTCTGGAAACCCAATAATTGAAATGGATATCGCAAGCTCCGAATTAAGTAAGTACGCCGCAAATGCATATTTAGCTACAAAAATTTCATTTATGAATTATATTTCTATTTTATGTGAAAATGTTGGAGCAGATATTGAAATGATACGTCGTGGAATCGGAACTGATCCGAGAATTGGAAATCAATTTTTATTTGCTGGACTTGGATATGGCGGTTCATGTTTCCCGAAAGATGTAAAAGCATTAATTAAGACTTCTCAAAAAAATAAAATGAAATTTTCAATTCTCGAAAATGTTGAAGAAGTTAATTTAGAACAGAGAAAAAGATTTGTCCAAAAAATCTTAAATCATTTTAAAGGAAGTATAAAAAATAAAAAATTAGCAATTTGGGGATTATCATTTAAACCAAACACAGACGATATGAGAGATGCTCCATCAATTACAATTATAAATGAGTTAGAAAAAAAGGGTGCAAATATATTCGTTTATGACCCTGTTGCAATGGAAGTCGCTAAAAATGTATTGCCAAAAAATACTCATTATGGAAAATCGGCAACCGAAATCCTGAAAGATGCAGATGCATTAATTATCGTAACTGAGTGGGGAGAGTTTCGAACTCCGGATTTTAAAAAAATTAAATTAGTTATGAAATCGCCAGTTATTTTTGACGGAAGAAATATTTATGATCCAAAAGTTCTTCAGGAAAATGGTTTTATTTATTCCGCAATAGGCAGAAAAAATATTTAATAAAATGAAACTTAAAGATTTATTTTGGGATTATAGTTTTAATGAGGCGGAATTGAGATCGTTACTTGAAGGAAAAGTTAATAAAGTTTCACATCTGGATAAAGCCGGACTATATGCACGAATTCTTACTTCAATGAGATGGTATGAGATAGTTGATTTAGTAGGCAAAGAAAGACTTGAAGAGCTTTTAGATGATGAGGTATTAACAAAAATATATTCAAAAGACCTTAGAAGAAAATTTACAATTGCTAAAAGAATATTACATCAATAAACTTTACCCACTTCAAGATATAGTATTAAACGAAATAGCAAAGTACGATACAGATTTTTATTTGACAGGATGAACAGCATTAAGCAGATGTTATCTGCACCATAGATTTTCAGACGATTTAGATTTTTTTGTTAATGGTAAAGAAAATTTTACAATTTTATATAAAAAATGTACTAAAGGATTAATCGAAGCAAACTTAGAAATTATTATAGACAAAGAGTCAAGCGATTTTGTCCGAATAAATTGTGTAAGTAATAATATTAAACTGAAAATCGATTTTGTAAATGATATCCCTTATCGCTCTGATTCCACAATTAATACACCTATTTATTTAAGAACTGATTCCTGGTGGAATATATTATCAAACAAGATTTGTGCATTAGAAAGAAGAGAAGCAAAGGATGTAACCGATATTCTTTTTATTTGCAGAAAATATAGTTTTTCCTGGGATGATGTTTTTATCGAAGCAAACAAAAAAACAACTTATATAGATGCTCTGGATATAAGTGTAATAATCGATCAGTTTCCAGTTGAATATTTTTCAAAAGTGAATTTTTGTAATGAATTAAATTTAAACGATGCACTTGTGGATTTAAAAGCAATTTCAAAAGATATTTTAGAAAAAAAGGAAAATTCGATTTATAAACTCTTTAGAAATTAGTTTATGCCAATCTCAGTTGTAACAGGCGGCGCAGGATTTTTAGGTTCACATTTATCTGATAGATTAATTGCAGAAGGTCATTCTGTAATTTGCATTGATAATCTTTTAACCGGAAGCGTAAAGAATATTGAGCATTTATCTGTCAATAAAAATTTTACTTTTATTAAACATGATGTAACAAAATATCTTGAAGTAAAAGGAGAAGTAAATTTTATTTGGCATTTTGCATCACCCGCTAGTCCAATTGATTATTTAAAACTTCCAATACAAACTTTAAAAGTTGGTTCACTCGGTACACATAATGCGTTGGGACTTGCGAAAGCAAAAAATGCAAGGTTTCTACTTGCATCAACTTCTGAAGTTTATGGCGATCCGGAAGCTCATCCGCAACCGGAAGAATATTGGGGCAATGTAAATCCCGTTGGACCGCGAGGTGTGTACGATGAAGCAAAGCGGTTTGCCGAAGCGATGACGATGGCCTATCATCGATATCATGGAGTTCAGACGAGAATTGTTCGTATTTTCAATACATACGGTGAACGAATGCGGATTGAAGATGGTCGTGCGATTCCGGCATTTATCTCGCAGGCATTGTGTGGGGAAGATGTTACTGTCTTTGGTGACGGTTCGCAGACACGGAGTGTTTGTTATGTGTCGGATTTAATTGACGGTATCTATCGCTTGATGATGTCGGATTATGTGATGCCGATGAACATCGGGAATCCGGAAGAATTGACGATGCTTCAGTTGGCACAAGAGATCATTTCCTTAACAAATAGTAAAAGTAAAATTGTGTTTAAAGAATTACCGATTGACGATCCAAAAATACGGCAGCCGGATATCGCAAAATCAAAGAAAATATTGGAATGGGAACCGAATGTAAGTAGGAAAGATGGGTTGGAAAAAACAGTTAATTATTTTAAAACAAATATATAAAAGTTTATAAGCTTCAAAGTATTATATTGAAATGCACTATGATTTAATTATTATTGGAGGGGGTATTGTCGGGTTTGCAACGGCATTACGAGTCTTGAAAAAAAACCAATTTAAAAGTAATGATCTTAGAAAAAGAATCGTCCATAGGTCAACACCAAACAAGTCATAACAGCGGAGTTATTCATTCCGGAATTTATTATAAACCGGGAAGTTTAAAA
>SXSI01000042.1 GCA_005792285.1 Bacteroidota bacterium
GAAGCACGTTGGTTATTTGGATTACCGAAAGAAAAAATAAAAGTTCTTATTCACCCTCAGTCGATAATACATTCGATGGTCGAATTTGTTGATGGTTCAGTTAAAGCTCAAATGGGAATCCCGGATATGAAAATCCCAATTCAATATGCATTGACATTTCCCGAAAGGATAATTTCATCAAATTCGAAAATGAATTTTTCTGAATTGAAAGAATTAACTTTTATGGAAGTTGACAAAAATAAATTTCCAATGCTCAATCTAGCATACTTTGCTCTCGAACAAGGAGGAACAATGCCCGCAATTATGAATGCCGCAAATGAAGTTGCTGTGAATTCATTTTTAAATGGATTAGTCCATTTCACAAAAATTTCGGATATTACTTCACAAATAATGTTAAAACACAAATTGGTGCAATTCCCTTCAATTGATGATATTTTTGAAGCCGACCGTTGGAGTCGCGATGCAGCCGAAAATCTAATTAAAAAATAATATGGAAATAATCTCTACAATATTTTACTTCATTCTCACAATTGGAATTCTTGTTTTCGTTCACGAGTTCGGACATTTCATCACAGCAAAATATTTCGGAATGCGTGTTGAAGTTTTTGCCATCGGAATGGGATATCGATTATTCGGTTTTAATAAAATTACCAAATTTACATTCGGAAAATTAGACGAAACGATTGATTTAGGTAATCATACTGATTACCGAATTGCACTACTACCTATTGGTGGTTATGTAAAAGTCTCTGGAATTATAGACGAAAATTTTGATAAAACTAATCTCGATTCAACTCCTCAATTATTTGAATATCGCGCAAAACCTGTTTGGCAAAGAATGATTTTTGTAAGTGGTGGTGTTGTTGCAAATATTCTTCTCGCAATTTTAATTTTTTGGGGAATTAATTTATATCAGGGAGAACAACATCGTGCTACTACTACTGTTGGATATGTCCATCCTTTGAGTGCTGCTGAAATAATTGGTATTCAAGTTGGTGATAAAATTCAGTCAATAAATAATAAAGATATCTCTGATTTTGAAAGTATTTCCAAAGCAATTTACGCTGACTTTATTGGAATGGATTTATCAATTCAAATTGAAAGAAATGGATTATTTCAAAATTTAAATGTAGAACGTAAAATTATTCCAGATTTATCAGAAGCACCACTTGGAATTTTTCCAATTGAAACTGAAGCTGTCGCAAATGTTATCCTCCCAAATAAACCAGCTTCAAAAGCCGGAATGAAAAGTGGCGATATAATTTTAGCAATCAATTCAATCCCTGTTAGAAATCAATTTGAAGTAACCAAACTTATAAGAAGCAATCCTGAAAAAGAAATTTCTATAAATATTAAACGGGACGAAAATAATTTAACAATTCCTGTGACACCATCAAAAGATAGTACTATTGGAATTCAACTTGATTTAAAATATATCGGTCCAATCACCAAAACTGAATTTGGATTTTTTGAAGCATTGCCAAAAGGAATTTCGGATGTAAGTGGTGCAACAATTTTATTTACAAGATCGATTATTGAAATGTTTCGGGGTACTGTTTCGGTTACAAAATCTCTTGGTGGACCCGTTCGTATTGCACAATTTGCAACTCGTTCAGCAGAAATTGGAATTATCAGCTTCCTTGGTTTTATCGCTTTACTCAGTATTAGCCTTGCTGTTATTAATATTCTTCCAATTCCGGCAGTCGATGGTGGGCATTTAGTTTTATTAATTATTGAAGCGGTAATCAGAAAACCAATACCTGTAAAAGTGCAATTAGCAGTTCAACAGGTTGGAGTTGCAATTTTAATTACGTTAATGGTATTCATTCTGTACAACGATATTATTGGTTTTTAATTTTGAATGACAAAATTATTTTGTCTCTTTTTAATTTTATTCTCTACTGAAGTTCATTCGCAACAAATTAAAAAAATCAAAGTTAAAGATGTTTTAAATTTAATTGATACAACTACAACTCCACTCGTAATTAATTTTTGGGCAAGTTGGTGCAAACCCTGTATTGAAGAAATTCCTTATTTCGAAAAAGAAGTATTAAACTTTAAAGAGCAGAAAGTAAGTCTGATTCTTGTGAATCTTGATTTCCCCGAAGATTATCCTAAACACATTACAAATTTTGTAAAGAAGAATAACTATAAATCAAAAGTTTATTGGTTGAACGAAACAAATGCTGATTATTTTTGTCCATTAATAGATTCATCTTGGACGGGAGCAATACCTGTTACTGTAATGTTGAATAATAATAAAGCTTACAGAAAATTTTATAATTCAAAAATTCCTGAAAATAAAATTAAATCAGCTTTATCAGAGCTTGTTGCTGAATAACCTTTTTACGAAGCTCTTTTAATTGAGCAACCCATCGATCGACTTTCTTTTACAGTAACATCTTTATCTTTTACCATTTCGTCAATTGCTATTTTAAGATGTTCACGTTTAACACTTTTCACATCACCGGGATTGTCATCAATTGCACCTTTGTAAATTAACTTCCCATCAGAATTGAAAAGAAATATTTCAGGTGTTTTGGTTGCACCAAAAGAATTTGCAATTTTACTTTTTTCATCAATAACGTACGACCATTTGTATTTTTGATTCTTACTATATTTTTTCATTTCTTCAAACGAGTCAACATCGTCTCTCTGAGTTTCGTTAGAATTAATAATTATAACTCCAACTTTATTTTTAGTTGCATATTCAGATATTGAAACCATTCGACTTTGGTTTTTAATAACCCAAGGACAAGTATTACAACTGAACATCACAAGAAGTCCATTCTTACCTTTAGAATCGTCCATAGAAATTTCTTTTTCACTTATATCAACCATTTTTATTTCACCGAGTGGAAGGTCCGATCCAAGTTCAAGAGATTTTATTTCTTGCGATTGAATATTAATTGTGCAGATTAACAGTAATACTATTATCGATTTCATTTAAAGCCCTTTTTTAATATAAATAACATAATATTATTAATGACTAATTTCAACTAAAATAATTTATTTCAATTTGTCATCGCTAGTTCCAAGTTAATAGAACGAAAAAACGTCATACTGTGCTTGTCGAAGTGTGACACAGGTGGTACATTTTATTTAACCAACATCATTTTCTTCGTCTGCACAAATTTATTTTTCGAGTCATTTATATCTATCACAATTATTTTGTAAAAATATAATCCTGTTGGATTCTTTCCAGCTTCCCATTTTATTTCATAATAATGTGCAGACATAACTTCATTCACTAATGTTTGTACTAATTGTCCAAGTGAATTATAAATCTCTAGTTTTACAAAAGACTCATTTGGTAATCCAAATCTTATTGTTGTA